>JAYTCQ010000197.1:0-19030 GCA_043736395.1 Blastocatellia bacterium | reverse complement strand
GTTGGGGCAGTTAAATCATTATTAGCTTTAGGACAGATTGCACAGTTAAGGAGCAATTATGAACTAGCATTAGATTTATACGAAAAAATACGTCTATATGCAATTGAGCTTGAGGATCGAGGTGTGGAAGCAAACGCAATCTACCAAACCGGGACTGCTTACCAAGAGAAGGAACAATTTGATGAAGCTTTAAAGCAATATTACCTTGCGCTAGTAATCTATAAAGAACTAGGCGATTTTAGTAATACGTCCTTAACACTTGGGCAAATTGGCTCACTGCATTTACAGCGTGATGAGCTTAAGCAAGCAGTAAATATTTTTCAGAGCAGACTCAAAGTAGAAGAAGATCAAAATAATCGCCATGGGATCGGTATTGTATTTCTGGAAATAGGGATGGCACATCAAAAACGTGGCGATCACGAACAGGCTTGGAATTTTTACCATAAATCATTGAGTATCCTAAAACATCTTCAAGACCCAGTTGGCATTGCCAATTGCCACCAACAGATAGGGATCTTATTAACTGAAACAAGACGTTATGATGAAGCATTTCCTTATGTTTTATTTGCTTTAAGTGGCTTTATGAAATGGAAACCTATCGAAGCAGAGAAAGCCTTAAATCTCCTCAAATACTTACGCGCCAACTGGGGCGGTTTTGATGCGGCGTGGCGTGAGGCGACGGGTGATGATTTACCGGAGTGGTAGCAATAAATTTTTACGAATTAGGTGTTGTTTATGAGTCAAATAATCCGCAAGAAATGTAATGGCGCGTACAAGCACGACAATGAATTTAAGCTAACTGATCTCATTTTACAGACACCTATGGTCAGAGAGTTTTCAGGTAATTCAAGGGAAGCGGTACCGGAACAGATCGTGATGAAATGCCGCACCTGCACCGAAGGTCGCGTCGTTTTCACGCGTAGTGAGTTGGAACGACTTCTGCACGCCTGAAGGAGAAATATGTCTGACGAAATTATTGATTTAGGCGAAAGCGAACCGACGCCGCCAGATGCTGATTTGTGGTTGGAATATGGACGCAAATTGGTCACAGACGCACCCGCTTCATTGCGCGGCGCAGCGACTTCGTTGATGACGGGTCTAGGCGCGTTGCAGGGGATTTATCTCGGCATCCTAGGCTTTGCGAAATTCATTCCCGAAAATATTGATACGGTGCTGAAATTAATTTTTGTGCTGCCGCTGGTTGTCTGGATGATTGCGTTATATCACTGCCTGAAAGTGTTGATGACCAGTGTGTCCGAATTGAATTTAAATTCGCCCAGCGAGTTGCGTGATGATTACACGAAGATGATTGCCGAAAAACAATATTTGCTGAACCTCGCATTTATTTTTATGGTGAGCGGAATTGCGGGAGCTGTGTTCTTATTGATCTTCCGCACGAAGTTGATGTGAACGATTCAGGCGTTTGTGATACAAATTGAAGCTAGAGGAAGCCCTGCGAAATGACGGCAAAAGGGAAAGCGATTGTCGAGGGAAAAGAAAGGTAGTAAAATTTTAAATTATGATGCAAACCATCGAAGCTGTGATTGATGAAAAGGGCAAAGTTCATTTGCTTGAATCGGTTAGTTTAAAAACCGCACATCGAGTTTTTATTACTATTTTGCCTAATCAGCCAAATGTGAAAGATGAAAATTTGGCTGATATAACTAAACTTGGCGAAATTTTGGTTGATGATTTAGATATTGCTCGCCAGGAAATATCGCAATCATTCTTCAATGCCATTGAGAATTCAGCCAAAGAGTTAGAAAAGAGCTAAAAATGTCCGTTTATCTCACCGACACCCATTCGCTTCTCTGGTTCACTTTAAACAAACATTCTTCGCTGTCAAATAAGGCATTAACTGCTTTTGAATCAGCCACTAGAGGCGAATCTTTTATCTATATTCCGGTGATTGTTTTGTGGGAAGTTGCAATTTTAGAGCAGAAACAACGAATCAAATTAAATAATGGTTTTAGAGATTGGACAATGCAGGTATTAAAAACAAAATCCTTTGGGGTTGCTCCGCTCGAACCTGAAATAATTGCAATTGGCACAGGTTACAATTTTAATAACGACCCATTTGACGAAATGATTACTGCCTTTGCTTCATCAATGGATTTACCATTGATTACCAAAGATAACGCCATAACAGAATCAGGTTTGGTTGAGATTTATTGGTAACGCAACTTCGACAAAAGTAAGTTTTTGGACAAATTCCACTCTATTAGTAAGCCGAAAGCTACCAACATAAGGTCGATTGCCAGCAAGATGCTGGCAATCCAGAGACTTCAGCTCATAAACCCTAAATTCGGTCGCGCAAACCTTCCAATATTCGGAAAGATCGTCGCCAAATCTCCAGCACTGGCTCCGAACCAACTGGCTAAGGTGGCGGCGTACTCGTCGGTCGCAATCGTTGGAATCCAACGGCCTTCGCTGGAATCATCCGGGCCGTTCACTTGGAGCACGGGGACTTTGCCGTAAATGTCTCCGCCTTTGACCGCCCCTCCCATGACAAAATGATGATTGCCCCAACCGTGATCGGAGCCTTTGCCATTGCTCTTATACGTCCTGCCGAAATCTGACGCGGTAAACGTAGTCGTGTTCGTCGCGACGCCTAATTCAACTGTAGTTTTATAAAATGCATCCATTGACTGACTAACCTGACGCAGTAAATTACTCTGCGTTGTGAGCTGTTCGCCGTGCGTGTCGAACCCGTCAATCGAACAGAAAAATACTTGTCGTCGCAGTCCCAATTCGTTATGGACGGAAATTAATTTCGCTACCATCTGCAACTGTTTTGCCAGTTTGTTGTCAGGGAAAACTGTATTCGTTTTGGGTGCGTTCGCGAGTACGCCGGACAGGCGCGTACTGTTTTCAATCGCGCTTTTGAAGGTCTCACGATATTTGGTTTCAAAGGCGCTGGCGCTGGATTGTTGCAGCATGGCTTTGGTGATATTCGTGCCGGGATAATTCCAGGCTTCGTTGTAATACCACAATTTTATTAGGCCTTCGCTGGCAACAATTTGCGGCAGGACACTATTGCCAATCTGAAAAGTGTTGGCGTTCGCGAGCGAAATTGACATCGCAATTTGTGAACCGGGATTGAAGACATTCAGCGCATCCGCCAGACGTCCGCCCCAGCCGGTTTTCGGAATCTCATCCGGCCAGGCGGTTTGCCAATGAGTGAGCTGATCGCTGTGTGAAAATAATTGCGGCGGCAGCGGCACTGATTTTTGTAAAAACTGAGTGCGTGTAGTCGGCGCGCTGAGCGGCCCAACATTCGACACCATCGCCAATTTCTTTTGTCCAAATAATGTTTGTAATTCGGACAAGCTCGGATGCAATGCGAAGGCGCGGCCATCGGTAGTGGTCGGCGTAATCGGCAGCAGATTCGCACGAGGTAAAGCCAGTGTAGTACGAGCGGCAGCGTATTCATTGTAATCGGTTTGGCTGTAGGGAATCAGCGTGTTGGTTCCGTCATTGCCGCCGAACATAAATATACAGACCAGAGCTTTGAAATCAGTGGACTGAACGGGTGGAACCGCCGCTGCGGTCATTGCTAAATTGCCGAGCATGCTCGCAGCGCTGCTAGTGCCAAGGCTGGCACAAAGTGAATGTTTTAGAAAATCTCTACGTGATGATGACATGGTTTTATAATCCTTAGAAAGATAGATAAATGTCGTTCAGAGTTCACGCTTCAGCGTGGGAACGCCAGCGAAGCGCGGCGTTAGGCAAACTGAAGTTTGGAATCTGAACTTTTATTTTTGTATCGCATATTCCGGCGAACTGACGATGGCGTGCGCGGCTTCCTTCACCCTCGCAACGGGGTCGGCGGCCATCGTACTTACTTCCGAAATAACAGTATTTTTCATCGCGGCTGACATTTGCCCTGACATCAACAGAAGGTTCAACTGTTCGACCAATTGCGCGGGATTACCTGCCAGGGATGTAAAACCTGAATAATCTCCCAACAACGGTGGTAAAGCGGTGTCCCAATTGAAGCCGGTGAAAATCGTACTCCGCATAAAATTTGAAATTCCGGTAATGGAAACTTCATTTGCGATTTGAAATTCCGGAGCAGCTAAGCCAGCTGCCGCGAGTGTCCCCGGTGGATTAAATCCCGGCTCAAAGAAATTGAAAACGCTCGGTGACCGCCACGGATTTTGTCCCAGCGCGTAGGCCGGGCTTTCCATCCAGTACAACGGAAATTTGCCGCACGTACATGAAAAATTGAACGTGCGTAAAACTTGCGCCATCCGCACGATGGGTTCGCGCAATTTGCCGTAGCCTTGTTGCGCTAACATATCGGTGCTTCGCGCTTCATAATCCAGCAGAATGGCTTTAATGACGGCTTTCATATCACCGCGCAGGCCGCTGCCGTTATTGTTGAATTTTTGCGCGACGCGAAAGACATAACCCGGACTTGGATTACTCGTGACGAGGCGTTGAATCAACTGACGCGCAATGAATGGCCCGGTGTTTGGATGATTGAAAATATTGTTCAGCGCATCCTGCAAATCTTTGGTCGCGGTTTGTCCGGCAGGCAATGTCACGCTGTTAAGTAATAACTTGGATGAGGTCGAATGATGCTCCGACCAGGACTCCATTGGCACCCGCCAGAAGGGGCCGCTATAAGGTTCCAGCAACGGATATTTCCAATTATCTTCGATCCTGGAAAATGAACCATAGCTCCAGCCAGTGAAAACTTTGGCAAAACCTTTGACTACATTTTGATCGTAGGTTTCTATCGGAAGGCCGCTCGCATCCAGCATTAAGATTCCATCAGGATGAAGTTTATAAAGCCCCGTGGAAAAAAGTTGTAAGACCTCACGGGCATAATTTTCATTCGGCAAACGTCCGGTGGTGGGGTCTTCTTTATCATTTTGCACGTGATCCAGATAACGCCCCATGGCGGGATGTAAGGTCACGTCTTCCAGCAATTGCCGGTAATTCCCAAACGCATTTTTGTTCAGCATATCGGCGTAGCTGGACACCGCGTAGTACTGGCTTTGCAAGCCGGAAATAAATGACACAACAAAAATTTCACTGAGCGCGAACGAGACTCGCTGTCTTAATTGATCGTTGCCGAGCACTGCCTGTTTCCAGAATGATTCGATGGTTGCGTCTTCGGATGGTGTACGAGTAGGTTCGGACTGTTTTAATCCATCCAGATAAGCCAGATGCGATTGAATCGGCATCGCGAATTGTTCATTCAACCACGTGTCATAGCCTTTGGTTTGCAAGGCAGTAATGTCTGCCATTTTGGGGCCAAACGTGGCTTGCGTCAGGAATCGCGCGGCTTCATTCGCAGTTGGTTTCGCGGCAGATAACACTGGCGGCGCAGGCGGGGGGGAAAAGGCTTGCGTGCCAGTGACCACGGCATAATGACCGCGGATTTCGCCGGATGGATATCGAGAAGAATGAACATTAATATAAATGCGCCCGGCCTTCAGTGCCTGCACAATCTGTGCGGCTGTCACCGTGCCAACCTGTGTGAATGTCCAGAGGAATGATCCGTCTGCCAGCTTTGGCGCGGAATCAAGGTCGAATAAGACATTACCGCTTTGGCCTGGATCTGCCGGGCCGTGAATATGAGCGCTGGTCACAGGTGTTGTGAGGTTTGAATAAGAAAACTTCACGAGCGCAGATTTTTCATCTCCGCTCAGCCGCAACGCCGAAGACCCTGAACCCAGCGACGATACTCCGCTCTCCGGCCTCATCGTAGTCAGATATGTCACCATTGTGCCTGTTGGAGTTGGAGTTGGCGTTGGCGTTGGAGTCGGGGTCGGAGTGGGAGTTGGTGTAGGTGTAGGTGTAGGTGTAGGAGTCGGAGTAGGTGTTGGTGTTGGAGTGGGCGTTGGAGTCGGGGTTGAAGTTACCGTGCCTGCGATTAAGATTGACTTGGTGTTAATGAGGCTTCCACTGGTAACAGTAATGTTTGCTATTCCTGGCGTTGTCCCCACAGGAATATAAAAATTAATCACTGTGGGCGATACATACTGAAGCGGAGCCAGTCTTGTGGTGCCATTGTAGTCGCGCACTTTAACGGTTGTTCCAGCTAATGTTGTTGGATAAGGAGTGGAAGTTGCGTATGCGGTTGTGGTAACAAGATTTGCACCAATCAACGTTACTAAATCATTTGGTTTGACATTGGAACCGGGGGAAACGGTGGTAATTTGTGCTGATACTTGATGAATAATTGAAGTACAGACAACAGCTATCACAAATAAGACCAAAACAAAAAAATGAGCATACCTGTGACGTTGCGCAAAGCGCCGGGGGATTAAAACTTTCATGTAATTCTCGCTTTTACTTAAGGGAATTGGCATTCAGTTAAAAATAATCAGGGGATTATTCTGTTTTTATACATCAAGCACAGGCGGCAGGAGAAAGATGCATACTGAATTACCATTTGGGTCAACAATTATCTAGTGGGGAGCTTAATAAGTTCGACACCTCGCCGCTAGTTTGAAGCAGGCAATATCACTGGGGAATAAAAGTGAGAATGTGAAGAATTTTCAAGTCGTACCACTAGCGTACTTTTAGGTGAGGGAGGGGGTATACAATTTAAACCTTGTTCTTAAACTGGTGGCGATTATAAACACATCAATGAAAATGGAACAACCCCCCAAATAATTAAAATTAATAAATATTTACATCAATGATTTTGTGCTACGCATCACGCAATACTGATAAAATCCCTTACTATCATTTCAAGAAAATATCGGTCTATCAGCAAGTTTTAATGTTTCTCTGTACTTTTTTATTTCCAAATATTTACTGTGTTCTACTGGTGTCTGTTAAGGATGTCATTTATCATTGCGCTCATCGTTCGTAAGCAGGCGCAGCAGGCGTCAGTCTATCCATCAAGATTAAGAGGGCATCAATGAAGCAGCTTAAATTTTTAGCAGTTACCGCACTGACTATCTGTACTTTCGCGATTTTAATTTATGCACAACACGGGCCGGGGAAAAATCCTTTTGAAGGAAAACCGGAAGCCATTGAAGCGGGCAAGCGGATGTACGATTCCGTTTGCGCGGGTTGTCACGGATCTAAAGGCGATGGCGGTCGCGGGCCAGCGCTGAATAAGGGTACGTTCAAACGCGGCAACGAAGACGGGCAAATTTTTGAAGTTATCAAAAATGGGATCAGTGGAACGGCGATGCCTGCGACGGGGCTGAAAGATGATGAAGTCTGGCAAATGGTCAGCTTCCTGCGTTCGATGAGTGGCGCGAGTGCTGAAAAAATTACGGGAAATATTTCAGCTGGTGAAACTACTTTTAAAGCGAATTGTGTGGGTTGCCATATGGTCAACGGACAAGGCAGCCGCTATGCGAATGACCTTTCGACGATTGGGAATTTGAGCGTAGATGAATTGAAAAAAAGAATTTTGAAGCCTGGCTCCGGCGAAGGTTATGTACCGAGTTTTGTTGAAGTAAAAACAAAAGACGGCAAAGCTATTAAGGGATTGCGCCGCGCCGAAGATACGTTTTCGTTGGTGCTATTTGGACGCGATGAAGAATTTCATTTGCTCAAGAAAAAAGACCTCACGGAAATTAAGTACGCTGAAAAATCCATCATGCCTGCGGACTTTGGCAAGCGATTGAATGCCGAAGACATGGACAATTTAATCGCGTATTTGAAATCGCTGAAAGCTCCGGATTTATCAAAAGCTGCGCTGACGCCGATCAAAGGCGGACTCAGTTTCGACCGTATTGTGAACTCCAAAAAAGAACCAAACAACTGGTTCACTTACTTTGGCGATTATCAGGGACACCATTTTTCGCTGCTAAAGCAAATCAATCTCAACAACATTTCCAACGTGCAAACCGCGTGGACTTTTCAACCGCAGGGCGGCGCAGGTATGCAGGCTACGCCATTAGTTGTGGACGGAATTATGTACGTCACAGCTTCTTCGAATTATGCCTATGCGTTGGATGCCTCGACCGGCAAAACTTTGTGGACGTACAAATATCAAGCGAAAGACCCGAAAAATCATGATGTGCAGGGAAATCCAAATCGTGGTTTTGCAATGTTGGATGGGCGATTGTTTATGTGTTCGGGCGACGCGCATTTGATCGCGCTGGACGCGAAAACCGGAACCGAACTTTGGAAAACGGAAATGGCTTCGGCGGCGGATGGATATTTTTCGTATATGGCTCCGCTGGCGATCAAAGACAAAATTATTGCAGGACACGGGGGTGGAGAATTTGGAGTTCGTGGCTTCGTGGATGCGTACGATCCCGCGACAGGTAAGCGGCTGTGGCGTTTTTGGACAATTCCAGGCCCCGGAGAATTCGGTAACGAAACGTGGGCAGGAGACAGCTGGAAAAACGGCGCAGGTCCGACTTGGACGACAGGAACGTACGATCCTGAAACTGATACGGTGTATTGGGCGGTTGGAAATCCCGGCCCGGATTTAAATGGCGATATGCGCAAAGGCGATAATTTGTTTGCCTGTTCGATAGTCGCGCTCGATCCGAAAACAGGGAAGCGTAAATGGCATTTTCAATTCACGCCGCACGATGTTTTTGATTGGGATGCGAACGAGACTCCGATGCTCGTGGATATGATGTGGAAAGGCAAAATGCGCAAAGTCATGCTGCATGCGAATCGTAATGCGTTCTTTTATGTATTGGATCGTGAGACCGGAGAATTTTTATTCGGGACTCCATTCGTGCGACAAAATTGGGCGAAGGGATTAGACGCAAAAGGTCGTCCAATCCTGGAGCCAGGAAAAGAGCCTAGCTATGAAGGAACGCTGGTCTATCCCAGCTTAACCGGAGGTACGAATTGGCAATCACCATCGTTCGATCCTGAAACTGGATTTTTTGTTTTCACCTACCGAGAACAAGGAAATATTTACGTCAAAGAAGACCAAAAATTCGAGAAGGGAAAATCGTACTGGGGCGGAAAATTTTTCCCACCTGGCGAAAAAGATTGGGGCGGAGTGATGGCACTTGACCCGGCGACCGGCAAGAAAATGTGGGATTATAAATTGAATGCCGGAGGTCTCGGCAATGGCTTAATTTCTACCGCAGGCGGCGTAACATTCGCGACGACTACGGATGGATATGTTTTAGGGTTGAATACAAAAACCGGAAAATTGCTTTGGAAAACGCAAACAGGAGGCGACCCGCACGCTTCGCCGATTAGCTATGCTGTGAATGGAAGACAGTTCGTGGCGTGTTCGATGGGCGGGATTTTATTTAGTTGGGCTTTGCCTGAGGTGGAGTAATGAACTTTGGTAAGGGAAAATTATCCACGAAGGGCACGAAGGGACACGAAGAAAAACCCAAAACCAAATTAACTTTTGAAAATATTTTTATGTAACCGCGTAGACTTTTTCCTACTTCGTGTCCCTTAGTGGATAATTTCTTGTGACAATAAATTGTCTAGTTGTGGCGATATTCATTTGAGGTTGACATGATAAAGCGAATTCTAATTCTAGTAATGTTTGCGAGCTGCATTTGCTCAGTTTTCTGGAAAGCGAAATCTTATGCAGTACAGACCGTTGATTTTGCTCGAGATATTCAACCAATCTTCAAAGCCAATTGCGAACGCTGTCACGGCGCAAAAATATCCCAAGCCGATTTGCGTCTCGATGAAAAAAACTTAGCCCTAAAAGTGATCACTCCAGGCAACAGCAAAGCTTCCCGCTTAATGCAACGAATTTTAGGCGAAGGCGGCGAAGCCAGAATGCCGATGGGCGGTGAGCCGTTAAAGCCTGAACAGATTGAATTAATTCGAAAGTGGATAGATGCAGGGGCAAGGGATGAGGGCATAGGGATGAAGCCTGAACTTCCTGCCACCCGAAACCTGACACCTGACACCCGTCCTCACTGGGCTTTTGTGCCACCTGTTAGCCCGTCGATTCCCGCTGTCAAAAACAAAGCCTGGGTCCGAAATCCGATTGATAATTTCGTGCTGGTGAAGCTCGAACAGATCGGGCTTGTGCCTTCACCAGAAGCTTCAAAAACACAGTTGATCCGTCGCCTGAGCCTTGATTTGACGGGCTTGCCGCCGACGATCGAAGAAGTTGAAAAATTTGTTGCAGATGCTTCACCTGACGCGTATGAAAAATTAGTGGATCGCCTGTTGGCTTCGCCGCATTACGGTGAACTGTGGGGGCGGCATTGGCTGGATGTAGCGCGTTATGCTGACACCAATGGATTTGAAAAAGATCAGGCGCGTACGATTTGGCCGTACCGTGATTGGGTCATCAAAGCCTTCAATCAGGACATGCCGTTTGATCAATTTACGACTGAACAGCTCGCCGGAGATTTGTTGCCGAATCCAACACTTGATCAAAAAATCGCGACAGGATTTTTACGCAATTCAATGCGTAACGAAGAAGGTTCCGTATACCCTGAACAATTTCGCGTCGAGGGATTGGTTGATCGTGTAGACACGATGGGCAAGGCGTTTCTAGGTTTGACAGTGAATTGCGCGCAGTGCCATACGCACAAATTCGATCCGATCAAGCACGATGAATATTATAAATTCTACGCATTTTTTAATTCAGATGAAGAGCCGTATTTAGAAGTTCCGAGCCAGGAAGTTTTTGCCAAACGTGCTGCGATCAAAGAAAAAATCGAAAAGATTCAAGATAATTTGTTGGCGAAGGATGTAGATTTGAATCAACGTTTGCAGGCCTGGGAAGCGCAGGCGCGCAAATACGAAGATAAATGGGAAGTCTTAAAAATTGACAGCTTTTATTCTTCGCGCGCAAAGATCGAAGAGTATTGCGATGATGGTTCGGTGCGCGTCGAATCGTATCGCTACGGTGATGCTTCGTTTGCGGTCAAAGCCAAAACTGACCTGAAAAATATCACGGGCTTTCGGTTGGAGCTTTTGACTGATCCCACCTTGCGCCGCAACGGGCCGGGCGTTTCGGCTGATGGAACTCTTTCGTTATCTGAATTCGCGGTAGAGGCCAGCAATGGCGATAAATCAGAAAAAATAATTTTCAGTCAGGCGCAGGCAGATTTCGAGCGTCCTGATTCTCCGATAAAAAATGCCTTGGATGGAGACCAGAAAACCGGATGGAATAGCGATGCCGGGCCAGTCAAACGCAATCAAAATCGCAAAATTGTATTCACTGCAAAAACGCCCGTAGGCTTTGATGGCGGGACGAATTTGACCTTCACGATGGCGCATAATCAGGGCAACGTACAGATTACCGGAAGATTTAGATTGTCAGCGACTACGGCTGAAACACCGCCGTTTGATCCATTGCCATCAAAGGTGAGAAACGTGATTTCAATCCCTGTTACTCAGCGTACGAAGGAACAGCAACGCGAAATTTTGGGTTACTTTATTTCGATTGATGAGAAAAGTGCCGACGCGAAAATGGCGATTGATGAAGTCCTGAAAGATTATCCTGACAGCACGACTACCTTGATTTTGGCAGATCGCTCAATGCCTCGCGAAACGAAAATCTTTAAGCGCGGCGATTGGAAAAATAAGGGTGAGACGGTCACGCCTGACACGCCTTCGTTCTTAAATCCTTTTCCGAAAGATGCGCCGCGCAACCGTTTGGGTTTAGCGCAATGGGTGATTTCTAAAGAGAATCCGCTGACTGCACGCGTCATCGTCAACCGCATCTGGCAACAATATTTTGGCAACGGATTTGTAGCATCGCCTGAAGATTTTGGAACCAGATGTGAAACGCCATCGCACCCTGAATTGTTGGATTGGCTGGCGGTCACGCTGCGTGATGGGAATGCGGATTTGGGCTTGCGGAATTGGGATATGAAGGCGATTCATAAACTCATCGTGACGTCCGCGACCTATCGCCAATCTTCCAAAGTCACGCCGCAGCTTTTAGAAAAAGACCCTTACAATAAATTGTTGACGCGGGCGCCCCGCTTGCGCGTCGAAGCCGAAACGATTCGCGATTTGTCGCTGGCTGCCAGCGGCTTGCTGAGCAATAAAATCGGTGGCCCGCCGGTCTTCCCTCCGATTCCTGACGGAGTGCTCGACTTGGGATTTGGCGGCGCGATGAAATGGGAAACCAGCAAAGGCGAAGACCGTTATCGCCGGGCGATGTATACCTTCTGGAAACGCTCTGTGCCGTATCCGAGCCTCTCAACGTTCGATGCGCCGAATGCCGATCTATCCTGCCCGCGCCGCATTCGTTCGAATACGCCGTTGCAAGCGCTGACGACGCTGAATGACAAATTGTTTATGGAAGCCGCGCAAGGCTTGGCGTTGCGTGTCTGGAAGGAAGGTGGCAGCGATGATCGGTCGAAACTGCGCTTCGCCTTTCAGCTTTGCACGGCGCGCCAACCGGATCAGTTAGAAGAGCAGGAATTGCTGGCGATGCTGCAAAAAGAATACGAAAACTTTCAAGGCAAAACCGCGATGGCGGTGTATGTTTCAGCCGCGGATTTAGACAACATTCCACCTGATGTAGACCTGCACAAAGTGGCAGCATGGACAATGGTGGCGCGGGTTTTATTGAATTTGGACGAGACGATCACACGGAAGTAACCCTATGAACTTTCAAGACGAAATTCTGATTGAAGGCAAGAAGCTCATCACCCGTCGTCACTTTTTCAAAAACTGTGGCGTAGGTCTTGGCTCTGTCGCGCTGACTTCGCTGCTGAACGAAAACCTCTTTGCCGCCCAGCAATCAACTAATCCCTTGGCTCCTAAACGGCCGCATTTTCCCGGCAAAGCCAAGCGTGTGATTTATGTGTTTCAGGCGGGCGGGCCGTCGCATCTTGATCTGTTTGATTACAAGCCTGCGCTCGTAAAATATAACGGTCAGAAGCCGCCGGAAGAGATGCTCAAAGGCATTCAAAATGTCTTTATCAACAGAGACGCGGCACTCTACGCTTCGGAATTCAAGTTTGCGAAACATGGAAATTCCGGTGCGGAAATTTCTGAAGCATTGCCCTACCTCGCCAAAGTCGTAGACGACATTTGCATCGTGAAAACGATTGCGACCGACGCGATCAATCACGCTCCGGCGCAAATTTTCATGAACACAGGTTCAGTGCAATTCGGACGCCCCAGCTTTGGTTCGTGGGTGACGTATGGCTTGGGCAGCGAATCGCAAAACCTTCCGGCTTTTGTGGTGCTGACATCTGCTAATGGAACCAGCGGAGGCTCGTCAAATTGGGGCAGCGGATTCCTGCCAACATTTTATCAGGGCGTTGCGTTTCGAAAATCCGGCGATCCGATTTTGTCGCTTTCCAATCCACGCGGCATCAATCGTGAGATGCAACGGCGAACCCTGGATGTGCTGAAAAAGCTCAATGAACACGAACTGGAAATTGACGGCGACCCTGAAATCGCGACGCGCATCAATTCGTTTGAGATGGCGTATCGAATGCAGGAAAGCGGCCCTGAGCTGATGGATTTGAGCAAAGAATCAAAAGAGACCCTGGATTTATACGGCGCGACCCCAGGCAAAAATTCATTCGCCAATAATTGTCTTTTAGCGCGACGCCTGGTTGAGCGCGGCGTACGCTTTGTGCAGCTTTATCACGAAGCCTGGGATCATCATAGCGACGTCGTCAAAGGCGTAAAGACGCAGGCGAAGGCGACAGATCAGGCTTCGGCGGCGTTGATTCAAGACCTCAAGCAACGCGGCTTGCTTGAGGATACATTGGTGATTTGGGGCGGAGAATTCGGGCGGACTCCGATGGTGCAGGACGAGCCGGAAAATAATGCTTACAAAGGCCGCGACCATCACAACAAGGCCTATTCAATGTGGTTTGCTGGCGGCGGCATTAAGCCCGGCGTGACGATTGGAAAAACTGATGAATTAGGATTTGATGCTGTTGAGGATCGCGTTCACGTGCATGACATGCACGCGACTTTGTTGCATCAGCTTGGATTCGATCACGAAAAATTGACCTACCGTTTTCAGGGGCGGGATTTTCGACTGACGGATGTCTCCGGCGTAGTGATGAAGAAAATGCTGGCCTGAGAATACGTGCCTGTGATTCTCTCAAGGCGTAATACTTGCTATAATACTCAATCTCGTATAGGTAAATATCTTCAACCACATAACTCTGATAGCGTTTTGAGAATGATATGAAAAAGCGAATCTTAGCACTTGCAATAATTTTCATCGGAACTTTCACGATCTTCTGGCAGGCCAAAACAGATGCTGTGCAGTCAGTAGATTTCGTACGCGACATTCAACCGATCTTCAAAGCGAACTGCGACAAATGTCATGGCGCGGCAAAAGCTTCGAGCTACTTGCGACTCGACACAAAACAAGTCGCGATGAAAGTTATCACGCCTGGCAACAGCAAAGATTCGCGCCTGCTGCATCGCATCCTCGGCGAAGGCGGTGAAGCCAGAATGCCGATGGGTGGTGAAGCGCTCAAGCCTGAACAAATTGCTTTGATTAAGCGATGGATTGATGAAGGAGCGGTGTGGCCCGATTCGGCTTCGGTGAAGGTTGATCAGCACTGGGCATTCATTAAACCCGAACGTTCGGGCATCCCAACGACGAAATTTAAAACTAGAAACCCAATTGATAATTTTGTGTTTTCGATGCTCGAACAGAAAGGGCTTGCGCCTTCACCGGAAGCTGACAAAGCAACTTTGTTGCGCCGCCTCAGTTTGGATTTGATTGGCTTGCCGCCCTCACCAAAAGAACTGGACGCTTTTCTCGCTGACAACTCTCCGAACGCGTATGAAAAAGCGGTAGATCGTTTGCTCGCGTCTGAACATTACGGCGAACGCTGGGGACGCTGGTGGTTGGATGTGGCACGGTATGCGGACACGAACGGCTATGAAAAAGATCGGGCGCGTTCGATCTGGCCGTACCGCGATTACGTCATCAAAGCCTTCAATCAAAATATTCCGTTCGATCAATTTACAATTGAACAGCTCGCCGGAGATTTGCTGCCGAATCCAACTTTGGATCAAAAAGTAGCGACCGGATTTTTGCGCAATTCGATGCAAAATGAAGAAGGCGGCGTAGACCCTGAGCAATTCAGAACCGAGGGATTGATTGATCGCGTAGACGCTACTGGCAAGGCTTTTCTTGGTTTGACTGTGGCGTGTGCGCAATGTCATACGCATAAATTCGATCCGATTCCGCACCGTGAGTATTACCAATTTTTTGCGTTTCTCAACAGCGACGACGAACCTGATCTCGAAGTTCCTGACGACAAGGTGAATAAAAAACGTGTGGAGATTTTAGGCAAAATTCACGACGTAGAAATGTCGTTGCGGACGCGTACCGGAAGGACTCCGGAAGATTTAGTCGCGGCTTGGGAAGCGAAAGCGAAACAGAATCAAATCAAATGGACGCTGATTGAGGACGCCAATATTTTCGCGGCGTTCGGTGTGAAATTCGACAAGATGGAAGACGGTTCGTTTATTGCGAAAGGCGATAACGCTACGGCGAATAATTACATCGTCAAAGCAAAATCAAACGTTAAAGGAATCACAGGATTTCGGATTGATTTGATCGCGGATAAAAATTTGCCGCGAGGCGGGCCGGGGCGAGCGAATGATGGGAGTTTATATTTTTCAGAATTCATAGCCGAAGCTGCTCCGGTGAGCAAGCCGGATGCACTGGAAAAAATTGGCTTGGCAACTGCTTCGGCTGATATGTCGCGGTTGGAATTTCCTGTCAGCAATATTATTGACGGCAACATGAAAACGCATTGGAGCAATGATTTCGGGCCGATCAAGCGCAATCAATCCCGTAACATTGTCATTACGACAAAAAATCCTGTGGGCTTTGACGAAGGGACAGCGTTCGTTTTTCAGCTAGCTGAAAAGTTCGACGAATCAATTTCGTGGGGCAAGCCGAACATTGGAAGATTTAAAATTTCCGTGACGACGGATCCAAATCCGACAGCGGATGTTGTTCCCGCGCACGTCAGAACAATTTTAGAAATCCCATCGGCGCAACGTTCGCAGGAACAGAAAAATGAATTGTTCAGCTACTACCGAACGACGGTTTCGGAATGGGCAGAAGACAATAAAAAAATTGATGACCTGATGAAAGAATGGCCGTATGGGCCGATCACGTTGGCATTGGCGAAGCGTCCACAATCGCGTTCGACGCATATTTTCAAACGCGGAGATTATAAAAATAACGGCGAAGCAGTGACGCCGAATACTCCATCATTTTTGCATCCATTCCCGAAGGATGCACCGCGCAATCGCTTAGGTTTAGCGCAGTGGATCGTAGACAAAAATAATCCGTTGACTTCGCGTGTGATTGTGAATCGAATGTGGCAGCAATATTTTGGGCAAGGCTTGGTGCTGACGCCGGAGGATTTTGGAAACAGATGCGAGAAACCTTCGCATCCAGAATTGCTTGATTGGCTCGCCATTGCGCTGCGCGATGGAATTTCGGATTTGGGAGTGCGGAATGCGGCTGTGAGAACCGAACCGCAATCTAAAATCCGCAATCCGCAATGGGACATGAAATCAATTCACAAACTCATCGTTACCTCCGCAACCTATCGTCAATCTTCAAAAATTACTCCGGAGTTACAGGAAAAAGACGCGTACAACAAATGGCTTGCGCACGCGCCACGAATGCGAGTTGAATCCGAAATTGTTCGTGATGTAGCTCTTTCCGCTGGCGGATTGCTCAGCAAAAAAATCGGTGGGCCTTCGGTCTATCCGCCGATTCCTGATGGCGTTTTAAGTTTGGGTTACGGTGCGCAATTACCGTGGCCGACGGATAAAGCGGAGGATCGTTATCGGCGCGGGATGTACACGTTTTGGAAGCGCAATGTGCCGTATCCCAGCTTGTCAGTTTTCGATTCGCCGAACGGAGATTTTTCCTGCACGCGGCGCGTGAAATCGAATACGCCATTACAGGCTCTGACAACATTAAACGACGTGATGTTTATGGAAGCCGCGCAAGGACTGGCTTTGCGTTTATGGAAGGAAGGCGGCGCGACAGACCGGGACAAATTAGCGTACGCATTTCGGCTTTGCACTGGACGCAAACCTGACGCATTTGAAGAAGGTGAGTTTCTAAAATTACTCAATTCTCAACGCGCAGAATTCAAAGGCAAAACGGCTGCGGCGGTCTACGTGACTTCGATGGATGTTAGCAACATTCCCGAAGGAATTGATTTACACGAACTCGCGCCATGGACAATCGTATCGCGGGTTTTGTTGAATATGGACGAGACGATTACGAAGGAATAATGAATCTTTTCCGAACGAATTCAAACAACGAGGATTTTCAATCGCTCGTGGTTTTGCTAGATCGCGATCTGAAAATTCGTGATGGAGATGAGCATGAATTTTATGCGCAGTTCAATAAAACCGATAGCATTAAAAACGTCGTCGTCGCGTACATGGAAAACAAAGCAGTTGGGTGTGGAGCTTTCAAACGTTTTGAGGGACACACCGCAGAAATTAAACGAATGTTCGTGAAGTCTGAGTTTCGTGGACAAGGAATTGCGCAAAAGATTTTGTATGAATTAGAAATTTGGGCGACCGAGTTGAAGTTTACAAATTTCATTTTAGAAACAGGTTATAAACAACCCGAAGCGATTCAGCTTTATTCAAAAAGTGGCTACCAAAAAATTCCGAATTACGGTCAATATCTAGGCGTTGAAAATAGCCTGTGTATGCAGAAAATAATGCCTCGAATGCAATAGGCTTTACTGCCAGCTGATTCCTCACGCGAAATTGCTATTCCACAATTTCCTGCTCCGTACCATTAAAAAAATGCTTTGGATATTTTCTCAGTAATGAGAGAATGGGCAATAGAGTAGAGAACTTCTATTCACTCACAATCCCCCCCTTCCAAGAAGCCCTGATAGGTTTTGTACAACCCCGTTTTTGATTGAACTTGTAATATGAAAAAAATACTTCTGTTTGTGTTGCTTGCTTGTTTGCAGGCGGTTGTCGTAATGGGTCAGCCTGTCTCTGGAGAAAAGGGAACCGGGCTGATAATTGATAAAGAAGAAATTGAGCGTATGCCTCGTAAAATGGAGCTTTCCTTTACGAGTTATCGCGGGATGGCACCAGCACATTCGTTAGAAAAATACGCACCGTATGCCGGAGATCAGGGACAGTACGGAACTTGTATGGCGTGGGCTACCGCGTATTCTGCCGCGAGCATTATTTTTGCCCAAACGCACGGTATTACGGATCGTGAGAAGATTACGAAAGCAGCTTTTTCGCCAACCTATCTCTTTCAAAAAATCATTGATAAAAACGACAATTGCCAGACTGGCGCGCCTCCAGGCAAAGCAATTGTTGGCATGTTGCAACTCGGCGTTCCGTTTATGCGGACAGTGCCTTACACCTGTAGCAAAAGCTGGACGAATGACGCCGAACTTGAAGCGCAACAGTATAAAGCTTTGGACTGGCATTTAGTTTTTGGTTCAGATAAAGACCCCAAAGATGAGAGCTACAAAATTGATTCGACAAAAAAAGCGTTGCTGGAAAACACGCCAGTGATTGTCGGCTTCGATCTGCCGAAAAGTTTTCATCGTATTACAGGAGATGTTTGGAATCCTGATCCATCTGAATCAACCGGAGGATGGCAACACGGGAAGCACGCGATGACGGTGATTGCGTACGATGATCGCAAGGAAGGCGGTTCGTTTTTGCTCATGAATTCGTGGGGCAGAGCGTGGGGCAGTAATGGTTTAGTTTGGGTGCGATACAAGGACTACAATTATTTTTGCATGCTGGGCATTCAGTTGTTTGGGAATCCGAGTTCTCCCGTGCCTGAATTTATCAAGGATGCGCCACCAACTCCGGCTCCCACTCCAAAGCCTGTTCCGGCTCCTCAACCTAAGCCCACACCAGCTCCGACTCCTGCGCCAGTACTGGCTTACAATTTAAAAGGCAGTGTTGATTTCAAAGTGAATACCGGAGCCGCCATGCCAGCCAGCCGCGTTTCTACTCGCAATCTGATCGTTGAGGACGAATACATCAAGAAAGATAAAAAAAGCGCAGGCGAAGACATGGTCGCCTACCGCATGGATAAATCGTATGAATCAGGCACGAAATTTCGTTTTCATTTGAACGTCAACGAGCAGGCATATATATACGCCTTCGCCACGGATTT
>JAYTCQ010000196.1:0-22673 GCA_043736395.1 Blastocatellia bacterium | reverse complement strand
CATTTCTTTAGACTAGCTTTTTTCTTTCACCGCAACAACTCTATTATCTATCGCCTGATCAAGAGGCGGATCATTGGCGAAGGAAAAGTAAGATTCCATCAACAGAATGTCAGGCGGTTTATTGACATAAAAGTCGGCAGCTTCGTAAATAGAATTAGCGATGAAAACCTGTAATGGAAAATCCAAAAGAATTTCACTCAAATAACTTTGCAAAAAAGGGTCATCTTCAATAATTAACAGTCGAATTTGCGAGAGGTCTGAGTCGGGAAGAAAATGCTCATGTATTGGTCGGGTTCGACCAGGTAAGACGAGGTTCATAAAATTATATTGATAGAAATCGGGGTAAAAGACACAGTCTGAGCCACAATTCCAAGAAGGGTTAGGCTGAAGGAAAGAGGCTGCTGAGATTATTATAAGCTTTAAAAAAACTGCGTTAACAGCTGGCTAAGAATGAAAGCTTACAAGCGATTGCGAAAGATAAAATCAAATCTTTGCAAAGCGGATGTGATAATAGGTGTAACAGGTCAAAAGTCAAGCGATAAATTTATGAACATATATTAAGTAAATAGAAATAAATTTTGAAAAATTCAATCAAAATGAATGATAAGTTAAGCATCTAGTTAAGATAGAAGATAAAATTTTAGAAAAAAAAGATTGAACCTCATAGGAGCATAAGCTAAGATTCATTTGCCTCCCGTTCTAATCAAGGCTCCCACCTTTAGAACGCAATAACAACTCAACAAAATAATAACGATTCAGTTGGCCTCAGACTTTGAAAACAAAAGTAAGCCTTAGAGAGGTTACTTTCAATTATGAATTATCAGAAGATAGTTCATCTTTACACCTGCAAGGTTTTTCCACTCAGGCTCTGCACCTAATAATCCGACGAAAAGAAATTCATGCGTTTCAAGGTAAAAGACAATAAGAGTCTTGAAGACACGTTGGCTATAAATAAACAGAGTAATGGCGCGTTCATAAAATTCACCATTACCGTTTTATTTCGAAGGAAATGGATGATCCTGTTGATGTTTATTTCATTAGCAGCGATGACAGCCACAGTGGCCGTCATGACACCAGATCGTTATAGATCCTCCATGAAAATTCTAGTGAAGAATGAAAGAGTCGACGCGGCTGTCTCAGCCGACGAACACACGTGGAAGGACGTCAAACAGGTCAGCGAAGAAGCTATCAATTCGGAAATTGAGATTATTAAAAGTCGTGACTTGATTCAAATGGTGGCCGAAAAAATATTTTTGGCACAACAAGGCGAAACAACCAATAAGAAGCCAGGAACAGTTGAAAGTGAAGCCGAAAATATTCAGGGCAATTTAGAAGTGAATCCGGTCAAAAAATCAGAAGTAATTGAAGTGACTTATAACGATAAATCCCCTGAAAAAACAGTCGCTGTTTTAAGAGAGTTATCCATTGGGTATTTAGACAAGCATTTAAAAGCGCATCATACGCCGGGTACGCACGAGTTTTTTAAAAATCAAACAGAAATTTATGAAAAAGAACTAAAACAAATTCAACAGGACACGACCATCTTCCGGAAAAAATATGAGGTCGCAGATTTAGAAACTCAGAAAAAACTAAACTTGAATTATCAGGCTGACATGGAAAAATTCATGTTCAGAGCTGAAGCAGATGTGAGAGATGCCGAGCAAAAGGTCTTAGATTATCGTCGTCAGCTCAGCACCATGCCAAAGCGCATCACGACACAACAACGCGAAATCCCCAATCAGTTTTCCATTGAACGAATGAGCACGATGATTGTTGATTTAAATCATCGCAAAACACAGCTCTTAACCAAATTTAATGATGATGATCGTCTGGTTCAGGAAGTCGATAAGCAGATTGCTGACACAAAAATTGCATTGGAAAAGGCTGAGAAATTCAAAGCTTATGAAAGTCAGACGGATCCCAATCCAGTTCGCATGTCATTGGAACCAGAGCTATCCAAGACCGAAGCCGCACTGGCAGGATATCGAGCACAACGTGACATCATGGCAAAGCAACTACAGGGGTATCGTCAAAGACAACTTGAGCTTGAAAGCGCTACTTCACAACATAATAATCTTGATCGAAATCTTAAACAGGCAGAAGAAAATTATAGACTTTATGCCAGGAAAGAAGAGGAAGCTCGAATTGCGAATGCATTGGATCAGCAGAAAATATCCAATGTAACCATTGCAGAAATGCCTACCAAGCCAGTCTCACCGTTTAAGCCCAACCGCCCAATGACAATGATCATCGGATTGCTGATGAGCTTTTTTGTGAGTTTAAGTATCGCATTTCTGATGGAATATTTTACCAATACCATTAGCTCTGCTGAAGATCTTAGTGATCTGGAAGATGTACCTGATCTGGGAAGTATCCCAAAAGCTAAGCAATATAAGAACATGGAACTTTATTTAGTAAGCCCCATAAATTTAATGAAAAATGCAAAAAATAGTGACTAATAATAAATATGCAATCAGCCGCAAGAGCCAAACAAGGAACGGAAACTACTCCGCAGAGGGTGAAAGACTATCGCTTTTTGAAGCTGGTAAAAGCTGTTGTTGGTAAAGATGAATTTGCCAGTCTCAGCTCGGTTGGTCTGGTGTCGATGGCTCCTAAAGCTGGTACGAGTTCAATCACCGTAGGTCTAGGTGCAGAATTGGCTACTTATACAGATAAGCCAATTATGGTGGCGAAAGCAGAAGAATTGAAAATGATAAAAGCTGACGACTTGGTGCGGATGAGCCAGTTCCTACAGCGTACCAGAGAACGCAAATTGCTTTCATTTCAATATTTTCATCATGATCCAAAGATCATGGAAAATGCGCGACTTACCTCTCAACGAGGATACAGCCCACAAACTTTACGAGCGGCGGTCAAAGCCATGAGTTTAGTTTTTAGACATGTCTTGATTGATTTTCCATCATTGAAAGAAGCGCCGGATTGTTTGTTAATGACTCCACTGGTGGAAGGAATTGTATTGGTCGCGGAAGCTGGAAAAACAACGAAAGAGCAAGTTCTATGGGCAACGCGATCCATTGAATCAACGGGAGGCAACGTGGTTGGAATTGTTATAAATAAGCGACGCTATCCAATCCCCGAATTCATTCATAGATGGCTATAAAAAGCTGAAGTAATGATAAGAAAGTAAAAATGCAACCAAATCATTAGAATTACAGCAACTCAAACTGCTGTAAAATGTTAATGGTCTCAGATTTTTCGCCAGGAAATTTGTCAATGATAAGAATATGTTTGTTTCTGATTATTAGCGGAATGATGATGGTGCCAACCTTAGCACAAGAGGAAGATAAAAAATCTGAGCAGTCCCCCAGAGACTCTGTTCCAAGCCTGTCAAATCCAGATCGTTATCGTTTGCAGCCCAATGACGTCCTGGAAGTGCTTTACAGATTTTCGCCTGAATTCAACGATATTGTGACAGTTCAGCCGGATGGTTTTGTCAGCTTGCCATTAGTTGGCGACATCAAAATCGGAGGCTCGACGCTGGAACAAATAAAAAAATTAATCTTTGAAAAATCCTCGGTGCGTTTGAGAAACCCTGAAATTACGCTCAAGCTGAAGGAATTTGAAAAGCCCTATTTTATTGTTTCAGGACACATCAAAACTCCAGGGCGATTTGATTTTCGTGGAAAAACTACGGTGAGTGAAGCTCTGGCAATTGCCGGAGGATTCACCGAAAGCTCCACTACTTCACAGGTATTTCTGTTTCGAAAACTTAATTCTGAATGGTCAGAAGTGTTGGAAATTAACATGAAAGATTCCGTGATTAAAGAAAAGCAATTGAAAGAAGACATTACCTTACGCCCGGGAGATATGCTGTTTATTCCACAAAATAAAATCAGCAAATTCGAGCGTATCGTCAAAAATACCGCTCCCTTCAATCCGATGAATATCTTTAGTATTTGGAGTCGAAGGATCAATTAAATAATTCACTTCTGGTTCAAAGTGAAAAGTGCCCCTGCCCGCTTCGTCAAACACCCTATTTAGCCTCAACCCAACAGCAATCAAGGACGCCCGCCAGAGGCGTTAAAAAGCAACATAATAACGGCGGAAAAAGCATCATGAGACCGTTATTTCATCCTTAGAACTACTACAACCATGTATCACTTAGGCGCAGAGTATTTGCAGAGACTGCACAGGGCTATTGATTCACTAGTACCTGTCTTGATGTTATTTGTCATTTTTTTATTGATCAATCGGGGCGAAATGCCGGATGGCTTTAATGATTTTCTGACGATGCGATTGACCGTTCTGAACATCCTGAAAGTTGGATGTCTGGCTTTAGCCTGGCCTCGAATCTTCGCCTTTTGCCGGTTGTATGAATATCGCGCCTACATTCGCTGGAGCCGCGAGATTACTCGATTAGTTCAAGCTTGTTCGCTCGGCAGTCTGGTCGTCCTGCTCTTTGCTTTATTTGATCCCACGAAAAATTTTTACGCTCACCACGTTTTATATTTTTGGTTAGGAACAATTTTTCTGACGACGACGACACGCTTATTGGTGCGATGGTTGGCGGGACGCGACGCCCTTTATGCTCGTGATCCACATAAGGTTTTAATCGTTGGCAGCGGGCAAATGGCCGTCAATATTTATTGTACGCTCTTTGAAGGATCACCGACAGGATATGAATTTGTCGGCTTCGTTGATTCCTATCCGCAGGCGCAAATCAGAGAATTGCCCTTCGATTATTTGATCGGATCACTGGA
Organism: Blastocatellia bacterium; assembly: GCA_043736395.1. GTDB lineage: Bacteria > Acidobacteriota > Blastocatellia > RBC074 > RBC074 > JAFDVL01. The sequence continues at coordinate 17,952 of JAYTCQ010000196.1, read as the reverse complement.
CGATTTAGAAAGTATTTTAGCCAGCCGCGTGGTGGATGAAGTCCTGATCGCGCTGCCGATTAAATCGCAATACGATCAAATCGAAGCCGCCATTCAAACCTGTGATCAGGTCGGTGTCGAATCGAAATACGTCTTTGATAAATTCGCTTCGATTTTCTCGCAACAGCGTTTCGAGCGCGGAAATATGCCGGCAGTCGCGATGAAGTTAATTGCGGATGATTATCGTCGCTTAGTGAAGCGCACGATGGATGTCGTAGTTGCACTCGGAGCAGTAACAGTTTTATCGCCGGTGCTGCTGGTCATTGCAGCGGCGATTAAGTTGACCAGTAAAGGGCCAGTGGTTTTCACACAGGATCGCTTTGGTCAAAATAAGCGCCTTTTTAAGATGTTCAAGTTCCGCACGATGGTCACGGATGCGGAAGCGCTCCTCGCCGATTTGGAGCAGGAAAATGAAGCCTCAGGTCCCATTTTTAAAATGAAGAACGACCCGCGAATTACACCTTTGGGACGAATCTTACGCAAGACTTCGCTGGATGAATTACCTCAGCTTTTTAATATTTTGCGTGGAGAAATGTCATTAGTTGGGCCGCGACCATTGCCTCTTCGAGATGTTTCCAATTTTGAAGCGGCCACGCTGATGCGTCGTTTTTGTGTGCCGCCAGGGTTGACTTGTTTATGGCAGGTCAGCGGACGCAGCACTCTTGGCGGCGAAGATTTAGTGTCGCTTGATCTGCAATATATTGACAAATGGTCGTTACGCCTGGACCTGCAAATTCTGGCTCGTACTGTGCCTGTCGTACTCAAAGGCTCAGGGGCAGTCTGATCATTAGTTGGTCGTAATTATTTGGTAAAGGCTGGACGGTGAAGCACTGGGAAAGTGAATCCTCACTTTATTTTCAGGTCTCTTCGTCCACTTTGCTGTCTGATGAAAATAAAAATGAACCTCACAACTCCTCACTCTAATCCTTTACCAACGCGTGTGCTGTTGGTGGCTTATGCCTGTAGCCCGTACAAAGGTTCAGAGTCAATCGTAGGATGGGGGCGCGCACTCGAAACAGCAAAATATTGTAAAACGTGGGTTTTAGCAGGCACTGAGTCTGAGCCGGATATAAAAAGGTTTTTGAGTGAAAATGGTGAAATTCCGAATTTACATTTTTGCTTTTTAGAACGAAATAACGCGACTTCGTTGTTCGATAAACTGCCATCGCTTTATGCGCATAATTATTTAGCCATCAACAATTGGCATCGTCGCGCGAAGGATTTTGTCACCAACCTGCATCAGCAAATTAACTTTGATCTGGTGCATCACGTGAACATTACAGGTTACCGGGAGCCTGGTTATTTGTGGCAGCTCGATATTCCATTTGTCTGGGGGCCGATTAGTGGAACACAGAATCTGCCCTGGCGATTTTTGCCGACGCTTGGATTGATGCAGGGCGCCAAAGAATTTCTCCGTAACACTCTGAATGTTCTTCAGCTCCGCACCAGCTCCCGCGTCCGAAAAGCCGCTAATAAAGCGGCTGCTTTAATCACCGCGAACTCAACGAACCGGGAAGATTTTGTGGGCATTAGTAAGAATTTTCCGGTGCTCCTGCTTGAAACCGGCTTAACCGAAGTGGCTGCGACAATTCCGCAGAAAGATACTTTACACGAGACGCTTCGAATTCTTTGGAGCGGTGAGCATAAGGCTTTCAAGGCGTTACCAATTTTGCTGGATGCGCTGGCTTCATTATCGCCGGACATCAAATACGAATTGAAAATTCTTGGGAGAGGGCCAATGCGCAAAGCTTGGGAGGCTTTGGCAATCAAACGCGGAATCAAGGCTGAGTGGTTAGGATTTGTGCCCTACACCGAAATTATGGGGCAATATGATTGGGCGGATGTGTTCGTTTTTACCAGCCTTCGTGATACGTCAGGGAATGTCATGCTTGAAGCCATTAGCCGTGGAGTTCCCGTGATCTGTCCAAATCATCAGGGAGCCGCCGACATTATTGATGTCAATTCAGGCATCAAAATTCCAGTCAATTCACCTCGTCAGTTAATTAGTAATTTTGCCGATGCGATTGAAATATTAGCCGAAGATCGTCATTTATTGGCGCGGCTTTCGCACGGCGCATTGGAGCGTGCCCGATACTTCCTCTGGGAAAATAATGGTGCGCAAATGGCAGAAATTTATCGTCACGCTTTGTCAGTCAATCAACCTGCAACTCTGACCTCGGGGAAATTAATCGAAGATGCAATTCACGCGCAGTAATCAGTTCGGCGTCATCGCCGCAACACTCAGGCAGCCTATCAATGCCGCAGCAATTAAAAATTTGCTGTTGAGTAAAACTGTGCTCACCGTGATTGATCAGGCGGCCTTCAGCATCAGCAATTTTCTGACGGCGGTGATCGTTGCACGGTATAGCTCAGCTGAACATTTCGGGCTGTATATTTTGGGACTTCGCTTAGTGGATTACTGCCGCGAAATGCAAAACGTGATGATCTGGTCGCCGTACATGTTATTCAGTCCGCGTTTTAGTGACCGAGATCATGCTCGTTATACTGGCAGCACTTTAGCGCATCAAATCTTTTCCTGCGGATTAGTAGCGCTGATATTTTTAAGCGCAAGTTTGATTCTTCCCTCGGCATTAAGTTCTTTCATGATGCCGCTGGCATTGGTCGGAGTGTTCTTTCCTTTGCAGGAATATGCACGCCGGATCTGCTTCGCAAATTTTCATTTCGTACCAGTCGTGATGCTTGATGTGGCAGTAACTGTAATTCAGTTAGCAGGTCTGTATTTGTGTGCCGCACAAAATCAAATGTCAGTGAGGAATGCTTATTGGATTATTGGCGCGGCGAACGGGATCGCTACACTGGTGTGGTTTGTTTGGGCGCGATCATTTTTTGTCTTTGAGAAAAGCCAGTTTATTCCAGATTTCAAAACGAATTGGGAACAGGGCAAATGGTTGCTCGGCGGCAACATCACGTTATTGGCTGCCTCGCAAATATTTCCGTGGTCATTGACTACATTTCATGGAGCGGCAGCGACAGGTGTGTACGCGGCAGGCGAAGGCATCGTTAATTTCATTCGAGCTTTCATGATTAGTATTCAAAATTTCCTGGGTCCAAAACTTTCGCACGCGTATGCCAGAGGCGGAAAGAGCGCATTAAAACAAGTCGTCTATCGAACGACAATTTTATTAGGTGTGATCACTGGAGGTTGCGCAGCAGTCTTTGCCTTGTTCGGAGGCAATCTGGCGACCTTAGTTTACGGCGAAAAATTCGTCGGATTGCGGTGGGTCATTGCTTTTTTAGCCTTCAATATTTTTCTTGGCGCGCTAACTACCAGTCAGTCGTATGCGCTCTCCACGATTGAACGATCAGACATAAATTTCAAAATAAATATTTTAGGCTTATTGATTTCAGTGACGCTGGGGATTGCCTTGACGATTCAGTACGGCGCGCTCGGTGCAGCCGTGGGATTAGGTGTGAGTAATCTTATCACCGCCTTTGCGCGGCAAGTTATTTTTGCCCGATTTTTTAGGCCGGAGGTTGCATAAATGAAAGTGGCAAAAGAGTACTTGCACCTGACGACGATCCGAATGGAACGGACGCTCAGCAAGAAACAGTTCTGGGGATTAGTAATTTTTTTGTTTGTGGTGTTTGCGTTCGTGACACCTTACGAATTTGAATATTCAATTCGAGATAACAATGTTGCTGAAGCGATGGCTGCCTCTCAGGATGGAAGTCCGGGACGAAGAATGGCTATGCCGATTTTAGGAGTCTTCGGATTAGTCGTGATTTTTGGTAATAAATTGCGTCGAAGGCTAGCGCTGAATGGCGCTTTGGGAGTCTTATTTTATTGTTATTTAGCGTTTTCATTTTGCAGTATTGCCTGGGCTGAAGAACCCTTGCTGGCACTGAGAAAGTTAGTAGTTCTGTCTCTTTTTGTGCTTGGAGCAGTGAGTATTGCGGCCTGCTTTTCCATGGATGAAATTCTGGTTTATGTCGCCTTTACCTGCGGGGGGGCGATGGTCTTAGCTCTGGGGGCAGAGCTGTATCACGGAACTTTTCTACAAGCCAAAGCCTATTCAATTTATCAGCTTTCAGGGATCATGCATCCAAACGCGCTGTCCTGCTATATCAGCTGCTACATTCTGGCCGTGATCACTCTGATGTGTCAGAACAAGCATAAATCTCAACTTCCTTACCTGATCCTGATTGCCATCGGTTTTGTATTCTTAAATCTGTCTAAGTCGCGTACTGCATTTTTTTGTACAGTCCTTGTCGCCTTTATTATTTGGTTACCTTCTTCAACGATGTCACGACGACTAACCGGATTTATGGCATCAATGATTCTGATTTTATCTCTGGCTTTTGTCTTTCAGGATACTTTTGCGGAAAAATTAAATTCCGTTGTTTTTATGGGACGTGAAAGCGAAGAAGGCGCCTCAACCCTAACCAACCGTACGCCATTATGGAATGAATGCATGACGTATGTGGAAAAGAAACCGTGGTTTGGTTATGGATATGATGCCTTCTGGACGCCTTATCGAATTTACCTCATTTCTCAGCATCAGGGCTGGAGCGTTCCCCACAGTCATAACGGATATATCGAATTACTGCTCAGCATGGGAGTCGTCGGATTAGTTTTATACCTGGGAACGATCATAATTTTTTTCAAGCGAGTCTTGAAATTTTATTTCAGGAGCCGAGAAGTAGTTCATCTTTTTGCCTTTGGCATGATTGTTTGGCTCAGCTTCGAGATGATGCTGGAAAAAGTATATATGAATCCGGTTTTCCCTTCTTTTGTTTGTAACCTGGTGATTGCGCGTTATGCATTTGTTCAGGATCAGGAATTCAGACTTCTCATTCAAGGTGATGAAGAAGATGAAGTTTTGGGAGTTTTAGAAGTCACATGTTAGCTATGAATAAATTTGAAATTAGTGTGGTGATTTGCACTTGTAACCGCGCTGGCATGATTGCTCAGGCGGTGCAGAGTGTCCTGGATCAATCCGTCCCGGATCAAATTAATTATGAAGTTGTCGTCATCGACGATGGCTCCAGCGATCATACCGGAGAGGTTGTCAAACGGATGATCAATGCCGGGAATCAGGGCAAATTACGCTACGTCTATAAAAAAGGTGGAGGCGTCGCCGATGCTCGAAACTTTGGGGTGAAAGAAGCCGCCGGAGCCTGGATCGCTTTCTTCGATGATGACCAGATTGCGGAGCCACAATGGTTGTCGGCGCTTTATCAAGTCATTCAGGAAAAGAATGCGAAATGCGTCGGAGGTTCGCTCAGTTTGTTATTGCCTGACGGCTTCGACCTTGATCTGGGACCGAAATCCAGAAAAGTTTTAGGGGAAAGAAACTTTGGTGACGAAGTCCGAAAATATGACGATGACGCTGATTCGGTTCCCGGTACGGGAAATGTTTTATTCGATAAGCAACTTTTCGTGCAGCTCAACGGTTTCGACACGAACATGCGCGAAGGCGCAGAAGACACGGATTTCTTCTCAAGAATGCGGGCTTTAGGTCACGATATTTGGTACACCCCACGGGCACACGCACATCACGTCATCCCTGAATCGCGGGCGAATCTGGATTTTATTCGTTGGGTCACCACCAAGAGCGGAGTGGCGTGGGCGCGAATTCAATACAAACAACGCGGTAGTAAACAGCTATTACTAACCTCGCTTTCGCGCATTATCGGATCAGTCGTCAGAGACCTGCCGCTCGCGCTATGGTCATTTGTCACCCGTAATTATGCTCTGAAATCAGATTGTCTTTGCACCTCAAATTTTACCGTTGGGTACCTCAGAGGAAGCTTGTATTTCCTGTCGCCCAATTTATTTAAGCAAAAGAAATTTATGGAGTTTGTGGACTTCCGTCGTCATGGCGGAGAGCGAAAAAATTAGTCAGCAAAAAAGTTTGTTATGAAAAATAAATACATTGTTGTGACGGCTGCACGTAACGAAGCCGCGTATATCGAAAACACAATTACCTCATTGACGGCACAAACCGTGAAGCCAATGAAGTGGATTATAGTGAATGACGGTTCATCTGATGACACTGGAAAAATTGCTGACCGCGCTGCCGCCAAGCACGATTGGATTACGGTGATTCATCGCGAAGATCGAGGCTTTCGCAAAGTCGGAGGAGGCAACGTTGACGCGCTCTATGAAGGCTTCAACTCAGTTGCCGATCTGCCCTACGAATTTCTTTGCGTGGTAGATGCCGACCTGATTTTCGGTGAAAACTACTTTGCCCGGCTCTTCGAGAAATTCGAAGCTGACAAAGATTTAGGAATTGCCGGAGGTCGTGTCTACGATCTGAAAGACGGCGAACTGGTCAAACTCGTCTGTCGTTCAGAAATGACTTTCGGAGCCTTGAAATGCTGGCGTCGCGAGTGCTTTGAAGATTTCGGCGGGTTAGTCCGACATCCGGGCTGGGACGGTTTGGATTGTTACGGCGCTATGCTCAAAGGCTGGACAACGCGAACTTTTGAAGAAGAAGAAATGCACATCACGCATTTACGACCAATGGGATCGTCGCAGAAAAATATTTACAGCGGACGCGTCCGTCGTGGTCGGGGCTTTTATTTAATGGGTGCGCATCCATTGTGGGTGCTGGCCAGCGCTTGCTATCACGTCACAGAGCCGCCGTATCTGGCTGGCCCTTTCTGTGTTATGTACGGGTTTATCAAAGCTTCATTTGAAGGTGAACCACGACAAATTTCCAATGAATTGGCACGGTTTGTGCGTACTTGGCAATTGAACCAAATGTTCAGCTTTTGGAAAGTGAGATAAGGCGTTTCTCTGATTGCTCGCTTTTGATTTTTATGAACCTAAGATCAATCCAAATTGCTGCTGCCCAAAAAGTCTCTCGCATGGTCTGGAACCTTGCGGGGCAGAAACAATTTATTGGTAAATCCATTCCGGTGCTTTCTTATCATCGAGTCCTTCCCGGATTCATTGAAAAAGATGAGCCGATGTACTCGGTGCTGCCTGAACAATTTGCCGAACAAATGCAGTATCTCTCAGCGAATGGCTTTGTTTCTTTATCACTGGAAGAATATGAACAAATTGTTAAGGATGAAAAAGATGTGCCTGAATGCTCGGTCTTAGTCACGTTTGATGATGGTTACGCAGATTTTTATTCGCAGGCGCTACCAATTGCCAGACAATATGGAATTAAGCTCAATATTTTTGTGTGCACAGGATTAATTGAAGGAAATCGGGCTGTGATTTATCCGCAGATTCCAAATCATGCGCAGGCACATCAGGCAGCGTTTCCAGAACTGTGGAGAGCACTCAATTGGAATGAAGTCAGAGAAATGCAGGCAGAAGGTGTGGGAATTGGTTTTCATGGACACAGTCATAGCAAACTGGCACAGCTGACACTGGAAGAAATTGCCCGTGAGTTTGAGCAGGGGCTTGATCTGTATACGCGTGAAACGAATCACCAGATGAAGCATTTTGCGTTTCCACATGGATCGTATGACAGCTACGACGAAGAACGGATAGCGCTGGTTGCCCGTCTGGGAATGCAGCTTCAATTCTCAACCCGGTTAAGTCGAACCCCGGTTAATGCGAAAGAGGCCTTGATTTCACGCCTTGTTATTCATCAGGAAGATGATTTGGAAACATACAAATTGAAACTGTTTGGGGCTTATGAATGGTTGGGGGTGTTACGGCACTGGAATCAAAAACGAAAGTGTCAGACTCAGGAAAAACAGACAATCGAGAGCGCTATCCCCAAAAAAATTATGGGAGAAAGCAAATGAAATACGTTGTTGTGACTGCGGCCAGAGATGAGGCCGGCTACATCGAACACACAATAAAATCACTTACCTCGCAAACTGTTAAGCCGCAGAAATGGGTGATTGTTGACGATGGATCAAGCGATGGAACTGCTGAGCTGGCGGAAGCTGCCGCCGCGCAAAATGATTGGATCACGGTGATTCGGCGAGCGGATCGCGGCTCTCGTCAGGTGGGCGTCGGGAACTATGATGCCTTACAGGAGGGCTTTCGCACCGTTGCAAACATTGATTATGATTTCATTAGCATCGTGGATGCGGACGTTGACTTCATGCCAACTTACTTTGAAGAATTAGGCGTGAAATATTCTGAGAATCCAAAACTCGGCATTGGTTGTGGAGCGGTCATTGATATTCTGAATGGTGCCTTTTATAAAGCGGATATTTTGCCGGAGATGACTGGCGGGCCGCTCAAATGTTATCGCCGTGAATGTTGGGAAGACATCGGTGGTTTAGTCCGCGCCGCCAGTTGGGATGCGATTGATTGTTTTAAGGCCATGCAGCTCGGCTGGGTTTCTCAAACCTTTCAGGAAAAATCACTCAATATTTCGCATCTTCGTCCGACCGGTTCAACCCAGGGCAGTATTATTACTGGGAAAAAACGGCGCGGCGCGGGGATGTATTTTATGGGCGCGCATCCGGTGTGGGTCATTGCCAGCGCACTGCGAAGATTTTTAGAGCCTCCCTTCGCAACAGGCTCGTGGTACGTTTTAGTCGGATATTTTCAGGAAATGTTTGGTGGCGGAAAACAGCTTGAAGATCAGGATTTGATTTCTTATATCCGTCGTTGGCAATTGAAAAAATTAGGTCGCGCAATGCTGACTTTCGGATCAAGTTTACGCAATGATTCGGCTCTGATTTTTCTGCTGACAATATTGGATTAGAAAATTTGCAGTCAAAAATCCAAGGAACATCTATGTACGGATTGATTACAGAAACGGTCAAAAATAATAAGGTTTTCAATTACGAAGCGCTGGCGAATGCAGTCAATCAAACGAAAATCGTGAACGACATTAAAGCGCGACATCTGGCTTCGACGCATAAACGCCTGGATGTTTGCGCCGCAGAAATTGCCAGCGTTTTGCATCTCGTGCCTGAATTAAAAGTGCAGGACAAAGTCTGTTTGGAAATCGGTTGTGGGTGGGTTTTGTCCTACGCGGTGATTTATCATTTGCTCGGAGCCAAAAGAATTATCGCAACGGATATAAATCCGATGGCGAATCCGGCGAGAATTTTTGATGCGTTGCATCATTCCACGACGTACGTGATCCGCGATGTGCTGGCTGCCTTTGGCGAACACGAGGCCATTCGTGATCGGCTGGATCATTTGCTGAGCATTAAAAATTTCGATGAAAAAACACTCGAAGATTTAGGAATTATTTATCAGGCTCCAATGGATTTTGCGCTGGGTAAATTTTCAGAACCGGTAGATTTTATTTACTCGCGTTCGACGATGAATCATTTGCCGCGACATTTAGTCGAACCGATTTTGCAAAATCTTTATGACAGCCTGAAGCCCGGTGGATTGATGACGCATGACATACATCTCGAAGATGTGAAAAATTTCGAGCGTGCGCCTTTCGCCTTTTATGAAATTCCGATGCAGGAATATTTGCCGGAATACGACGGTCTGCGCGGCAATCGGATTCGCGCCAGCCAATGGGAAGAACTCTTTAGCCAAGTCTCCGGCGGCAATGCGCGAGCGTATTATCACTGGAAAAGAAAAGCGTCTGAGCTTCCATTAATTGTGGATGGAGCCATTAAAAATAATGGTAAAGATGATCTGCGAACTTCGCATGTTGGAATCGTCACAAAGCGAAATTAACTTTTTGAATTAATTCCGAGTGACTTCATGCGGCGATAAAGATGGCTGCGATCAATGCCCATGATTTCGGCTGTTCGACTAACATTTCCATCCGTTTCCGCCAGCTTGCGCACAATGTATTCGCGCTCGTAAGTTTCCGAAGCTTCCCGATAAGAATCAAAATTATAACTCGAAGCTGGCAGCGCATCTCCGCTTAAAATCGGCAAATCATCCGCCTCCACGATTCGATCCAATCGCATAATGATCACACGTTCAATCGTATTGCGAAGCTCGCGGACGTTGCCGGGCCAATCGTAGCTTTGCATTCTTTCCAGCGCGCCAGGCGTGAATTGTTTTGGCTCACGATTGTTGGCAACCGAAAATTCATGATTGAAATGTTCGACGAGTAATGGCACATCTTCCAGCCGTTCACGCAGCGGTGGAATTTCAAACGGAATCACATTCAACCGATAAAATAAATCCGCACGAAAATTCCCGTTTTCAATTTCCGCCTCGAGTTTTTTATTCGTCGCTGCAATGATGCGGACATCAACGCTGATCGTAGTTTCTGAACCGACGGCTTGAAATCTTTGTTCTTCGAGCGCACGCAAAACTTTTGATTGCGTCTTCAAACTCATGTCGCCGATTTCATCTAAAAATAATGTAGCGTTATCTGCCTGCTCAAATTTTCCTCGCTTCGCTTGCGTAGCTCCGGTGAACGCGCCTTTGACGTGACCGAACAATTCCGACTCAATTAATTCTTCCGGAATCGCCGCGCAATTTGTTTCGATCAACGCCTGCGAAGCCCTTAAAGAACGCGCATGTAAAGCGCGCGCCACTAATTCTTTGCCGGTTCCAGATTCACCGTAAATCAAAATTCTTCCCGTCGTCGGAGCTGCATAACTGATCTGTTGTCGCAGCGCACGCATCGGCACAGAATCGCCAACCATCATGAAATTGCTTTCGAGTTTGGCACGCATCGCCGTATTCGCCGCTTCGAGTTCGCGTTGCTTGATGGCATTCTTAACAACAAGAACGGTCTTATCCAATGACAACGGTTTCTCGACAAAATCAAAAGCACCAAGTTTTGTAGCTTTGACGGCAGTCTCGATATTTCCGTGTCCGGAAATCATCACGACGCCAACTTCCGGGTAAGCGGTTTTCAATCGTTCGAGTGTTTCCAGCCCATCAATTCCCGGCAACCAGACATCCAATAAAACGCACGTGTACAAGCGTTGCTCAAATGCATGCAGCGCGTCTTCGCCGCTTTCCACGGCGACAACCTCAAAGCCTTCGTCTTCAAAAACTCCGGTCAGTGAAACGCGAATCCCAGGTTCGTCATCAACAATAAGAATAGAATGAGACATAAATTATTTTTACTCGCTGCTTCCCCAATCGCCGCCGCCACTGTCACTACCACTATCGCTCCAATCGCTTCCGCCGCTGCTACTGTCGCTGCTATCACTCGAACCCCAATCGCTACTGCCTGAATCGCTGGAACTCCAACTGCTGTCGGAGGAAGCTCCGCCATCGCCAAAACCAAAATCCATTCCACCGGAATTATTGTCGTAGCTTTCCTGCGGCTCAGAATTGTGCTGGCGTGAATGACGTTCTTCACCAAATCCAATCGAATCAGAACCAGAATCGGTATAGCCGTGCATGTCTTGTATTGGCTGTGAATAATAAGGCTGCGAGTAATAATAATTTTGATTGTAGTACGGATAAATCGAAGGCCCGTAAAAAGTGTGCGGACTGAAAATCTGGCTCATCATCCAGATGTCTACCCAGCTGGTATTTCGTTGGTAAGGATCGTACGGATGATAGTCGCGGCGCGGATCAAACGAAGGATCATTCGACCAATGCACGCGTTGCCCGTTGACTTCGCGGGTGAGAACTTTCGGCGTTTGTCCCTGTCCCATTTCATCGGCGTGTGCCTGCGAAGTCAGCACGCGAATTTCCTGTCCATCTTTATCTTTCAAGGCCACGACGACGGCCTCATCTTTGTTGAGAGGGCGACCATCGAAGTAATCAAAAACATCGTCTGAACTTTTTTGCGGAGGTGGAGGCGCGCCCAATTTTGCAGCAGCTTCCTTGATTTCCTTGATGCCGGGCAGGTAATCAAAATAGCGTTCGGGTTGGCGGACAGCGTCAGTTAAGGTCGCATTCAGCCGATCAATTTTCGTGTGATCTTTCCACGTTTCCTTCGCCTTAATTTCTTCATATTCTTTCTGCCAATTCACGAAACGCGCGTTGACATTGAATTCTTTTCCAAGCTTGTCGTTGATTTCGTTCATCAACAAATTGATCCCGTCATCAAGCTTTTTCTGATAGGCTTTTTGGCGCAGCTTACGACGACCAATCACGAAGGCTAAGCCTGCGCCAATTCCGCCCAAGCCCAAAAATCCAAGAAATCCATAAGAGCCTCGGCGTGTTGAGCGATCTGATGTCGCCTCAGAAACTAATTGTCGTGAGAACGCGACCAGCCCCATTCCATAACCTGTTCGCCCCGCTTCCTGTCGTTTGAAAAAAGGCGCAGCAGCTTTGGCAGCGAGGTTAATTTCTTCTCTGTCGAGTTCAGAATTTCCCGACTGTCCTGCGGCGTAAACTCCAGCCGGGCTGGCGGCAACAATAATGTCATTTGCTCCAAGGTTCAGAAATTTTCTGGCGTCACGCATAACAAAACTCTGCGTCTCTTGCGCCGAAGCATTTAAAAAAGCGACGCGCAAATTGAATTTTTTCCCACGGGCTTCGGCGATAACTTTTTGCAGTTCATCCTTGTCAGCAGCGGTCAAAGTATTAGTGACATCTACGACAGAAGCGCCTGATACGAAGGCTGAAATTGTCTGATCAACTTGAGCACTATTACCTAACTGTGGAGCCGTAGATTTTGTTTTGCCACCGCTTCTGGCTTGGGCTAAACGATCCTCAAAGAATTTGCGATTGGGAGCAAAAGCGAGCGAAGGATCAAGTTGCTGCGCTGCTTCTAGCGGCTTGATGGCGTCGCTAAAACGGTTCAAGCGCAAATACGTCAACCCCAGGCCATAGTTACTTTTCGCATCATTTTTTTCTCTGACAGCGGCTTCAAAAAGCGGTGCGGCTTTGGCGTAATCTTTGGCATCGTAGGCTTTCCGCGCATCGGAAAAAGTGTCTGCTGAAACCTGAAAAGCAAAGGCAGGAATTAGAAAAAAACTTAGTAGTAGATGTCGCATAATTTTTCTTTGGGGTTTGAATTCAGAGTTCACGCTTCAGCGTGTGGCTGTTAAGAACACGCTGAAGCGTGAACTCTGAACGATCACTCTTTCGCACTCGGTAATTCAATCACAAAGCGCGCGCCGTGTGGGAAATTATCTTCGACGCGAATTCGTCCATCGTGTTCGGAAATAATATGGCTGACGATTGCCAGACCTAATCCAGTTCCACGTTTGCGTGTCGAAAAATACGGTGAAAAAATTCGCTCCCGATCCACGGGAGCAATGCCAGGGCCGGTATCAGCAATAATTATTTCCAAAGCATCCTGCTCAAAAATTTCACGTGTCGTGATGGTCAATTGTTTTTCTTCCAATGAAAACTGGCTTTCTGTGATGGCGTGCATCGCATTGTCAATCAGGTTCACGAAGGCGCGTTTGATTTGTTCGCAATCAATCATGACCGGAGGCAATTCAGGTGCGAGCTTACTTTCAAGTTTGATGCCGTCCAATCGTTCTTCATAAAGTTTAAGCGTATCGGCAATCACTTCATTGATGTCGCTCAGTTTTGGATTCGCCGCAGGCAATCGCGCAAAGCTCGAAAATTCATCTACCATTCTTTGCAACGTCGCCACTTCCGCCCCGATCAGCGAAGTACATTCCTTCACCAATTTGGCAGAGCGTTCATCGAGAGTTGGAAATGGTGCGGGCAAATTTGTTTGAAGATGATGATGACCGTTGCTGCCATTAATTCCCAGCAGGTTTTTCGCCATGCGCTCGGCTGACAATCGAATCGGAGTCAATGGATTTTTTATCTCATGCGCCATCCGGCGTGCGACTTCGCTCCACGCGAAGCGGCGTTGAGCTTCGATCATGTCAGACAAATCTTCAATCACGATGACTGTTCCGTGCGAATGTCCCTGCGCGTTTGGGAGCGCCGTCACGGTGACCGCCGCATCCAGTTTTACGTTGTTGGCTAACTTGAAATGGACTTCACGCGAAACAGAACGTCCACGCAACGCTCGACGATTCATGCGCCGTAATTCTTCGAGTTGCGCTTCAGGTAAAAGTGTCGCCAGCTCAGCACCGCTTTCCGGCAGGTTATGCATCGTTTGTTCGAGGCGTAATAACCGTATCGCCGCCGGATTGATTGTTGTCACATGATTATTTTCATCCAATGAAATCACGCCTGCCGATAGGTTTTGCAAAACGGCTTCGATGTAGCGGCGTCGTTCATCCAAAGCCGCCGATGATTCTTCCACCTGTGCGCGATTTTCCTGAAGTTCAGCCGCCATTTCATTGAATGATCGCGCCAGCGCTGCCAGATCATCATCGCCAACAATGACGGCGCGTCCGGTTAAATCTCCAGCTTTGATGCGTTCGGTGGCTTCAGCTAATTGCTGGACGGGTTCGGCAATACTGCGCGCAACTTTGATGGCCATCCAGGTAGCGATGAACAACGCGAATAATGTAAGTAATCCCAGAACCCCCAAGGCATTGCCACGCAGTACCGAGCGGCGTTTGTGCAGGTCATCGTAGGTTGCCTCGTATATCTTATTTTGCTCGGAAGTTTCAATCACCAGCCGCGCCAGTTTCGGGTCCAATTTTTGAGTGATAATAAGTAACCGATTGGTGTCATCTTCTAATTTCGCAGCAGCAATCAAATATATTTGATCACTGCCCTGAAGAATATTCGCGGATGCATTTTCTCCGCGTCGGGCGCGATCACGAAGAATGTTTTGTGCTTCAACAATGAGGCTATCAGGATGATTCGCTTCGGGGACAGCCTCGCGCATGATCAGTGAGCCAACGTTGTTGTAAAGCTCAATTGCAGACAGGTTTTGGTTACTGAGTTCGCTAGATAAAATTATTTTCGGATCATCTTCGCTTTCGGCCAGACGAGCCAGCGTAATGGTGGTTCGCCGTAATTCATCCTGCTCATTTTTAATGTAGCTATCCTGAATCTGCCTGGAATTTTCTGCCATCTTTCGCGCGGGCAAACTGAACCATTTATCTACACTGCGATTGATAATCAGCACCGTCGAAGAAAACATGAAAATGACGGGAAGCAACGAAAGCGCGACTGAAAAAACGACGAGCCGCGTCGTGAAGCGCGACCCTAGTTTCATTTGCTGCGTTTCGCGCCGGAGCTTCAAAATATTACGCGCGAGCACCATTAAAAGAATGATGAAAGCCAGCACATTCAGCGTTGAAAGCGCAAATAAAATCAGTGTGCTGCTGGCAGAACCGGGCGCGAACCACTGCTCCGTATTGAACGCTTGCAGCACCAATAATGATGCGGAAAGCAACAGCGTCGCGACCGCTAAAACGATGACGCGCGTACGGCGCGCGTTGGTGCGAGTCGGTTTAATTGGATCAGGTAAATTTGTCATTGCGAATGCCAAACGAAATCTTAATACAGATCGTGAATGTGAGCGAGTGGCGCAAGTGTTCCTGACATCTCAGCAGACCTTTGATATGCTCATCGAATATGAATAATTTTTTTGTTGATCCAGCCAACAACCAACTGCGCGGTGTCTGGCGAGCATTTATTTTAATTGCCATTTCGCCCTTAACGCTAAATTTTATTATACAGGCTTTGATGTCGGCGTCAGCGGAAAGCGAAGCACAAACGAGCGGGATGAGTGTTGGTTTAGGATCAATTATTCAATATGCGGTGCTGTGTGGATGGGTAATACTGGCTTCGTGGGCTTGTCTGAAATTATTTGAGAAACTGCGGCTTGGGACTTTGGGCTTTGGTTTTTTTCGCGGATTTGGCAAAGAAATCCTGCTGGGGCTTGGCATTGCCGCCGCGATGATTGTGGCGACAGTGATCTTGCAAATGATCGGAGGCGGAACCCGAATTATTCTTAATCCGCTCTTCTGGAAAACGGTTGATGGAACGCGAAGCTTTGATTTGATTGGATCGGGAATGATCCTGCGCGAAGCTATTCTGACATTTATTTTTTTCAGCCTGGCCGCCGCCTTCGAAGAGTTAATGTTTCGCGGTTATGCGTTCCAGACAATCTTGCGTGATGCAATTCCTCCGGTGATTCCGATTCTGGTGCTCTCAATATTTTTTGGCGCGCTGCACTGGGGAAATCCTGACAGTACAATTTTCTCAACCGCGAATACAATACTGGCGGGAGTCTGGTTATCAGTGGCGTACCTGAAAATGCGCAGCCTGTGGTTTCCGACGGCGTTGCATGTTGGATGGAACTGGACGATGGGAATGATTTTTGGACTCCCCGTGAGCGGGATGAAATTGCCGCATTATCCAATTTTAATTAGCACCAGCGAAGCTCCAAAATGGTTGACGGGTGAAGGCTACGGTTCTGAAGGCGGCGGCGCTGCGACCTTGATTCTATTGGCTGCTACGATCCTGATTTGGTATTCAAAGAGTTTGACGATAGCTCCGGGAATGCAAAAAATGCTGGATTTTAAAGAGACCAAATCATAAGAAAATATTTCGCTGGGATTGGCTGAATAGTGTTATCATTCGCCTTCAAATTCTTCGGTATGCGCCTCTACCCAAATATCAAACAAGCCCGCTAAAAATATCCAAAATGAACTCTACGTCACCAGCTATAGAAAAGCAGTTTCATAAAATCGCTCAAGTTTCAGAACTATCAAAAGGTAAAAGCAAAGCCTACAAAATTGCTGACAAAGTAATTGCGCTTTTCAATGTAGATGGCAATTTTCATGCAATAGATGATGGCTGCCCGCATCGCGGCGCTTCGCTGGCGGAAAGCATTTCCAAAAACGGAAAAGTGTATTGCAGTTGGCATTTATTTGATTTTGATTTGAAGACGGGCGAATGTGGAGCCGTTCCGGATTTCCCTGTGCAAACCTACGAATTAAAAATCGAAGGCGATGAGATTTTCGTCCTCTTTTAATGAACCTGACAACTTACGATAAAATTTTGTTTATGGCGGCGGCGGCGTTTAATATCAGCGCCGCCACCACTTTAATTTTCTCTCCTGAAACAATTTTGGCACGCCTGAAAATCACGGATCAGCGAGCAAAATTATTAGCACGATCAATGGCTTCCAGTGTGCTGGCGTGGGGGATTGCGTACGCTTGCATTGTGATTGATCCGGTGAGGTTTCGGGAATTTGTTCTGCTTGGAATTTTCTCAAAAACGATTTTTTTCATTGTCTATGCCATTGCATTTTTTCGTAAGGAAATTGATGGGAAGACGTTTGTGCCAGCTGTTATTGATCTAATTTTAGCGGTGCTATTTGCAGAATACTGGATGAGAACAAGAGGATAGAGAATAGGGGAAAGGGAGCAGGGAAAAACTTGTCCCTACCCCCCTTGTCCCTGATCCCTTACTTACAGCATCAACTGCCCGCCATTCACTTCAATCGTTTCTCCGCAGACATAATTCGCCGCATCTGACGCCAAAAATACGATGACTTTCGCAGTTTCTTCAGGCGTTCCTAAGCGTCCCATCGGAATTCCGGCAATGAAATTTTTGATCATTTCTGCCGTGGAAAATACTTCGTGAAATGGAGTGTCAATCACTCCTGGAGCGACGCTGTTCACGCGAATTCCGTACGGTGCTAATTCTTTCGCCAGACCTTTCGTCAGTGTAATCAATCCGCCTTTCGCAGTGGCATAGTGCATTGCGCCAGGACCTCCGCCGTTGCGCCCCGCGATTGAAGTCAAGTTGACGATCACGCCGGTTTTACGCTCCATCATCGAAGCCGCGACCGCTTGCGTACAAAATAAAACGCTCTTCAAGTTCAAGTTCATCACATCGTCCCAGCGCTCTTCGGTCATCTCCATTAATTTCATTCGCTCGACTAATGATCCGGCGTTGTTGACGAGAATATCAATCGCGCCCAGCTCATTGGTAGTGCGTTCGACCATCATTTTGATGTCCGCAGATTTCGTCACATCGGCTTGAATGACGATGGCTTTGCCACCAGCGGCAGTGATCGCGGCAGCGGCGTTGTTGGCTCCTTCTGCATTGCTTTTGTAGTTGATGGCAACGCTTGCGCCTTGTTCAGCTAAAAGAATTGCAGCGGCGTGTCCAATGCCTGAACTGGCTCCGGTGACGAGCGCAACTTTGTTCGAGAGATCAATAAAATTTTTCATGTGGGTTCCTTGTTTTAAATGCAGAAGCCCGCACGCAGTAAGGGCGTAATTTCGAAT
>JAYTCQ010000195.1:0-14000 GCA_043736395.1 Blastocatellia bacterium | reverse complement strand
GGGCTGGCGCAGGTTGCGCCAGCCCTCTCATCGTTTTTCTGCCTCAAAATAAATTTTATTTCAAAAAGTCTCTCACCATTTTCAAATCTTCCCACGTCTCTTTTTTCTTATCAGGCGAACGCAGCAAATATGCCGGATGAAACGTTGGCATAATTTTGATTCCCGCAATTCTTGGGTAGTCGTGAAAATGTCCGCGTAGTGTCGTGATCCCCTGCTTCGTATTCAGCAACCCCTGCGTCGAAGGGTTGCCAAGCGTCACGATTAGCCGCGGTTTGATAGTCGCAATTTGACGATAGAGAAACGGAATGCACATCTCGACTTCATCGCGTTCGGGATTTCTATTTCCCGGAGGTCGCGACTTGATGATATTGGCGATGTAAATATCTTCGCGTTTAAAGTTGATGGCCTCAATCATTTTCGTCAGCAATTGTCCGGCGCGCCCGATGAACGGACGTCCGCTGGCGTCTTCATCAGCTCCGGGCGCTTCTCCGACAAACATCAATTCAGCCTTCGGATTTCCTTCACCAAAGACAATATTTGTTCGTGTCGCAGCCAATTTGCATCGCTGGCAATCACCCAAATCCGCTCGAATTTTTTCCAGCGAATCATCTTTAATTTGTAGTTCAAGAGGCAGCAAAGAAGGTTCTTCGCCAAATAAATCAGGAGTTATTATTTTGGTAGCCATATCGGTAATAGATTCATTTGAACTAATAATAACAGAGGTTTGAGCAACTTCCTTCGTGTCAAAATCAGTTATCGGAGCCGTGATTTCTGGCCTGATAATCGAAGTAGGCTTAGTGACCTGCTCACCAAAATGAGTAATGCCAAGCTCACGAAAATATCGCAAATGCTCCGTTGCTTGTTGCAGTAATATTTGAAATTCTTCTGGTGGATTCATCAGGTATTTTCATGCAGAAGCCCGCACGCAGTAAGGGCATCTTTTCGCTATTCATTAGTTCAAAAATACTTCTGCAAAGGCGCCTTTACTGCGTGCGGGCTTCTGCATTTGCGTGTCTCAACCGAATTATCTCATTCAGCACCGTGTCGGCAAGTTCGCGTTTACTCATTAACGCTGTTTCCTGCTGAGTCCCGTCACGTCGCAAAATCGTAGCCGCATTGGTCTCGACATCGAATCCGGCATCCGTCCGCGTAATGTCATTCGCAACAATTAAATCAAGATTTTTACTGCTCAATTTTTTTTCAGCATTACTGAGCAGCAACTCAGATTCAGCCGCAAAACCAATCACAATTCTATTTTGATTATCAGATAATGCGCCGACCACAGCAATAATATCTTCCGTTGCTTCAAGTTCCAGCGTCATTACCTGCTGACCATTCTTTTTCATTTTTTGCTCAGCCCGAACCGCCGGACGAAAATCAGCGACCGCAGCGCAGCCAATAAAAACAGTGCTTTCGTTCACCTTTCGCATCACAGCTTCGGACATTTCGCGGGTTGATCTCACTGGAATTACCTCAACATGAGCAGGAGCTGAAAGTTTCGTTGGCCCACTGATCAGCGTGACTTCAGCTCCGCGAAATTGTGCGGCTTCGGCTAAAGCATAGCCCATTTTTCCAGAGGAACGATTGGTAATAAAGCGCACCGGATCAATATCTTCAATTGTGGGGCCGGCGGTAATGACAACTTTTTCGCCAGCCAAATCTGTGCGGAGTGCGGAATGCGGAATGCGGAGAATTTCCAATGCACGCGTAACAATTTCTTCAGGTTCAGCCAAACGTCCAACACCAACTTCACCACACGCCTGATAGCCGCTGCCCGGATCAACAAAATGATTTCCGCGTTCTCTAAGAATTTTCAGATTGTTTTGCGTCGCCGGATGGCTCCACATTTCAACGTTCATCGCAGGCGCGATCAAAACCGGATTCGTATTTGAAAGGTACAGCGTCGAGAGAAAATCATCAGCTATTCCGTTCGCGAATTTCGCCAAAACATTAGCGGTGGCAGGCGCAATAAGCAGTAAGTCCGCTTCACGGGCCAGCGCAATATGCTCAATGACCGCGTAGTTTGGACGATCATACATTTCGACGATAACGGATTGTCCTGAAAGCGCTTCAAAGGTGAGAG
Source organism: Blastocatellia bacterium (assembly GCA_043736395.1). GTDB lineage: Bacteria > Acidobacteriota > Blastocatellia > RBC074 > RBC074 > JAFDVL01. Next base: position 11,917 of record JAYTCQ010000195.1, on the reverse strand, counting down.
GCTGAATGAATTCAGTAGCGGAACGGGTCATGACAACGCGAACTTGAGCACCGGATTTTTGCAGCAAGCGCAAAATTTCAGCAGCTTTATAAGCGCCAATACAACCTGTCACGCCCAGCAGAACATTCATAAACTTTTAGAAGTGATGAGAAGGAAGTGCTGAGTGCTTAGAACCGAGTGTCTTTCTACTCAGCACTCAGCACTCGCCTTACTCATTACTTTTTTACCGTTTTGTGATTTCGTAATGAATTAAGCCCAGATCAATCTCAGCTAAGGCGACGCGGGTCGGCTTGGCATTGGGCATTGAGACACGAGGTCTGGCTCCATTTTGAATTTGTTTGCTACGTTTGGCAGCAATCAGAATTTTGCGATATTTACTATCAAAAGATGTAGCAGTATTTTTTTCTGGCATAACGTATTTTTCTCCTTGTAAATTAACTACTTATAAAAACCCTTAAGAATCAATTCGGCTGATTCGACACGATTATGAACCCGACAGCGCACAGCTACCACGATTGATTCAAATTCACGCACCGCGTACTCCAGCTCGTCATTAATAATGATATAATCGTACGAAGCATATTGTTCAAGTTCTTTCTGCGCGTTGTGCATCCGCAGTTTGAGATCGGCATCTTCGTCACTGCCACGCCCGGTCAATCTTTCAATCAAGATTTCATATGAAGGCGGAATAACAAAAATACTGATGGCATCGTGAAAAAGTTTACGTGTCTGAACCGCGCCTTGCACATCAATTGTCAGGACGACGTCCGATCCGTCCTGCAACATTTTGGTGACGATGTCGCGTGAAGTTCCGTAGTAATTTCCGTGAACTTCAGCCCATTCCAGAAATTCCTTGTTCAGTACCATGCGATTAAATTCATCGCGCGTGACAAAGTAATAATCTTTGCCATCAACTTCACCGGGACGCGGTGCGCGTGAAGTGAACGAAATCGAAGCGCGAATCCCATGAATTCGCTTTTGCACTTCCTGCACCAGAGTCGTCTTGCCTGCTCCCGACGGAGCCGAAATAATAATTAAATTTCCAGCCATAGTTTTAATTACGGATTTCGGAATGCGGAGTGTATTGCTGACACCTAACACCCGAAACCTGACACCTACTCTACGTTATTTGCTTGTTCACGCAATTTTTCGACTTCCGTTTTGATTTCAATTGCGGCATCGCAAATTGCTAATTCTGAAGCTTTAGACAAAATTGTATTCGCTTCACGGTTGGTTTCCTGTAACAAAAAATCCAACTTCTTACCGATTTCATCGCTGGTATTTATCAGCTCGCGGAGTTGTACCAAATGTGAATTCAAGCGCGTAATTTCTTCGCTGATGTCTGCGCGTTCGGCTAAGTAAGCGACTTCCTGTGCCAGCCGCGTTTCGTCCACGGAAACACTTTCCAGTAATTCGCTCAGACGTTTATTCAGTTTGTCACGATAAGCAGACGTGACATCCGGCGCATTGGTTTCAATGATACGCAAGGCCGCTTCGATTTTATCAATGCGCGAATTTAATTCTTTGTGCAGTTGTTCGCCTTCGATGGCACGCATTGACACGAGTTTCGTCAATGCTTCGACCAGCGCCGTTTCAACTCCGATTGTAACCTCATCAGATAATTGCGAACCTTTGCTGGAATTTTGTAAGACGTTCGGCAGCCGCGCAATTGAATCTAATGTCGCGTCACCCGCCAATCCAAATTCTTCGCGCATCGTGCGAAGCGCCGCAAGGTAGCCGCGAACCAAGGGACGATTAATTTCATATTCCGTATCGGCGGTCTGCGTAAAATTAATGTTCACGTCAACACGTCCGCGTTTAATCACCGCCTGTACAAATTTCTTCAGCGGAATTTCCAGCGCAGCCAATTCCATCGGAGCGCGCCAGTGAACATCCAGGTTACGGTTATTGACGGATCGTAAATCAATCGTGACTTTGAAGGTTTCAGCGGTCAGGGAACTCTGTCCGAAACCTGTCATGCTTTTAATCATAAATTTTAGTTAGAAGTTAACAGAACAAAAAATGGCGAGATCACTTCCTTCTTGCTGTTAACTATTTACTGCTCACTATTATCTGTTTCTTCAGCAAACTGTAAATCATACAGTTTACGATAAATTCCATTATTTGCCATCAGTTCCTGATGAGAACCGATTTCAGCAATGCGTCCGGCATCCATCACAATAATTCGATTCGCCTTACGCACTGTCGAAAGGCGATGCGCAATGACAATTGTCGTGCGCCCTTCCATCAAATTATTCAGTGCCTGCTGCACAAACAATTCACTTTCCGTATCCAGCGCCGAAGTCGCCTCATCCAAAATTAAAATCGGCGCATCTTTCAAAATTGCGCGTGCGATAGCAATTCTCTGGCGCTGTCCGCCTGAAAGAATCAGCCCGCGCTCGCCGACTACCGTATCATAACCATTCGGTAAATTACTGATGAATTCATCCGCCAACGCAGCTTTTGCGGCAATTTTAATACTTGCGTCACTATCGTTCTTGCCGAACGATCCATACGCCAGATTCGCGCGAACGGTGTCATTGAACAAGTGAACTTCCTGCGTCACCATCGCAATTTGCGAACGAAGCGTAGCCAATTGTAAATCGCGGACGTCGTGACCATCAATCAACACTTTGCCTTTCGTCACTTCGTACAAACGGGGAATCAAATTCGTCAGCGTAGATTTCCCTGCCCCGCTTTGCCCGACAATGGCCAGCATTTCTCCAGCGGCGACTTTGAAGCTCACATCTTCGACGACCGGAATATCAAAGCCTGCGCCGTAGCTAAACGAAACATCCTGAAATTCAAGGGACTGTTCAAATTTTTGCAGCGCGATCGCTTCCGGTTTATCGCGCATTTCCAAATCCGTATCCATCACCTTGAAAATTCGCGACGCGGAAGCTAAGCCTTGTTGCAAATCATGTTGCAAGCGGCTCAAACGACGAATCGGATCATATGCGCTGAACATCGTCACAATGAACATGGCAAAATCGCCCAGCGTCATTTGCCTCGACTCAATGTACTGGTTCACATAAATCAGCAATGACGCGATGGCGATCACGCCGATCAATTCCAGCACAATCGGCGAGATAAAATAAATGCGCATCGCCTTGAGTTGATCACGCATTTGTTTGCGTGCCGCCACCGCAAAACGTTCGCTTTCATATCGCTCCATTCCGAAAGCTTTGACAACGCGCTGTGAAGAAATCGCTTCCTGCGCAACGTCAAGCATTTCAGCTCCGCTTTGCTGACGTGAATTCACATACTTGCGCAATTTTTTATTGAAGGTCGTGGTCAAATATCCCACGGGTGGAGCAATCAAAAACATTCCTCCTGCCAGCTTCCAGTTAATGCTAAAAAGCAATGAAAGATAAACGATGAGGCTGACGGATTCGCGCAGCATATCGCGCAACGTGTCCGACACCGAACGCTCAATTTGCATGGCGTCGCTCATCAAATGCGCTGTCAAATTATTCGTCGGATGAATTGCAAAAAATTTCGCGGACTGCTTCATCACGTGATTGTAAAGCGATGAACGAACATCGGCGATCACATGTTGCCCGATATAGCTCATCAAAAATGATGAAAAATATTCAGCAATTCCTTTCGCTAGCGTGAAGCCAACCAGCAAAAACGCAATCGTTGTCAGCGAGGTTGACTCAGTAGGCAAAAATTGATCAAGGTGAAGTTTTTGCAAGACAGTTTGCAAGTTTTGCAGGACTGAACTTTGCCCCTTACTGTCCGCCAATTTATTAAAAATCGGCACGACCAGAACCCGCGTTGCCCCTTCAAATAATCCCGTCGCAATCATCAACACAATCGAAAGAGCGAAGGTGATGCGATAAGGTTGGAGGTATTGGATGAGTCGGCGAAATTCCTTCATTACAGGCGGAAACGTGTGGAGAAAATAAAAGGCGGATTATAGGTTTGCGAATCAAGATGGGTCAAGCCACCACGTCGTAGCGTGAACTGTTAGTTCGCGCTGATTGCGCAGGGAACGATTGGCAGAACAATTAACTTCTGACAAACCAGCGCGAACTAACAGTTCACGCCACATCAACTTCCATCCGTAACAAAGCCGAACTCAGCGTCTTCCCCTGCGCATCCGTTTTCAGAGACAACGTACCGCCGCCGCCCAAGCTGTGATGCAGCAGAAAATTCAGCGCGCCTAAATTCGGCAGCTCAAATCGTTCGACTTCGCCGTGACAGATTTCAGAGAAATGTGCTTTGACGCGCTCGGCGGTGACTTCTTTGACGAGGATTGGATAGTATTCCGGCTTCAGCGCGATCAAGCCAATGTTGGCGGTATCGCCTTTGTCACCCGAACGCGCGTGCGCCAGTTGTAAAAGTTGAACTTTCATAGATTACTTGATCGGAAAATTTTTGCTTTGTTTGGTTCGACCATTCGTGACCGAAAAAGTTTTTTTCTTCGCGTCTACATTCACCCAAATCATGTTTTCTTCTTTGGGATCAATATTCGCAATATATTCCGGCGCGGAATTGTCATTGTCAGTTGTCGCGATATTGCGATGAACCTGATACAGAGCCTGTAACGAAGGGAGATCGCGCAACCATTTCACGGTATTCGCGCTGCCGCCTTTTTTCGGTCCGTTGTTCATAATCGCGACAGTTGGGTTGATCGTTTTCAGCAAAACCGGATTGTTGCTGATGTCCATGCCGTGATGCGTGACTTGATAAAGATCAACGTTGCCAATTAAATTTGAAGGGCACACCAATTGATTTTCAATGTTCCAAGTCAAATCTCCGGCATCAAAAAAATCAAAAGCACCGTAGCTCAATTTCAGTACAACGCTTCTGGCATTGTCAGAAGTATCCACGGCCTTCGTCTCAGAAGTCGCACAGGCCGCATTCCCAGCACCTATGACTGCACCGGCAACCTTTCCGCTGGCTGCCAGACAGGAAAGTTTCAGAGGCAACATTCCTTTCATCGTTTTCAGTTTGATGACATCACCAGCTTTGATCGCAATGCTCTTTCCATTGGTCGCCGCTTGATATTCACTCCACAATTCCTGTTTCGGCTTATCTTGCGAATCAGCTTCCACTGCTCCACGATCATAAAAATTAATAACCTTCACAACTTTCGCGAGTTCAGGAATTCCACCGTAATGATCAATGTGATAATGCGTATTGATAAGGTGATCTATTTGCGTAATGCCAGCTTGTGTCATCGCCGCTTGAATACGCTTTGCATCGCGGCCTTCAAAACCAGGCCAGCCAGCATCCACCAAAACAGATTCTCCGGCAGGAGTCACAATCAGCGTCGCCGCTCCGCCTTCAACGTCTACATAATAAATGTCCAAAGTCTTACGCAGAGCCTGCGCAGAAAGCATTGACGGAATGGTCAGAAGTAAAAAAGCTACCAACAGCAACTTAGTTTTCACAGTTAGAATTCTCCTCTTTTATTGATCAGGGGTTTATGAATCAGTTATCTTATTTGCGTCGTACACATTATCGTAGCATCAATACAACATTTTGTTATAGTCGCTCAGTAATTCAGTCAATTAAAGTTATGAAAAACTCAACCCTCCTTTTCTGGCTGTTGTTCATGGCACTTTCAGGGTTTGCGCAAACAGCGCCAACTACCACTCTGACACCTCTCCCGCTGGTCGAACCTCCGCTCAAAGAATTTTCTTCGAGCATCATTGGATTCTCTGCCTGGATGCCCGCTCCGGTTAAAGAACGGGCGGCGAAAGGCTTAATCAATAATGGCGCAGCCTATCTTTTTGAATTCACGTCGGCGAGCGGCAAAACTACGTTTCAGACAACGGTCACTTTTTTATCCGGAAACGAAGCGACACCTGTCCAGATTAAGCAGCGCTTCCGTGAAGTTCTCGAAAAAGTGAAAACGAACCCAAAACATAAATGGTTAAGCGGCGGAGATTATACGTTAGAAGGGAATCCTGGGATTGAATACAAAATAGAATTATTAGAGGAAGGATCAATCGCGTGGTCACGGCAAAATTTCGCCTTTGGAAAAGTCTACGAAACAACTGTTAGTTTTCCTGTCAAACAACCGGAACCCAAAACGGCTTCAGTCTTTATGGAATCCCTGAAAATACTGCGTTCGGTGTACACCGTGGACAATTTACCGCTTGGATTAATTGAACAAATCCAAAATCCTTCCAAAGTTACAGTTTCCCCCGCCATTGTATGGGTTGAAGGGATAGACAAAGTTGCCGGGCAAGTGCTGGTGATGAATGCGGTAAAAAAAGTAACTCCCAAAATTCCGAGACCTGGCATACGTGGAACCGTGCAAGTTTTGTTAGTTATTTCTGAAGAGGGAAAGCTTGTTTCTGCTACCGCCGTGAGCGGAGAAGAAGAACTCAAGAAAGCCTGCCTGGAAGCCGTGAGCCTCTGGGTTTTCCAAACAATTCTTGTCAACGGCAAACCATCGAAGGTGCAAGGTACAATCGCTTTTAAGTTTGGCGAATAATCCTTCAACCATCAAGTCATTGAACACTCGTAGTTACCTCAAATTTATGCTTGACGAAAGTAAACCTAAAAGTTAACTTATTATGCCAACAATAGAAGTTCAGACAGGTGACAGATTTTCAATTCACGCTTGGGGAACAGATGAAAAATGTCAGTTATTAGATTTTTTAGAAACGCTTAAGGATCAGGTAAATTCAGATTACACACGACTTTTATATTTAATTACTCGTACAGCAAATAACGGTCCTCCTTACAATGAAAAACAATGTCGCGCCTTGCAGGGCAAGAAAGCAGTTGATCTTTTCGAGTTTAAAGCGCCAAACGGAGCCAGGATTATTTGGTTCTATGATGCGAATAGAATTATTGTTTGCTCACACGGGTTTACAAAGAAAAAGAATCGCACCGATCCAGAGGAAATTGATCGGGTGCAAGCTATAAAAATTCTTTATTTTGAAGAGAAAAAGAGGAGAGAACATGTCCAGTAAACGTCCCAATTCCTCAGAAAAATTCGCTGCGCTTTTAACAGAATTCCAGCAGTCTGAGGCTTTCGAGTTAGAGGAGGTAAAGGTTGAAATCGCGGAGCAAATCTATCGCATCATGCAGCAGAAAAATATTTCCAATGTTGAATTGGCGCGCCGCCTCGGATCAAGCAAAGCTTACGTTACTAAAATTTTGCAGGGCAATACTAACTTTACAATTGAGTCATTGATCAAAATCTCACGTTCGCTCTCTTGTCAGGTTGCTGTCCAATTTTCTCAATTAGCTCCGGCTCAGATTGCAACCAGGCAAACCAGTCCTCGAAATAATTTACGTAATATAAATCGGCAAAAGTTAAAAGCGGCTTAGCTGACTAATAGTAGTAATGTAGTCAATTTTTACTTAATCTCGATAAAAACAACGTGTCCATTTACGAACAACAGCCCACAGACCTTTCGCAGCTTTCAACTTATCCATTGGATTCACGGCACAGCAAAGTCACAGTGAAAGACTTCGCACGTCCGTTAACACCGGCTGAAGCGCAAGCATCGCTGGCACTGTTTGATTCACTGCCAAACATTTTAGCCGTCCAGAATTTGCGCTCCATCGCCGCCGCGATCATCAATGCCAAAGCGAAAAACAAAGCCATCATCTGGGGTGCGGGCGGACACGTAATTAAAACCGGACTCGCTCCGATTCTGATTGATTTGATGCAACAAGGGTTCGTAACTTCCATCGCGCTCAACGGTTCCGGCGTGATTCACGATTTTGAAATCGCGCTGATCGGCTCCACTTCCGAAGACGTAGACGAAGCATTAGGACAAGGCGCATTTGGAATGGCCGAAGAAACCGGACAAATTCTGAACGACGCGATTAATCAGGGAGCGCAGGAAAATCTTGGAATGGGTGAAGCGATCGGGAAAATGCTGAACAAGCTACAGCCAAAGTTTGCAGAGTATTCGTTACTGCATGAAGCTTACAAAAACAAAATTCCAGTGACCGTTCATGCGACAATTGGCGCGGATATTATTCACCTGCATCCGAGCGTGAGCGGCGCGAACATTGGGCAAACTTCACATCAGGATTTTCGGTTGATGACTTCGCTTGTGAAAAATTTAGACGGTGGTGGCGTGTATTTAAATATCGGTTCCGCCGTCACACTACCTGAAATATTTTTGAAAGCCGTCACCGTCGTACGCAATCTTGGCGTTCCATTACAAGATTTCACAACAGCAAATTTTGATTTTATTCAGCACTATCGTCCCGCCACAAATGTCGTAAAACGCCCTGTCGCGAACGGCGCGGGAAAAGGTTACAGCCTTACCGGACATCACGAAATTATGATTCCATTATTAGCGGCAATGATTAAATCTTCTCGCTAAGGATTGGAAGTTAAATAACAATGCCAGTGAACCACAGAGAACACGAAGGACACGGAGTTTTTTGAGCTGAAGAGGAAAGAGATTGTCAGACTGAGCAGAAAGCTTGTGCCAATGGGCTTGTCTTTCTCGGAGTCCTCCGTGTTCTCTGTAGTTCATATAATGGTGGCTAAGTTCTACTCCTAATTTTCTTTTCTTAAAAATAATGCGAACTCATCCGCGGACTCCGTCGTAGTTGCATACACTGAACGAGCGGCTTCTTACTTGAGGAACATTTATGAAAAATTTTGGCATGACACGTCGGCAATTCGCACATTTGATCGGAGCAGCAACCGCTACAGGATTGCTCGAAGGTACTTTTGCCAAATTGGTTTTAGCAGAAAGTCCGCGCACGCTGAACTACCTTGCCAATCGCACTGCCGGAGCAGAAGGCACTTGGGATTTGAAAAAAATTGAAGGCAAAATTCCCAAAAATCTTAATGGTACGTTGATTCGTACGGCTCCCGGACAAAAAGAAACGTTCGGAGTTCGCTTGCAACATTTATTTGATGGCGACGCATATCTTTCAAAATTCAGTTTTCGTGAAGGCAAAGTTTCGTTGCAGGGAAAATTCCTTGATACACCGCAACGTCTGGAAGAAATTCAGGCAAAGCGCATGATTTATTCGGAAGTCGGAACCGTTGCGCCGCCACTGCCGGAAGGCTACAAACCAAAATTTCGCGGCAAAAATCAGCCCAGCGTCAACATCGTGAAATGGGATGAACGCTACCTCGGATTATCAGAAGGCGGACATCCAATTGCCATTGATCCGACTAATTTATCGTTTCAAAGCGAGTGGGATTTTTATGGCACCTTGCCTGCCGATGTACCGTTCACAGCGCATCCAAAATTTGATCCGGCGACAGGCGAAGGCTACGCGTTCGGCATCAAGCGCGGAATGGGTTTAGCCTTGACCGTCTTTCGCATGGAAAAGGACGGCAAGCTCAAACAATTGTATTCGTTGCCGCAGCCGAATTACTTCATGGTGCACGATATGCTCTTGTCGAAAGATCATATTATTTTCGTGATCCCTCCGGTGTGGGTGGATATTCGCAAAGCTACTGGTGGCAAAGTCGCACCGTTCCAAGCCTTAAATTTTGCCGACAATTTACCAACAAAAATTATTATTCTGCGCAAGGACGGGACAGGTCTACCGATCACCGTCAATCAACCTGCCAACATGGTTTTTCATAACGGCAACGCCTTTGAAAAAGACGGTAAGCTGATGTTTGATTCGATTCTCAGTCCTGATGGTTCGGTCTTACAAAACGTCGCTTCTTTTACGGCGGAAAAACCGGTCCAGACTACCGCCAATCATCTGACGCGAATTGAAATTGATCTGGTGAAAGGTGAACTTGTTAGTCGTACTCAACTGGAGGAAGAAGTCGAATTTCCGCGTTTTGATGAACGACAATTAGGAAAAGAAGCAAGATTTTTATACACGGCGGGGTTTACCGGAGACAATAAAAACGGGGCCTTTAACGGCATCGTCAAACATGACCTGCAACGCCGCGATTGCAAAAAAGTAGAAACCGGAAAATCGCGAACCTACGCCGAACCTGTCTTTGTGCCACATCCCGGCAACAATAATGAAGAGCACGGATGGATTTTGACATTAGGATACGACGGCACGCGCGATCAAACATTCCTTGAAATCAGAGACGCCGGAACGATGGATTTTCAAGCCAGAGTTTGGACGGGAACGCATCTGCCACTCGGCTTCCACGGAAATTTTTACGCTGGATAGGTAAGATAGGCGTCCCGCCCGTCTTTGAAACAATCAATCAGGCAGATTCCTATCTTACATTTGTTACCATGAATAACTCCCTCTTAATTTTTCTTCTCTTCACTTCGTTTTCAATTGCGGCGCAAACACCAACCAATAACCCAGTTGATATTCCGGCTCTCATCAAAGAAAGTTTTCAGAATGGATCGGGCTACCATTTTTTGAATGAATACACCCACGTTCACAAAGTCATTGAACGGCAAAAAGAGAAAAACGGAAATATTAAAGAAACCTCAAGTACTTATGAAGCCTACGCGCCGACTTTCATTGCCGCTAAAGGCAAAGGATCACGCTTAATCAAAATCAAAACTCACCACAACGGCGTACCTCTTTCTGAAGAACAACTTGAAAAAGCGAGGAAAGAAGCTTCAGAAAAACTTATCAAAAAAGAAGAAGAAGCCGCAGCCTCCAAAGTTATTGAAGAAACAGCTAAGGTTAAAGCTGAATCAAAAGCTATCGGTGTCTATTTTGGGCTTTCGCGCGGCAGTCTCTTCGGATCAGTGCTTCAGTTCAACGTCAAATCAATCCTAGTTTATGGGGATTTTACTAACCTCCGCCGCGACACCTTCAATGGACGTGAAATGATTGTGCTGGATTGGAAGATGAAACCTGACGCCAAGTTCGATAAGTCCGAAAAATATTTAACCAAGCTCACCGGACGCATCTGGATTGATGCTGCAGAACATATTGTCGCTAAACTTGATGGCTACCCAATCAATTCAGACCAGACAGCGAAACCCGTAATCTTTTACGACGGCATTCGGCTCCCTGATGGAAAATGGATGCCAAACCAATTCGTCATCAATTGCGATAATAATGCGGCGATCTTCGACAACAAAAAAATGCCTAACCTGATTGTTGAATTCAGCGAGTACAAACATTTCGATACTGAAGTGAAGGACGAAAAAATTATTGCTCCACCAACCCAAAAATAAAGTGCGATTGATCCGACGAATTTAACCGTTCATCCAAAAATTCTGCCTTTCATCCGGTCGTAAAAGTTAACTAATTAGATAGCGGCTATCGTAGCTCCCAGGACAAAGAACTTTCACCAGGGAGAAAATATGAGAGCCAGTATCGTTAGAAAAATCGTCGCTTCAGCAGTTTTTTTTGTACTTATTTCTGTCACAGCCTCTGCACAGATTTCACGCGAAGCAACTGCCAATTCATATTTGGAACGCGGCATCAAATGGCTCTCCAAAGGTGAAGTAGATCGCGCCAAATCAGACTTTGATCTGGCGATTGCTTCAAATCCTAAAGCGACAGTTGCCTATCTGAATCGCGGTATTCTCAAACGAAATCAGGGCGACCTTGAATCGGCTCTGTCAGATTTTAATCGGGCTTTGAAAATTGATTCGCAATCGGCGGATGCTTACAACAATCGCGCGGCAATTTTTTATCTGCAAAAAAAATATGATGAAGCGATTCAGGATTTAAACTTCGCGCTCAAAATAAATCCGCGCTTGACGATGGCTTATAATGATCGCGGCGTGATTCGGCATTTGAAAAATGACGTGGCGGGTGCGCTCAGCGATTACGATCAGGCTCTGAACATTGATCCGAAATTTGCCCGCGCTTATTTGAATCGCGGCATTGCTAAACTGGAACAAAAAAATCAGAGCGGGGCAGAAAAAGATTTTGTCATCTGCGTCAAACTACGACCGGAGTTGAAAAATTCTGTTGCGCAGATTCTTCAGTTGGAAAAAAAATAGAAGAGAGTTTTACCGCAAAGGGACAAGGGGGCAAGGGGACAAAGAAAAGAATAGTTCTTACCCCCTTTGAT
>JAYTCQ010000194.1:0-20305 GCA_043736395.1 Blastocatellia bacterium | reverse complement strand
GGCACCCTTACTGCGTGCGGGCTTCTGCATTGTGGCAATCCAACTACCAAAAACTGCAACCGCAATTCCGCCCCAAATATCAACCGCATAGTGATACCTGCCGTAGACCGCCGCCGCGCAAACTCCCAACGCCAGAATTAAAACAATCACACCAAGTTTTTTTGAATAGCGAAAAGCCGCAATCGTAGACACGACAGAACCGGCGACATGCGCGGAAGGGAAGGCTCCACCGTGGATGCGTCCGTGTTTTTCGACGAAATCAACCAGATGCGTGAAGATGCCTCCGGGCATTGCATTGATTGACTGCAATTGACGCAGCGTGTGAAACGGGCCTTCGATAGGAAAGAAAATAAAGACGAGATAGCAACAACAATACGATAAGCAAAGGGCAAAAACGTAACTTGAAAATTCTTCCTTGTTAGTTAACCACAACATCAAAGCCAAAGCCGGAATCAGCGGCCAATACGCGAAATAAAAAAAGTTCATCGTCTCGGTCAAACCGTAGCTGATGTGCTGTTCGAACCAGATGGTCGGATGCGCTCCAAACATCGCGTAATCAAAATTTATTAAATAGCTATCAAACCAACGCACGTGAATGATGTGAACGATGCTATGAATTTCTTCAAAGAAAAACGCCGACAGTCCGAGCGGATACCAATGGCTGAGGAACCGCAAAATCGGTGTCTTGGGGTGATGACGAAAATAAACAAATGCCGAAATCATCAACGTCAATCCAAGATGCGTTGCTAATAATTTTCCACGCTTCTCAATCGGATTCGGAGTGATCGCCAACAGCATTCCAACGAAGGTGATGTAAAGAAGTGAGAGGCGATCAGTGAGATTGAAATAATCAAGCAAACTGCTGCTGCGTGGCGTCGTCAATATTTCAGATTTTATGTTTTCCATTCGGATCATTTGTTTATTGCCCGCTAAAAATGCGAAAGGACGCTAACTTTTTCTCTCGCGTTTTTAGCGTGTTTCGCGGGTAAATTAGTTTTTAAATACTTCGATCATCCATCCATTTTCATTGGCAATTGAACGCAATTTGCGGTCAGGATTCGTCGCGACTGGATTCCCGACCAGTCCTAATAAATGGCGGTCGGTGTAATGATTGCCGTACGCGAACGAACGTGATAAATCGAATTTTCTAAATTGATTCAGGGCTTGAAAAATATTTACTTTCGCCTGGTCGTACGGATGTTCGCCAAGAATTTTCCCGACCAGTGTGTTTCCGTCGCTTTGCAATTTCGCTCCGAGGTGCGAACACGCGTGCACGTGCTGCGCGAGCGGTTCGACTAATATTTCCAGTGATCCTGACAGCAGGACTACGCAATGTCCCTGTTCCTGATGCCATTGCATTCGTTCGAGTGCCAGCGGCAATAAATTCGGTTTGATCGTTTGCTCAAAGCAATCCCGTGCGAGGATTTGAAAACGATCAAGACTCTTGTTTTTCAAGTACGCTTTATTGGCAAGCAGCGGAGATTGACCATTCGCTTGAAAAATTCCTTTGCCTAATCGAAAGAAATCTCTGGGACGTAATTCTCCATATTTCCATAGGAATTTTACGAAGCGCAGTTCCATGGAATCACCGGGAAGAATGGTTCCGTCGACGTCGAAGATAGCTGCGATAGGTTGTGACATAGGATTATTGCTCCGACGTTTTTGGTTCGATAATTTCAAGTTTTCGAGAAATTGTTTGAATAAAAAAGTCACGAAATAAAGTACAAGAGAGACTCCGGTAAAGAATATCCCGAAGAAGATTCCAAATAGGATAATCGCTATCCAAATAAATTCGTCTGAGAGGCACATAAATTTATCCCTCAATTACATCTGGAATATTCTCCAGAACCATCGTATTAGGATTATTTGAATTGTAATCACCTCGGAACAATTTAATAGTTTGGACAATTAAAAAAACTGCGATAGCAATAGTTCCGACCGGCAGAATTACAAGCGTTAATACCAAGAACCAAATAATTTGACCTAACGAAGCACAAAGCAGAATCATCACCCTCCATAACTAAATTACAGAGCGCGTAATCGCGTCGCTGAAGAAACAACGCTAAAATATCGAAATCCCTCAATCATCACCGGAATTCCGCGAATCAGGCAGAGTGCTACGGCAGTGATGACGCTCACAAATGCCGTGATTGGCAACGCATTTCCCAGCCATTCCAGCACAATTTTATCCAGCGGCAAGCCCGGCGTAGAAGACATGGTTCGCCATAACCCAAGCAATAAAAACGCGGCAAATTTGACGATGCCATAAGCGGCGCGGCTGGCGCGGGAACCAACTAACATTTTGCCCCACCAGGTTTCCATCATGGAATTTTCTCCGAAGGCATTTTGCCCGTGGGTGAAAGCTACAGCGCGTAAAAAATCAGTCAGGCAACCACGTGCAATCACAATCGCGGGAATCCAAAATGAAACTAATCCAGCGGTAGCGAAATAAATCCAAAAAACATTTTCAATAATTCGATCAGCGGCAATGTCAAACGCGGCTCCGATGTCGCTGGTGCAATTGAAGCGACGTGCCACCCATCCGTCTACGGCATCCAGCGCGATTGAAAGCGTCAACAAAATCAGTGCGGCGATATTTGCTTTCAGCCCATGTCCGAAAAGTCCGACTGAGATGAATGCGAGAATGACTCTGAAAAGTGTGATGAAGTTGGCGATCATTGCGAATACCTCCGAAATTGGTGCGAGCTGCCAGATTACGATCTTGGTCGTCGCGCTGAAATTATCGTTTTCCAGCAACCCGCGAAGAGATGTATTACAACTGGTGTGCCAGAAGTTTGAAATTGTCGAAACCCTTATGTTTATTGAGTTTAATGAATAGGCGGAAACTTTGAAGGAAATGGCGCTGTCAGGTTTTTCGGACGAGTGCAGGAAAAATGCGCATGAAATAAAATGTAGGGTAGGGGTTCACAACCTGCCCTTATCGCCAAGATAGATCGGGCAGGTTGGGAACCTACCCTACAAATCTTACTTGCGCACACGCCGTCATCAATGGCTAAATACGTCTATGGATGAAGAACGCTATGCTGTGAAATATTTATTGTTGGCGACTGCCGTTAGTATTGTTATCTCGTTTCTGCCGATAGCGGAAAATATTCTCTATCCATTCAAGTTATTTGTGACGTTTGTTCATGAGGGTGGGCACGCGCTGGCAACGCTGGCGACGTTTGGTGAAGTGCAGGAAATTAAGATTTTTTCTGATACCAGCGGATTGACGTATTCGCGTGGCGGTTTTTCAATCATTATCGCCAGCGCTGGATACCTGGCGAGTACGATTTTTGGAGCCATCCTATTATTATTTGGACGCCATGCTAAGTATGCAAAAGGCGTAATTTTTGTCGTCGCCTTTTTAATGCTGAGCCTGACCTTCTTATTTATGAAGGGCTTTTTTGGATGGATCGTCGGATTAATCATCGTCGCGGTTTTAGGAGTCACAGCTTTTTTCGCCAGTGCACGTGTGGCTCATTTTTTTCTGAATTTTTTAGCCGTACAATGTTGTTTGAATGCGTTGTATGATTTACGCGTCCTGTTTGAATTATCTGCAACGACACGCGAAGCCAGCGATGCGATGAACATGCAGCGACTGACTTTGATTCCGGCGGTGGTCTGGGCTTCATTGTGGTTATTACTCTCTGCCGGCGTTTTATGGATCGCATTAAAGCAATATTTCAAAGTCCGCGAAAAAAATGAAGAAATTGAGATTAAGATTTGAGAGTTGCGAGCTATTCGCTCTTTAGTTAAATTGGAACAAGCTCACGAGTCCGGCGTTAGAAAAGACGGTATTATTTTAGTTGCGCAACACCGCCTCAGTTGTGCGCATTTAGATTCAAGAGCTTATTTCGCTCGTTTCGAGCAAGGAGACACAAACCATGAGTTTAAGCCAACGCACACGACGTTCGCAGGGTTTTTCGTTAATTGAATTATTGATCGTGATTTCGATCATCGGAATTATGGCTGCCGTAGCGATTCCGAAATTGTTAACTTTTTTGAAGCAGGGCCGGGAAACTGCCGCTATCGAAACGTTGCAAAGCATTCATCGCAATCAGGCAGCGTTTTATTCGACCAAGCGCAAATTTACAAATCTTAACGATTTGGTGACTGCCGGATTGTTAGGAAAAAATTATGGCGAAGGAAGAACAGTGAGTGGATACACCTACACCACTTCTGATCTGACCGCCAATACTTTTACGGTGCATGCTGATCGTGCGACAGATACAGACGGCGACAGAGATTTCAATGTTTCTGAAGACGGAGAAGTGAAGCATATTTATGCCGTAGCGAAAGGTACAGTAGCCCGTGGACAGGGCGTCTTGTTGACAGAGGAAGCTGGCACGGAAGGTGCCGCCGCCACGCCTGCTGCCAAACAATAATTTCTCGATTTACCAGCCGCCGCCGCGCGGACAACCCAGCAAAAAGGCTGTTCTGAAAGTGCACTCCGGACTTTCAGGGCAGCCTTTTTGTGCTAGTTCGCAGCATGAAAGTTCGCAGTTCGCAGAGAAGAAGTTCGCAGTCTACAGATGAGATCGTTCGTGATTTACTGCGAACTTTTCCCACTGCGAACTTTCCTGCTGTGAACTGTCTTTACTGCGAACCGCGAACTCCATATACTGTGAACTTCTTCTTACTGCGAACTGCGAACTTCCCACGCTGCGAACTGCAAACCGATGAACTCACTACAACCACGCACCAAAGCACTCATCTTACTCATTTTTTTCGCCCTCGTCGGACTTGGCCTCGTCTATGTTTACGACGATGG
The DNA here is from genome assembly GCA_043736395.1 of Blastocatellia bacterium. GTDB lineage: Bacteria > Acidobacteriota > Blastocatellia > RBC074 > RBC074 > JAFDVL01. The sequence continues at coordinate 15,531 of JAYTCQ010000194.1, read as the reverse complement.
ATTTCAACAGGACAGCGGCTTTCATTTTTTGTTCGCGCGCTGGGGCTGGAAATATCCGTACATGTTCGTTGGCGTGTGGGCACGCCCGCTATTTACTTTTTTGTTTGGATTTCCCGCGCTCATCGGCTATCAGGCAGCACGACTATTCAGCGTCGCCATCGGACTTGCGACAGCGTGGCAGACTTACAAATTAGCCCGTGATTTAAGACTGGAACGTTCGTGGTTGACCGTCCTGTTTATTTTTCTTCAGCCGTCATTCTTCGCGCTCTATCCTGATTTATTAACGGAGCCGATTTACGGATTGGTCTTCGTCATTGCTTTGCGATTGCACCTGCGCGGACGCGTAAAAATGGGAATGTTTGTCGCTTCGTTGATGTTGATGGCGCGACCGGAAGGATTTTTTCATGGGATTTTATGGGGCGTCTGGATTCTCTTTGATAAGCGCGTCTCGCATCAATTTTCGCGGCGAATTCTGGCTTCGTTGCTGCTGGCCACTGGCGGAATTATCTGGTGGGCGGCTGCGCTCATTATCACGAAAGACCCGCTCTGGATTTTAAATAACTGGCCGCGAGAATGGAACGAAGGAATTTACGGCAGCGAACCGTTTTACATGTATTTTCTGCGCCTGCCGGAAATGGTTGGGCCGTTAATGGTAGTCCCGTTTTTATTAGGCTTGGGGCTGTTGCTCAAACGCCGAGAAATGGGAACCGTGACTTCTTCATTTTTGCTGTTGTTTCTGCTGCACACAATTTTTCGGACGCTGGGGATTTTAGGAGATGCGGGCTATCCCCGTTACATGGTCTGTGTCTCTTCGGCGATGGCGATTATTGCTTTGGTGGGATGGAATACGATTGCCGATTGGATGAGAAAATTTGCCATGCCCGTGAGGGTGGCAACCGCAAGCATCGTCATCGGCATCTCACTGTTGACCTGTGTTCTTTACATGGATGGTTTGATTTGGGTACGGGATGCGTGGGCGATTACCGATGCGTATAAATGGTACGAAGCAAACGACAATCGCCCGATCAAAAAATTAGTCTGGAGCCATACATATATGTGCGTCCTGTTTGATGCCGATGTGAATGACCGTTCTGATTTGACCAATGATCATGCAAAGAATTTAGAAAAGTTGAAAGCATTGCCGGGTGGAACATTGGTCTTTTGGGATTCTGAAGTCGGGCCTTCGTGGTTTAGCTTGAAGGATACAGATTTTGAAACGGTGGGTTACAAACGATTATTCACCAAAGATTATGAGCTGCGCGGCAAAATTATTCCGGACATTAAATTTAAATATGGCGGTGTTCGGAAGCAAAAAATCAGCTTGTTTTATAAGGAATAACAGTCTGCACGCAAGCAGTATCCTGACAAATTTAGTCAGTTTTGCTTGAAAAGCTCCGAAGCTCTATAATTAAAGCTCAGAAATTTTTTAGAAGAAGGATCGAAACATGCACATGCCTCGTTTTATTTATCTATCGTTATTAATTACTCTGAGCTTAGTTGCTACCACAGTTTTCGCCCAACCGACATCGCCAGCTTCTCAGCAAAAACAGGAAAAACCTCCCAAGACTGATGAACAAACAGTCGGGCAAATTATTACGCGTAACGTTCGCCTGCCGGTTGCCGTGATTGATAAGGGACAGCGCTTCGTGGTGGACTTAAAGAAAGAAGATTTTGAGGTTTATGAAGACAAGGTGAAGCAATTAAAAATCGAAGAATTTAGGGCTCAATACGATTTGCCGTTAGATATTGCGCTGCTGATGGACACCTCGAACAGCGTCAAGCCGAAGCTGAAATTTCAGCGTGATGCCGCCGTCTCATTTCTCCAGACGGTGCTCAGAATTCAAAAAGACAAGGCTTTGTTTTTATCATTTAATTCCGATGTCGAATTGCAGCAGGACTTCACCAATCGCATAGATTTACTGGCGAAGGCGATTGATAAAGTAAAAGCGTACGGTGAAACGCGGCTCTACGACGCTGTTTACAGCATTTGCGAAGAGAAAATGAAAGGTGAATTAGGACGTCGCCGCGTCATTGTTTTAATTACCGATGGAGAAGATACCGCCAGTGAGCATACGCTTCAGGATGCCATTAATATTGCCTTAAAAACGGAAACCATTGTTTTCGTGATTAGTAATAAAGCGTCAGGATTTTTTGGTGTACAGGGTGGTCAGGTTGATAGTTCAGAAGATAAATCTTTGAAACGCCTGGCCGAAGACACAGGTGGCAGATCATTTTTTACCGGAACTGTCATTGAATTGGAAAAAGGCTTTTCGGTCATTGATAAAGAATTACGTTCGCAATACCTAATTGTTTACGAACCGCAAAATGATAACTTTGACGGCAAGCTCCGCGAAGTTGAAGTTAGATTACCAGGTAAGAAAGATTTACGAATTAGAACACGCAAAGGCTATCCGGCTGATCCGCCGCCAACTGTGGCCAATTCTATTGGCGGTAGAGTGAATTAAAAATACTTTGCCTGATAGAAATTTGCGCAAATACAAGGTGAAACATAGATTTAATATTTATCTTTCGCCCGTGAGATAAGAAGTACAATGAAAGCTCAACCAAAATCAATCATAGTATTTGGAATTGCGGTGATGGTGGGTGCTCTGACCGTAGCCTTCAATGGAATTGCTCAAACGCAGCAGAATCCACAGCAGCAACCGCCTGCGAAAACCATCCCTAAAAAAGAGGAGCCGAAAGACGATTCTGAACAGGTTCTGAAAGTGGGAACTCGTCTGGTTAACGTCCTTTTTACGGTGAATGAAAAGTCAGGTCGGTACGTGAACGATCTGAAAGCGGAAGATGTAAAAATATTTGAAGATAGTAAGCCGCAGGAAATTTTTACTTTTAAAAAAGAATTTGATTTGCCGTTGACGATGGCAATTATGATTGACGTCAGTGGCAGCGAACAGTACGTTTTGCCGCAACTGAAAGAAGCCGGTGGACACTTCGTTGAAGCGGTGCTGAAGTCGGGAAAAGACACTGCCGCAGTCATTAAATTTGAAGGCGAAGCCACCTTGATTCAGGGTCTAACTTCCAATAAAAATCGTTTACAACGCGGACTGGAAGAAGTTTCATACACACAGCCGCCTCCGGTTGGCGTGTACGGCGGCGCAACGCCTGGGATCAACGGAAATTCTCGCGCCGGGGGCACTTCGATTTATGATTCTATTGTGGCCACTTGTGCGGATTTGCTTGCCAGAGAGGCTGGTCGTAAAACGATCGTGATCTTGACGGATGGCGTGGATACGACCAGTCGCATGAGACTTAATGATGCCATCACGGAAGCCTTAAGAGCCGAAGTTGTGATTTACGCGATTGGGATTGGCGACCCTGCCAGCGGTGGAACATTTATGGGCAGCGGCGTTGATGAAGGGATGCTGAAAAAATTGACAGAAGCGACGGGTGGACGAGTCGTTTTCCCAAGCAGTCGTCGTGAGTTAGATAGCGCCTTCGCGCAACTTGAAACTGACATGCGCCAGCAATATTTATTAGCGTACGAACCATCTAATGAAGCCAATGATGGCGCCTTCCGCAAGCTTGAACTCAAAGTTCCGAAGTTTAAAGAAAAAGATATTAAAATTCGTCATCGTCGCGGTTATTACGCTCCGAAAGGGTGAAGAAAGTTCGCCGTTCGCAGCGAAGAAGTTCACAGTAAGACTTCTTTCAATTGCCTTCACTGCAAACCGCGAACTAAAGACTGCGAACTTTCCCTCTGCGAACTTCTCAGGTAATCATTTTGCTGGCCACCTGATACATGGCCAGCGGAGCTGGTTTAACTATAGGATTAAATGTTTGTTTAGCCAGTAACTTCGTGATTTTGGGGACGCTCGCGGCAGGTGAAAAGTAATATCCCTGACCATATTCACAACCCAGTTCTGTCAGCTGATTCATTTGTTCTACCGTCTCAATTCCTTCCGCAACAACACTCATTTTTAAGTGACGCGCCAATGACGTAATCGTTTTGACGATCTCAGCATTCTCCCCTTCGGCATTCATGCGACTAACGAATGAACGATCAATTTTCAGGGTCGAAGCAGGCAAGCGATGTAAGTAACTGAGCGAAGAATATCCGGTTCCAAAATCATCAATACTTAATTCCAGGCCAAGCGCGCAGAGTTGCTCTAAGGTTTCAATGACGTGATCAATATTAGCCATCATCATGCTTTCAGTAATTTCCAGCTTTAAGCAATAAGGGTTTACTCCCGTCTCTTGTAGGACGCGTTTAATTTGCCCAATCAAATCTGGAGCAATAAATTGTTTACCGGATAAATTCACGCTGACCTGTAGCATCGGGGACTGTGGGAACTGCTCTTGCCAAATCTTAATCTGTCGGCAGGCCTGACTTAAGACCCATAAGCCAATTTTATTAATCAACAGGGTTTCTTCCGCAATCGGAATAAATTCCGCCGGTGAAATAAATCCGCGCTCAGGATGTTGCCAGCGAACTAAAGCTTCAAAACCGCGAATACCGCCAGAATCTAAAGCGATAATAGGCTGATAATGAACTTCCAGTTCTTCGCGTTCGAGCGCACGACGTAAATCTGTTTCCAATTGCAAAATATTGGACGCGTGCGCATGCATAGTTTGGTCAAATATTTCGTAGCGAGCTTTGCCGTGAGATTTGGCGCGATACATGGCTGTATCAGCATCTCGTAAAACTGCTGCGGCGTGATCATAACCCGTCATCGAAGTTGCAATTCCAATACTTACCGAAGTGTAGACTTCGTGACCGCCAAGATTGAAGGGGACAGAGAGTTCAACTTGAATGCGTTCAGCCACGTTGGTGGCTTCTGTCAGGCAACCTATATCTTCCAATAAAATGGTAAATTCATCTCCACCTAAACGCGCGACGGTGTCGCCGGGTCGGAGGATTTTTTCTAAACGACGGGCAATACCAATCAGAAGCTGATCGCCGATTTGATGTCCGAGGCTATCGTTAATCACTTTGAAGCGATCAAAGTCGAGGAAGAGAACAGCAAAGGAAATATCCTTACGACGTTTGGCACGTTCGACGGAAATTTTCAGATGATCCATGAACATTGAGCGGTTTGGCAATTGTGTCAAACCATCGTGCATTGCTTCATGAATTAATTGCTCTTCGGCGCGTTTACGGTCTGTAATATCTTGAATCTGAAAAATAAGATTCGTGGAATTTCCTTTGGCATCTGGAACATTTGTGACACTCAGGAGCGCCCAAATAGTGTGGTCATTTTTATGAAGATAACGCTGTTCGATTTGGCAATAAGATGTTTCTCCGGAAGTTAATTTATCTAATTGTGTAATCATCGGCCCCAGATCGTCGGGGTGAACAATGCTTTGAAAACCAGTGGATAATAATTCAGCTTCTGAATAACCAAGCAACTCACAAAGAGAATCATTGACTTCAATCCAGCGCCCGTGAGTGGAGAGTAACGCCATCCCTGCCGCGTGATCAAATGCGCCTCTGAATAATGCTTCACTCGCGCGCAGTTGAGCTTCACTTTCCCGCAGTTCAGATAAATGTCGTTCGGCTTGTTCGGCCTGGGTTTCTGCTGATTGAACGTTTTTCAGGTAGACAACATACGTGAAATAAATAATGGCAACAATCGGGGCAATAGCGATGATGCCGTACCATCCGTTAAAGGAGACGATTTTAGCAATGGCGCCAGCAGCAGAGGCACCGGCGAAATATGTGACAGAAGTCCAGAGATAATGAGTTTTCCAGGTCTCCCATAAGGGGTTCCCTCTCTTGAGGGCAAATGCGGTCGCCGCAAATCCCGAATTCGTCACGTATTGCACGAGCGCGATGACGCAGACGCAAATTAAAAATTTCTCTGATAATCCGCGATGAAGTAATACGCTGACGTCAAAAAAATAATTGAGGAATGCAGCCGTGATGGCAGTAGACAATGCCATCATGGCGGCGTTGTAAAAATAAGTGCTGTACTTTTTGCTAAAGCGAGTGGTTGTGTAAAAGGCTTCGATGCCTGAAAGTACGACGGCTTCCGGGCCGCCATACAAAATTAAGACCAGAAACAGAAACGTATCAGAAACTGTAATTTCTCCACCGATCCGTGGAATTTTAATTCCGAGTCTCGACCCAACTAAAATTGTCGTAATGGCAAGCAGAAGGTAACTGTAACTAGGTGGGGTACCAAATAATTTTACCAGCGAAAATAAAAAAACACTGCTGCCAAGCGCAATAATCAAACTCAAAAAAGGAGTGGAAAAACGTTGCTTATTCATACTCAACCCTGCCCCGAAATATCACCAAGCTGGCAGTATATTAAGGCTTTTCAAACCCAAATAAACTGCCAGCTTTTGACTGTTCCCGTTGTTAATTGCTGTCTGGCTAATTTCCGATAGGATCACCAAAAAGGTAACTATCGCCCATCAGCACACCATCACCGACGAGGACGCCGTCACCGATGAGAACCCCATCGCCAATCAGAACGCCATCACCGATCAAAACACCGTCACCTATCAGCACTCCGGCATTCAGGCAGAACAGCCCATCAGTAATGAGTCCGCCGGAACTGGTGATAATGCTGTTACTAACCGTGACGCCATCACTCATCATTGTGCTGTCGCCAACCAGCACACCGTCACCAACCAGTACACCATCGCCAACTAACACTCCCAGACCGTAAATCTTCTGATATTTCGTCATCAGATTTGCGCCGTGTGAAAAGGTGTGACCAGTGATCAATCCTCGTCCCCACGAAAAAGTGTGATTGCTAATTGTGGTTTGCATCGTTGGCGCGAGACCCGTTAACAAACTTGAGCCAACTACTGTCGTAGCACTCAGATCAGTCCGAATGAGTTTTGCCAATCGCATTGCACCTTCGACGTTCAGTTGTCCCGTCCCCTGTTCCAATTGATTGAAACCAGCTAAGGGCTGTGCGCTGTACAGCAAAATGGATTTCACCATATTTGGTTTCAAGCTGGGATTTGCTTGCAACAGCAAAGCAGCTGCGCCTGCGACCACCGGGGCCGCCATCGAAGTTCCGCTCATCGTCATCTGCTTTAAGGTCAGATTAGTACTGAGCTGCGAATCAAGATTTGGATGAGCTGTAACTAAATAATTATTACGAGCCATCGCCGCGATGATTCTGTTACCAGGCGCTACGAGATCAGGTTTGATGAGGTTGTCGTAGTGCTTGACGCCAGCGGCATCCGTGCGGTACGAACGTGTCGGCCCACGTGAAGAAAACGTAGCAACAGTGTCATCACTGCGCGAATCAGTCCCGTACGTATTGGTTGCGCCGACAGTAATGGCCGAAGGTTCAATACCCGGCGAGTGAATTTGTCCAAAGACTTTCTGTCCGGTGCTGGTTTTGCCTTCGTTGCCTGCGGCGCAAACGACGACTACGCCTGCATCCACCAATCTACGGACTGCCAGACACAACGGATCAACTTTATAGGAGTCAACCGCTGTAGTGCCGAGGCTCATGTTGACGACACGAATGTTATAGGTAGTACGGTTGGTCAGAACCCAATCTAAAGCACTGATTAAATTTGAGACCGAACCGTGTCCTTGCGCATCCAAAACTCTTAAATTTAAGATTGGCGCTTGTGAAGCAACACCAATATAAGCGTTGGCATTCAGATTTGGCAGGCCTGCTGCAATGGCTGCGACGTGTGTACCGTGTCCGTAAGCATCAGTGGTTTGATTGCTGCCAGTGAAATCCACACTTACGACGTTTCTGCCTGCGAAGGCCGCGTGTTGCGTATCCATTCCTGAATCAATGATCGCAATTCCGACACCTGCTCCGTTATAGGCAGAACTTGATCCCGTCATGGCTTGAGCCAGATCGGCTCCGGTTGTCTGTGTGACATGTCCAAAGCTGGTCAATTCCTTATCCAGCGAGAGATGGCCAATTGCAGGGTTAGACGCAAGAAGTTCGACCACAGAAGCGGGCAATTCGATCACCTGCGAAGAGAAATTTCTGAAATTTTTCAGACGTTTTCCACCGCGTAATCTCAACAGCGTGCTAATCGTATTAGCATCTGTTGTCGCGGGGTCGAGGATAATTTTGATGCGTTTGCCGCCAGATTTTCTGGCTTCTTTTTTCAAATCTCCAGAGAGTTTTTCACCCTCTTGATTAATGGACGCGGTACTCTGCGCCTGTACTGCCTGACTTTGCGTGAAGACCACTGCAAGCAGAAGTAAACAGAGCGAGAAGCACTGAGTTATTTTTGATTTTTTGATAGTAGTTTGTTGTTTCATTTTTAATTGTTCTCCAATCCTTAGCGCCGACTATTAGGAGTTTGTCTCTCCTCTAGTTAACGCTGCCTCATCACCAGAATCGCTTTTATCAGTTATTTTCAAATCACCTACTAAAATTCCCTCACAAATGAGAGTGTGATGATTTGCCAGAGAGGAAGTAGCGAGGGAAATCTTTAAACAAGACCGTATTTTTGCCAGTTGATTCCATTCATTTTTCTTCATTCATTCACCTTTAATCCAATACGTTAATAATTCCTGCCGCATCGGGCAGTACCTTGCTTCAGCAATGTAGGCACAGATTAGATGGAAACTTATTCGGATTTATGACAATTCAATAGTGGTTTAAAAAAGATTTGACAAGGTTGATATCAATCCTGAAAGGCGAGGTAAGTGATTTATTTTTAAAAATTTACTGTTTTAACAAAAAGAAGGTGAAACTGTTTTTTTGTTAAACTGCAATACATTTCCGGAAGAAATGAAGAAGTGTAGATATGAATATAAGTCGTTGGTGCTACTTTTTCGTGATCAAGTCCAGTGGTGGCTTTAGTTCACCATTTTTCTTTACGACAATAACTTCTTGTTCGTAGCCCTTCAGATAACGATTAAACATCGAACGAAAAAATTGATGCTTTCCGTTTTCGGTTTGCTGGGTCGTGCGGTAAAGAATTGTGTAGCCCAGTTGTGGGAATTCTTCAGGTTTGATTTTGTGCCAGAATCTGCCTAGTTCGTCGTCCCAGACACCAATGGTTCCAGCAGGCATTTCTCTTAATTTTTCCAGATTTTTTTCTCGATCCAATGATAGCCAAAGCAAAGGGCCACGACGTAAACGCTTATCTATATTGTCGAGGACATGAGCGGCGGGGATGTTTAATTCTCCCATTACCATCGTGTCGGAGATAAAATATTTTGGTGCACCTTCCAGTAGCTGATTTGCCTTTACATAATCAGCTGCCTCCCGCGCCAGCACCCAACGATAGTGCATGGGATCGTAAACGTAATAAGTAATGGTAATTAATAAGCCGATGAACATTACGACGCTGGTGAAGGCCTGTTTTAGTTGAGGCTGAATGCGTTCAGCTTCGATCCAGACTGCAAGCTGATTCCATCCATACAAACAAATAATAGCAGTGACCGAAGCGGTACACGCCATAATTCGCATGAATCCAACGGAGCCGAAGATTCCACGCCAATAAAAAATCGAGTGCGTCAGAATGACGACTAACCAAACCGCCCACGACAGAGCCATTCTTTTTTGAAGGGAGGGGATAATTCCGACGATGAAGATTGGGAAGAGTAACGCGCCGCAGTACTCAAACCATTTATAGAAATGATGCAGTAATTCGCCGCTCTTGGTTCCGCTTTCGTAAGCCCACGACCATTCGTGAACGTAATACAAAATATCTCCGGTAATTAGTAAACAGGCCAGTAAAAATAATAAAAATCCGGCAGCCAAAAGTGAGCCAATTTGAATGCGTTTGATAAAATTCGGATGTTCAGAATTGTAAGGCAGAGCCAATAAAAATAAGCCCCAAACAGGAGCGAGCAAAAATCCTTCGGGTCGCACTAAGGGCAAAAATGAAACGAGTAAACACGAAGCAATCCAACGCTCGGCGAACCATAATCGCAGCGCAATGACTACGCCAAGCGCCATCGGAACTTCGGTCATGACATCATTTGACAGCGCGAAAACCAGGGGCTGAAGGATGAACAATAATCCGGCGAGATGCGAATTTTTTAAGCGTAAATCTTCGGCCAGTTTGATGGTTTGCCACATCGTGAAAACGCTGATAAGCGCGGCAAAAATACGGACAGCCAGAACTCCGAACTGTGCTGACCAGATCATTAATAATACAAATCCTGTGCGTGCCCAGGAGGTCAATGCGTACTGCGGGTCTAACCAGCTGACGCGCAAATTCCAGTAATGAAGCATTGAATCTCCATCACCGGAATAGGGCCAGATTACCGTCCAGGCGACAAGAAATAGAAATACGCCGACGCAAATTTGAAAACGTTTTTGTGAGAACAGAGCTGTCGAAAAAATCATTGTTAAGAATTTAATTTCAGAAGCATAGACCGCGGATTTTACGGATCATGCGGGTTTACGCTGATCTGAATTTTATAAACCACGGAGAACACGGAGGACACGGAGGACACAGAGGACACGGAGAAAGGCGCGACCGTTTGCCTCGGACTCTCCGCTCGACTGAAATTTCTTATCAAAAAAACTCCGTGCGCTCCGTGTTCTCCGTGGTTCTTTAAATTCCCGCGTAAATCTGTAAAATCCGTGGCCTATTCCTAAACATAGTATTTGCGCCCTTGTCCCTTTGCCTCTTTGCGTTGAAAATGTCCAAGCTCGAATTGTATGTAGTCAGCGTGGCGGATTCAATCGCTGTCAGATTTTTTGGATGGAGAATGTGATGCCAGTTTATGAAACAGATCGTGAGTCTTTGGAGCGCGATTGCGAAATGGAATTTTTTGTCGCGGGCGGTCCCGGCGGTCAGCATCGTAACAAAGTCGAAACCGCCGTCCGTTTGACGCATCCGGCTTCAGGGATTGTTGTGACGGCGACGGAACGGCGTTCACAATCCGCGAATCGTGATGCAGCTTATGAGCGAATGGCGGAGAAATTAATTGCGCTGCAAGTCGTTGCGAAGCCGCGCCGTGCAACGAAGCCTTCTCTCGGTGCAAAAATAAAACGTCTCGAAGGTAAGCGCAAAACCAGCGAAATTAAACAAAACCGCACGAAGCGAATTAGTGATGAATAGTGAACCACGGAGAACACGGAGCGCACGGGGAAAACTTCAAATATTCTCGATAGCTAAATTCTTTCTTCTCCGTGCGCTCCGTGTTCTCCGTGGTTTATTTTTTAGGATAAATATGAAAACCCTTATTTTTATTACCCTTTTCTGCACGTTGAGCATTTTTGCTTTTGCCCAAACGGAACCAAATAAAATTATTCGTATTGGAATTATTGGTACGGATACTTCACATGTTCCGGCGTTCACGCAAACGCTGAATGATCCTTCGCGTCCTGAATATATTCCCGGTGCGCGAGTCGTTGCGGCTTTCAAAGGCGGCAGTCCCGACGTGGAATCCAGCGCGACCCGCGTGGATAAATTCGCCGCTGAGATCAAAGAAAAATGGGGCGTTGAGCTGGTTAATTCCATCGAAGAACTTTGTCAAAAAGTGGATGCTATATTTTTGGAAAGTGTTGATGGACGTCCGCATCTGGAACAGGCACGAATCGTTTTTAAGCATAAAAAGCCTGTCTTTATTGATAAGCCATTCGCCGGAACGTTGCGCGACGTGAAAGAAATCATGAAGTTGGCGCGTGAGTCAGGAACTCCGTTTTTCAGTTCTTCGAGCTTACGATTTCTGGATGAGATTCAAGCGCTGAAAAAAAATCCAGAAGTCGGCACGATGCTCGGTGCGATGGCCTGGAGTCCGGCGACCTATGAAAAGCATCATCCCGATTTATTCTGGTACGGCATTCACGGGGTCGAGACGTTATTCACGCTGATGGGGCCAGGCTGTGAAGTTGTGACGCGGACGCAAACGGATGGTGCAGATGTTGTGACAGGAAAATGGAAAGACGGACGCATCGGGACTTTTCGTGGCATTCGTGACGGCGCGAAATCCTACGGCGCAGTCGCTTTCGGCAGTAAATCTGTTGTGACAATTGAGCCGAAAAAAATCACTTATCAAGGTCTAATCGTCGAAATTGTGAAGTTTCTCAAAACCGGAATTGTCCCTGTTCAGCCGGAAGAAACTTTGGAAATTTACGCGTTTATGGAAGCGGCGGATTTGAGTAAAAAGAAAAATGGCGCACCGATTTTGATGAAGGATTTACTCTCGAAATAATCCGTTTACTCTTGCTCAGGAAAGTCGAACCTGAATGAAACTCTCTGGCTGCCCTTCAGCCAGAGAATTTTTGTTGCTTTTGTCCTTATTTTTGTTACACTTACCCCATCTGATAGCAGCCACCGCTATCGACGTTCAATGAACAGCCCTTCTTGATAAATTGCACCTGATAATTAATCCCTACTGCTCCCAAACTCAGGATTTATTTTCCCAAAGAAATATCACCAAATGTCTATCGTTAAGTCATGGCCGAAGTTGTGTCCTCACATCATCTTTTTTATGCTCATCGGCTGTCTAAATATCGAGGCCGCTGATAAAGGTGTTTCTAACTTTGCTACCGGAACTACAGCTACGTTGCGTGCGAATTCAGTTGATAAAAAACGAACGAAAAAGCCCGGCTCCAACCGGAAAAATCGTAGTTCTAAATTAAGCAAAAAGACGAAAGAAAATAGCAGTCCATTGACAATTGATTCGTGGATGGAGGAGCTGGCGAATAAACCCTTCGCGCTGGATTTATCAGGTCAACAATTTAAAGAACAGCAGGCCAATGCACAGGAAACAAATACTTCAAATCGCAGCAGTACTTCCTCCAATGTTGCAATTAATTGGCCAGAGAAGTTGCCAGGTTTTCAGGCCTCAGTCGAAGTCGCAGCCACGACACAAATCGGGTCTGCTGGAAAACAAGATTCCTCTGTTTCGCTTGATGCGCCAGCGCTTCAAATCTTGTCAAAGTTTGTTTTGGTCTCGCCGGAAAATTCGCTATCCAAAATGCTGTCGGAAAATATTGTTAGCGATAGCCGAAAAACAGTAACAGAACCAGTGAGCATCAAAACCACGAGTCCGCGGCTGGCACTGGAATCCACCAACACCTCACTAGGAATTGCGCTGACACAGGTTACGGGGACGATTCCTTTTGATGCGGACGACCTTCCCGGACACGATTCCAGCGGGACAACTTCTATCGTCAGGACAGCGGATAATTTGACTTATAATTTTTCCTACAACGTCAACGGAGGTGACGCCGCGAATACGACGATTACCATGACTTTGCCCTCAGCAATAGCTTGGACAGACTTGCCAGCGATTTGCAGAACGACTGGCGTCACGCCGACTTCGACCATTATCGGGCAGACGCTCACCTGCAATCTTGGGCCTGTTCCAAATGGCTCTACAGGATTATTTTCAGTAGTGACGAAAGTCCTCAGCGTTTCCAACGGCACATCATTGACGGTGGATGCCAAGATCAGTGCGGATGGCGTGGCAGCGGTTGCATCCAATCCGGTGTCTGCGACGGTTTCAGCCGCGCCAGCGTATAACCTGCGAAAAGTTGGAGCCACTTTGATTGGAGCGAGCATTGGCAGTGATGGCGTGACGAAAGGGCAGGTTGTCACTTACGGCATTCAAGTTTTAGTGGATAGTTCAACTTATCGGGGACAGGAACCGCTCACCACTAATTTTTCACTCACAGATAATCTGAGCGCGATTTCTCCGAATGCGAAATTGTATAACTGGGAACCTTCGCTGCCTGGTTGCGGGCCTGTGAACGGCGCTTCAGGATTGTCGAATTTAAGTCCCTATGGTCGGATTGGCATCGCTGCTGGAGCGACATCAGAAAACAGCGTAATTAATTCAGGAAATTTCACCTGCTCGCAGACCGGAAATGTAGTCAACATCACCATCAATAATGCGAATACCTTCGGCAGCTCATTTCCGACAAAACAAAAAAATGCAACGACTTTAATTCCAGCTTCTGAGAAGTATTATGTCTCAGGTTATATCGCGGTCTGGATTCCGATTACAGATATTGGTTCCGGCATTAACACAACCAATTCGTTAATGAACTTTGATCCGAACAGTATTAGCGGACAATCAAATTACGGCAGCGGCGGTGAACAAAATACGACGGACAATTCAACGACATTTTTTATTCCGGGAGCGGTGGGTGGATTCTCAACCCTGGTGTGGCAAAATCCGATTCCTCCGATCAAATTGCCGACACAAACCGGAGCGGCTTCGGGCGATGGACTGGTGGCTCCAGGTCAGGTGTATGGGGCGCGATATACCTTTAATAATCAGGGTGTAGTGGCTCTGAACAATTTGATTGTCTGCGGCAAAATCAATAACACAAAAAATATTGTCAGTAATCTCACGGGGCAACCTTCACCCGTGAATGTTGCCATCAGTCCAGGTGTTTCCTATGTCGTTGAATACATGGGCGGAGCCTTTGCCAGCGACGAGGCCGCGTCCATCGGAACCTGCGGAACATACGGTGATTCAACCGGATGGACGACCGATCCAAACGCTATTGGCTTAGCAAATATCACCAAAGTCAGAATTCGTGTTGCGACTTTGCAACCCACAGGATTCATCCGGTTGAATGTCGGCTATCAAGCTTTGCCCGGAGTTGACGGAACACGAATCGGCGTTTATGGCGCATATCGTGCCGATGAATTATGCGGCGGCGGAGCCTGGCGATTCGGACGCGGCGGTTTAAGCGGTGCGTGTACGAATACAGTTATTTACGATCCAGCAACGCATACTTCATCGGTAGGCGACACGGGAGATCGAGTGACTTTATCAGGCGCAGTGGTGCGCCTTGCCAAGACCGCGAGCGCAGGTACGATGGTGGCGGGAGGCCGGATGACATTCTCGATATCTCCCACAATTACAAATCCTGAAAGCTCAAGTGCGGGCATTGCCACAAATGTGACGATCACGGATACGTTACCGAACTGGCTGACATATAACATTGGCAGTTCAGGCGGTGGCCCCATCGGTTTGGGGCAACCGGGAGTCACCGTGAACGGCGACGGAACGACTACGCTTATTTGGAATTTAGGATCACAACCTGCGAGCGTTGTCATTCCTCCAATCACATTTATCAGTACTGCTTCACTCGCTGCGCCGAATAATACGAACGTGACGAACACTGCAATGATTAATTCGCCGGATGACGCCAGTGCAGCCTCACAGCGTACCGCAAGTGTCACCGTTGTGATTTCGAATCCCGGAGTTTTTGCAATTGCTAAATCTGTCATTACACCAAATTTGAATGCCGGTGAAGACATCGTGTATCACCTGACCTATAGCAACCTGAGCGGAATAGCCATCCCCGGCACGGACATGATTGACATCCTGCCGTGGAACGGAGACACGCGAACTCCGCAAAGTAATTTTCACGGAACGGTGAGCCTTAAATCCGTAATTGTCAGCAACGGCGAAACGCTGCAATTCACGAAGGCGACACCGGCCTCGATTAACATTGATCCGGCGCACGCTTCGAATCAAAGCGGTGGCGCGATCATTTGGTGCAGCAGTTATTCAGCAGGTGGAAGCTGTCCGGCTTCGCTGGCAGAAGTCACAGCCATTCGTGTGATGACCGGAAATTTGCCTGGAGGTGCAGCTGGCAGAAACGTTGTCGTGAGGCTGATGACGTCAGGAAATCTGGGTGCCGA
>JAYTCQ010000193.1:0-2863 GCA_043736395.1 Blastocatellia bacterium | reverse complement strand
CTCTTGACTCAGTCAAACCTTCCGTTGTGACAAGAGGACAGGCGGGGACGCCTATTCTACCTATGATTTCCCTTTCTGCTTTAATCGAATCGGAGTCGCGTAAAAATCAAAGGTCTCGCGCAGCCGATTAATCAAATATCTTTCATACGAAAAATGTAATTTCTTTTGATTGCGAGCATTTGTGAACAGAACAAACGCGGGTGGACGTACAGCTCCCTGCGTCAAATACAAAACCTTCATTCGTGATTTTGCTGACATCGAAGCTTTCGGTTGATCCAAATGATCCCGATAAAATTGATTGAGCTGGCCAGTCGGAATTCTGCGATTGCGGGCGTCGTTCGCTTTGGCAATTAATTCGTGCAATTTGTGTACGCGTTGTCCTGATAAAGCAGAGATAAAGATGATTGGCGCGTAGTCCAAAAATTTCATTTGATCGCGCAGTTTTTCTTCAAATACTTTTGCGGTGTACGTGTCCTTCTCTATCAAATCCCATTTATTCACGACAATAATTAATGAAGTTCCGGCCTCGTGCGCGAGTCCAGCAATTGCGCAGTCTACGTGTGTCGCGCCTTCAATCGGATCAATCAAAATTAATGCTACATCGGCCTCGTCAAGATGCTTTTTTGCCATCACGACGGACATTTTTTCAGCGAGTTGCAGCGTCTTGCCTTTCCGCCGAATACCCGCCGTATCAATCACACGCAGCGGTAATAAGTCAGGGCGAGCAGATGGCACAAGGCTGTCAATCGCGTCACGCGTAGTTCCAGGAATATCCGAAACTATTACGCGTTCTTCACCTAACAATTTGTTGACCAGCGAGGATTTTCCGACATTTGGACGACCGATAATTGCGACCTTAATTTCTTTTTGGACTTCCGGTTCAGGTGCGGCAAATGGCAAAATTTCCATCGCGGCATCCAGCATATCCGACATGCCGATCCCGTGTTCTGAAGAAACCGGAAACACCTGATCGAATCCGAAGCGATGAAATTCTCCCGCTTCATCGGCGGTCCGCATCGTCTCGGCTTTGTTGGCAATGACAAAAACAGGTTTGCCGAGTTTACGCAAAGTCTTCGCAATTTCTTCATCCAGAGAAGAAACTCCGGCTCTGACATCAACCACAAAAAATAAAAGCGATGCTTCGGCAATAGCCTGCTTCGCCTGTTTGAAAATATTCGCAGGGATTACCGCTTCGTCATCGGGGATAATTCCGCCGGTATCCACCAGCAAAAATCCTCGATCCATCCAAGTGACCTGACCATAAATCCGGTCACGCGTGATGCCCGGTAAATCGCCGACGATAGAACGGCGCGAACCTACCAGGCGATTAAATAATGTAGATTTCCCAACATTTGGGCGACCAATGATCGCAACTGTTGGCAATAAATTAATTTCGTTAGAGTCTGACATTCGTGCTTACTTTTTCTTCTTCGCTGATTTCTCAGCCTTTGTTTTGGAGGTTTGCGCGACAGGCGCTGCCGCCGTTTCTCCAGTAATTTGATTTATCCGTTCCTGAATTTGATTCAATCCATTTTGTGTTGCGGCTCCATTAATTCGCAGCAACACTTCGCCGCGTGGGCTGACCACAAACACATTCGCCCTGCCTTCCTCGTAGCCGTACTGCTTCGAGACGTCACCCGTCCAATCCAATAAAACGGAATACTTAACTTGCCATTTAAAAATCCTCGTCACCATTCCACGAGCTACCGAAGGGACGCTGCCAAGAGCGGCAATTCCTTTAATATTGACGCGATCCTGATAGCGGTCATACAGCGGACGCACCCAGGCTTCGATTTGACCGGAGCCTTTGCGATCTCCAAAAATCAGGACGCTGACCTTTGGAGACGGAAACCGATACGCTTGCAGATTGCCGTACTGATCTTTCAATTCAAACTCCGGCGCACGATTACTCGATGCTGCCAGGCCTGCTACGAAAAGGGTAAAGATCAATAATAGTGCTGTCACAACAGGTCTCATCTTGCAATTACCTTTCTGAATTGAGGGCTGATATGTTTTCCAAGTAACTTAAAGGATAGTGGATTTGGACACGCTTCGCAAATGACACTACGTTCAGAGTTACGCGTATACGAGTGAAATCGCCAGAGAAGCGCGGTGGCTACTCACGCCTGAAGGCGTACCCTGAACGTGAGTCAAAACTTTTTTCATTTCCTGTGCAAGAAATTTTTTGGCACACGTTCATGTTTCATGTAATGTCGGCAACGAATTTCCTGTTGCGACAAGCCAAAGACATTTTCAATCTGGGAGAAATTTTATGCCACGAAAGCTCATCATTTTTTGCGCCTTATTGTTCGCCGCTTCGCTGACCGGAATGCTCGTTTGGGCTAATAAATCCAAGCCAAAAACTACTATCCTGTATCCAAACGAAGCTCCGATGCTCATCAAAGCTTTGCCCACTAAATCTTCGCAGGGCGAGCTGACCATTTACGACAAAGATGGAAATCCGGGTGCCATGTGTCCGCTCACTCATACCGACGTCAAAGCCGAAATCAGCGGATTCCTCGTCCGTGCGACAGTTACGCAGGAATTTGAAAATTCCGCCGACCACAAAATCGAAGCGGTCTACACCTTTCCACTTCCACAAAATTCTGCCGTTGACGATATGACAATGTTGATCGGAGATCGCACCGTCAAAGGCAAAATTAAACGCCGCGAAGAAGCGCAGCAAATCTATGACAACGCCCGCCGCAACGGTCAGGTAGCCTCATTGCTGGATCAGGAACGTCCGAACATCTTCACGCAATCCGTTACAAATATTATGCCCGGCGAAAAGTTGAAGATCGTTATCAGCTACGTTGAAACGTTGAAATATGAAGACGGCAATTACGAATTTATGTTTCCGATG
>JAYTCQ010000192.1:0-12174 GCA_043736395.1 Blastocatellia bacterium | reverse complement strand
TGCAGAGATTGACATTCGTCGCGTATTGCCATCCATTCGTGTACCAACGTTGGTGCTGCATCGTACCGGAGATACTTGCTTGAAAGTTGAGGAAGGACGTTATCTGGCGGAACAAATTCCCGGATCGAAATTTGTCGAATTGCCGGGAATTGACCATTTGCCATTCGTTGGAGATCAGGAATTAATCCTTGAAGAAATCGAAGAATTTTTGACGGGAATGCGCCACGCTCCGGAATATGATCAAGTGCTGGCAACGGTGCTCTGTACGCAGGTCGCGCAGCTTTCATCGGACGAAAAATCTTTAGCGGAGCGGTATTTTGAATTTGCCCGCAAAGAGGTTGAATTATTTCGTGGGAAGGAAAGTGAATTAAACGGTCACGGCTTGATAGCTTCCTTCGACGGCCCCGCCAGAGCGATTCGATGCGCGAACGCGATGAATGAATTTGCGCGACGATTAGGATTGCGAGTTCGCACCGGAGTTCATATCGGCGAATGCAATCTCTTCGGTGATCGCGTCGAAGGTCACGCGGTTTCTGTTAGCATTGAATTAGCCGAAAATGCTGAGCAATATGAAATTTTAGTTTCGAGTACGGTAAAAGATTTAGTGGCGGGTTCGGGATTGAAATTTGCTCTAAAAGAGATTTTGCTAAAGGACGAATTGCGGGTTTTTTTAGTGCAAAAAAAATAATAAAAATTGACGAAAAATATTCAGCGGAATAGACCACGGATCGGGAGGCTGTTACGGGTATATACGGGTCTGAATTGATAAACCACGGAGGACACAGAGAAAGGTGCGACCATTTGCATCAGACAGCTTTCTAGTCTGACGCTTTCCACTTCTTTTAATCACCTCCGTGCGCTTCGTGTTCTCCGTGGTTTCAGATCGGCGTAAACCCGCGTGATCCGTAAAATCCGTGGTCTATTCTTTTAACTCCTAAATTCCAAATCATAACGCGAAATAATCAATTGAATTCCGCGCCGTGTCATCCCTAATTCTCGCGCCGTACTCGAAACGTTTCCGCGATTTTTCTTGAGTGTAGTCAGCACCAGATTGCTTTTAAAACGGTCTACGGCTTCAGTCAGCGATAATCCCTGCCAGAATTGAGAACTTAACGGATCCATCATCGGCTGCGTGGAAGTCGTCATTGCTGAACCACTCCGCACAATGTCATGCGAAAGATGCTCAGGCAGAATCACGAAATTATCGTCTGAGCGGGCGACGATTCTTTGAATTTCATTCGTGAGTTGCCGAACGTTTCCCGGCCAGTCATACACCATCAGCAAGTCCAATGTTTGCGGGCTGATGCTGATATTTTTGCGTCCGAATTTCGCGGCGTAATATGCTAAATAATAATTCGCAATCGCTGCAACTTCAGAACGTCGTTCGCGCAGCGGCGGAACCTCCAAGCGAATCACGTTCAAGCGGTAATATAAATCTTCGCGAAACCTGCCCGCCGCGACCATCTCTTCCAAATCTGAATTTGTAGCGGCGATCACGCGCACGTCAACTTTCATCGGACGATGTTCACCAAGCGGTTGAATTTCTCCTTCCTGCAAAAATCGTAAAAGCTTGGGCTGAATGTCGAGCGGCAAATCTCCGACTTCGTCAAGGAATAACGTGCCGCCTTCTGCTGCGCGAATCACCCCGGCGGAATCGGCGACAGCCCCTGTAAATGAGCCTTTGCGGTAGCCGAATAAAAAAGCGTCGGACAATTCTTTGGGTACAGCTGTGCAATTGAATGGTACAAAAACTTTTGATCGTCGCGAAGAAATTGCGTGAATCGAACGCGCCACTAATTCTTTGCCGGTGCCTGATTCTCCGGTGACGAGCGCAGTGACATCGCTGGAACGAATTTTATTGATTTCGTCTACGAGCTTGGTCATTGCCGGGCTGGAATGAATAAAGCCGGGAATGGAATTTTGTTCAGTCGCCGCTGCTGGTTCCTGCTGCACGGCTGGCTCATTGATTTTGTGATGAACCGCGCAATTATTCAAGCCCAGCTCGACAACACGCAGGAGAGAATCAAGCGACAATCCACGCGGCAAAACAGCAGAATCCTGCGGAAAAATTATCAGCGTAGCCGACGCGGCTTTGGTTGGTTTGAGATGAATCAGTGAAAGATTATTGCGGAGCGAAAAATCATTTTGCGCCTCTTCTCCAGTTGAAAATTCATTGCAGAGCTGTTCGGCATCGCTTTCATTCCACCCAATGTTCACAGTGGTTTTAAACGTATGACGAGCTTCAGCTTCGACCACTAATAAACGCTGCGCCGGAGTTTCTTCGCTGATGACGGCGGCCAATTCACGCAGCAATAATTCGCGGGAAGAAGTCGCTTCTGATAAGCGCATCGTCAATGATTGGATCAACGCAGCAATTTCTGCCAACGAAATCTCTGGCGCAGAACTAATATTTGCTAGCGCCGTTTCCGCTTCTGACAACGCGAGCTTCGCACCTAATTTTTGAAACGTAGTGATAGCTTGTGAGAGGTATGTTCGGGCGCGCTCAGGCTGCGAATGAGAGTAGGCGCACCCTTGAAAATATTGAGCGCGAGCGCAGCGATACACATCACCCAGCATTTCATAAATTGAAATTGCGCGTCCAAAATGATTGGAAGCCTGCGCGAAATCATTCTGCTTCAATGCCATCATTCCGAGCAGCCGTTGCGTATTTCCGGCAATCGCCAAATCAGTAGGAGAATCTTTCGTTTCTTCAGTAATTGCTTGTAATTCTTCGGCGCATGCATCGAAATTATTCATCTGAAGATAAGCTTCAGAAATTAATAATTTGGCTTCGCAAATAGCTTGGCGATCACCAATTTTTTCTCCCAGCTCTAACGCCTTTCGAGCTTCGCTGAGGGCCATCTCAGTTCCGCCCATCGCCAAATGACATTTACTGAGCGTTCGATGTGCCTGACTTTCGTACCATTTATTGCCGGCAGCATTGGCTACGTTTACGGCTTCTTCGAGCAGCTTTCTGGCCTCAGGCAGGTTGCCGCGCAGCATTTGTAATTCGCCATGAGAATCGAGAAAAGTAGCAACAATGGCTGGTCGTGACTCATTTTGTGAAGCGAAATCCAAAGCGCGATCCAGCGCGGCTTGGGCCCGATCCCACTCGCCCGCCAGAATTAAATTAATGCCGAGGTTGTTGTATCCATCCATGGCATTGGCTTTATGTTCAGTGAGTTCAAAAAACTCGACAGCCTTTTCCAAGTAGCCGATCCCTTCCTGCGGCTTTCGCAAA
The DNA here is from genome assembly GCA_043736395.1 of Blastocatellia bacterium. Lineage (GTDB taxonomy): Bacteria > Acidobacteriota > Blastocatellia > RBC074 > RBC074 > JAFDVL01. Next base: position 8,933 of record JAYTCQ010000192.1, on the reverse strand, counting down.
AACCAACAAGCGGCTGCCATGTTATTGTAAATTTTGCCAAGCTGGTAATTGGCGGGACGCTTACCGATCAAACTCAGAGCCTGTTTCATATTCGTGAGGCAAGACTCGTGATTTCCTTCAAAAAAATTAGTTGCGCCGAGCGCAAACCAGGCATCGGAAAGTCCGCGCCAATCGCCGGAATTGCGAAACTTCTCAAGCGCTTTTTCAGCGAAGTCGCGGGCGATGGTGTACTCATTAATATTTCGATAGACCCGCGCAAATGCTACAAAAACATTACCAAGTTCGTCGTCAAGATTATTTTCGGAAGCTTCGCGTGAGGCAATGTTTAGCAGGGCTATCGCTTTGGGATGGTTCCCGGCGTAATTATAGGCGAGAGCGGTATGCCACAGCGTTTTGACTCTAATCCCGGTCTCAAGTTTTGCTCTTGATTCGGCAGTTTCATAAATGGAAATAGCTGCGAGAGAGTCCTGATATTTTCCCTGCATTTCCAAAGCAACACAGTAAGCGCATTTTGCTTCTGCTAAGAGCGAAGGATTTGGTTGCGCGGATTTAATGATTGTTGAAAGCTTGAGTAAGGCATTGCTGGACTGCCCCCGGTCGAGTAAGACGCGTACGTCTTCAAGTTTGCGTTTGAAAGATTCCTGGCGAACTGCGTTAGTTTTTAGTTCAGACATTATTAATAATTTGTATTATCTTTGCCGTCATCCAGCTTGGCATCCATAAAGCTTGTCCCTTCTCCATTTTTAATGGCGCCACTGGAAAGGGCTTGAAGAATAAGCGCATCGCTAAAGACAGCACCATCACTGAACACAGCTCCATCACTAAAAACTGCGCCGTCGCTGAAGACGGCTCCGCTACTGATAAAAAAAGTGCCGTTGCCAAGGGGCAGTCCATCACTCACAAAAATTCGATCACTGAAAACTGCTCCACTCGACCAAAGCGTTCGATCACTAAAAACAGCACCGTCGCTGAAAACTGCTCCGTTTCCCAGCAGCTCTCCCAGTGAATAATTTTTCTGAAACTTGCTGATCAAATCATCGCCGGTGACAAAGGTGAAGTTGACAAGAATCCCTTGCGCCCAGGGAAAGCTGTGATTGTTGATTGTTGACGTGCGGATTAATCCTGCGGTGCTGGTCAATAAAGGCGTACCCAGCGGCGTATTCACATTCAAATCCGTTCGTACCAATTTCGCTAATCTGACAGCGCCTTCGATATTCAATTCGCCTGCGCCTTGCTCCATTAAATTGTATCCGGCTAACGGCTGCGCGGTGTACATCAAAATTGCTTTGATTAAATTGGGAGTGAGCGTTGGATTGGCTTGCAACATTAATGCGACTGCGCCGGAGACTACCGGAGCGGAAACCGAAGTTCCGTTCATCGTCATCATTTTGCGTTCGTGATCAATAGTGATTTTTGCATCTAATGCAGGATTTTCGGCGACCAGTACATTGCCTTCAGATTGGGCTGCCAGAATTTTATTTCCCGGCGCTACCAGATCAGGTTTGATGATGTTGTCGTGATGTCTGACGCCGCTGGCATCAGTATAAAAACTGCGTGTCGGGCCGCGTGAACTATAACTCGTGACGGCATCGTCGCCGCGTGAATCCGTGCCGAAAGTGTTGCTCGCTCCGACTGTAATCGCAGAGGGTTCATTGCCTGGAACGTGAATTAATCCGTAGACTTTATTGCCGTCTTTGTCTTTGCCATTGTTCCCGGCGGCTGCGACGACAACGACTCCGGCGTCAACTAATTTGCGGACTGCGCGGCAGATTGGATCGTTGAGATAGGAATCTACGGCGGGAGCGCCGAGGCTCATATTGACGATGCGAATGTTGTATGTTGCACGATTATTCAGCACTCATTCCAAGGCACGCAGGACATTCGTCACTGTACCTTTTCCGGTGTCATCAAGGACACGCAAATTGATCATGTTCGCATTTGGAGCGATGCCAAGATAAGCGTTGCTGGCGACGCGTCCATTGCCGACTGCGACGGAGGCGACGTGCGTGCCGTGCCCGTATTTATCTTCTTCGGGAGCTTCTAATTCGACATCGGTGAAATCAATTCCATACACAAATCTGCGCTTGCCGTTACGATCCAAAAAAGATTTATGTTCGCGGTCAATCCCTGAATCGATAAAGGCGATGCCGATGCCGGAGCCATCAAGATTTGAGCTGATTGAAGTTCCGATTAAGCCGCGTGCCAGGTCGGCTCCGGTGGTGGAAGAGAGATGGCCGAGTGAGCGGACTTCACGATTCGACGAGGCAAAATTCATTTCACTTTGCGCGGCTAATTCAACAACGAGGGATTTTGGTAATTCAACTGTGCGTGATTCCAGTTTCTCGAATTTATCTTTTGGGTTAATCAGAACTCCGGCGCGTCCAAGAATTTCAATCGTTTGCGCACTGGGAACTGCGTTGAATTGCAGGACGATTTTGACGCGGTCAACAGTGCTGTCGTTCAGTTTTGCTTTGAGGTCTGGTGAAAGTTTTCGGTCGAGTTCGTTTGGCAAATTTCTGCCGCGACTTCCAGAATTTCTACGTTCTGTTGAGCGAGAAGAGCCGGAATGCGTCCGATCCTGTGCCCGCAGCATCGGCTCTGTGAAAAGCAATACGCAGAGCGAAGTAGTAATCGTGGTTCGCAGTAATTTGGCAATGAATTTATTCAGTCTCATGTTTACCTCAAAATCAATTTGGCAAGCCAGGCTTTCAATTTACAGCAACTGTATTTGCAACCAATATGCCAAAGCAATTTTAAAGACTAATAAATGGTTACTGAACCCGTAAATGCAATCAGCACAACAAGGTCAGTATAACCTATAAATATGGGCGATCAAATAATATGCGTATTTATTTTCGCATTGCTAATTATTATTCGCATCGAATCCTAAGTATCTTAGCTTGAATGATTTAGCGAGGCGGATTGGATTATCCCCGCTGGATTGGCAGACGCTGCGTATTTGCGTTCGCAGTGCGAATGAGCAAACTCGCTGGCTGTTACTTCAGACTTTATTAAGTTAAATCATTGATTCCTGAGGAGTAAGGACTAGAAAACTACGAAAAAATATTTGCGGCACAACGATTGAATACAGAAAGAGCGTGGAGCGTTCGCGCAGAAAAAAATATTTCGCAAAATGAAAGGTACTTATATGAATTCGCAAACCCGCACATACAACAATTGGCAATCATTAAAAGCGATTATCGCTACAATTTTATTAACCTTCGGGATGTTTCCCGGAACACTGTTGGCGCAAAGCTCCGGCCAGGATGAAGTGGAATTACATGGTGCAATAACCAAGCTCCCAGGCACTGCCAATTTTCAAGGTGACTGGACAGTCGGCGGAAAAATCATCAAGGTCGGCAGCGCAACAGTCATCCGTCAAAATGATGGAGCAGTTGCAGTTGGCGCGTACGTTGAAGTGAAAGGCACGATGAATAGTGATGGTTCAATCGCCGCGACCAAAGTCAGTGTCGATATATCAGCAGCTGGCAGTGGCGATGAAGCGAAAGTCAGCGGCAATATCGAAGAGCTTCCGAGCACTACCGGAAGAATTGGCGATTGGAAAGTCGCCGGTAAAATTGTGCATGTTTTGGCGACGACTGTAATTAAGCAGGAAGACGGTCCCGTTGCTGTCGGAATCGCAGTTGAAGTGGAAGGCGTAGGGCTGAGCGATGGTTCGATTAACGCACTGAAAATTGAAACTCGTAACGGCATTAGCGGCGAAACAAAATTGCTTGGAAAAGTTGAGCAATTACCGTCAGCGGCGAATCGTGTCGGAGATTGGAAAGTGAGCGGACGATTAATTCACGTCTCAGCTAGTACTTTGTTAAGGCAGGATGATGGTCCATTTTTCATCGGTGGGTTGGTCAAAGTTGAAGGTAATTTGTTACCCGATGGATCGTTGAATGCAACAGAAATTGAAACGAAATCTGATCCGCAAACACAAGCCCGGGAAGTTGAATTTCGAGGAACTGTCGAAGCCATACCCGCGACTGCAAATCTCATTGGAGATTGGCGTGTCAGTGGTCGGATCGTTCACGTTACGGCACAGACAATTTTAATTTCTCAATACGGCCCGGCTCGGGTTGGTTCAATTGTTGAAGTTGAAGGCTGGCAAAAGACTGACAATTCCGTAGACGCTAAAAAAGTCGAAGTCGAATCACAACCCGCCGCTGCCATCAGATCAAATCCCGGTTATTGCCGATTCTACGGCGTCATTAAAGCTCTTCCCGCCACGACAGGATGGATCGGTGAATGGAATGTTGGCGGGCATAAATTAAATGTCATCCCCGCCACAATTATCAATCAGGAAAAAGGCGCGGTTGCGATTGGGGCTTTGGCTGAAGTTCTGGCCACGATTACTTCAACGGGATTGCAAGCGTTCAGCATCGAAATCAAAGGCGTCAGCGCGAGCGCAGGGTACGTGAAATTCTTCGGAACAGTGTCAGCCCTGCCTGCCACGACGAATTTAGTTGGGGCTTGGACGGTGGGCGGAAAAGTTGTTCACGTCACCGCTTCAACACGCATCAATCAGGAAAAAGGCAAAGTGATTATCGGTTCCTTTCTCGAAGTCGAAGGCAATCGCCGGACAGATGGCTCAACTGACGCGACTTCAATTGAAGTCAAAACTGATGCGAGCACATCGAACGACAACACCGGATTCATTAGCTTCTACGACACAATTAAGGCTTTGCCAACAGCTGCGGATTTGGTTGGAGATTGGACAGTTGGAACTAAAACTGTTCACGTCAGCAAGACGACCGTGATTGACATCGAACGCGGTCAGGCAACCGTCGGAGCTTTAGTCGAAGTCAAAGGAAATCAAAAAAACGATGGCACGATTGACGCTACAAAAATTGAAGTCAAAGGCACTGTCGCAGGTGGGGCCGGGCAGACATTCATCGAAATCGTCGGATCAATTACCGCCTTACCAACCACACAAAATTTAGTCGGAGATTGGAAAGTTGATGGACGCACAATTCGCGTGACGGCTACGACGTTCATCAAACGTGAACACGGCGCGCCCGCAGTTGGTGTGTTAGTTGAGGCCAAAGGTCAATTGCAGGCTGATGGTTCGATTGATGCGACTGTGATTGAAGTCAAACGCGCCAGCAATTTCACTACGTTGAATCGGCTGACTTCAGTTAACGGCGCGGGTTACCAATCCGAAAGTTCGGTGGAAGGTATTATCGCCAGCTTCGGTTCTGGATTGTCGTCAACAACTCTTGCTGCTACCAGCCTACCGCTGCCGGTTTCGTTAGGCGGAGTTAGCGTGTTAGTTGACGGCAAGCCCGCGCAATTATTCTTCGTTTCTCCAAACCAGATTAATTATCAGGTTCCTGCCGGTTCACCGCTTGGAACCGCGAAAGTTGAAGTCGTCAACGCTGGAAAAACTGTGGCGCAGGGAACGATCGTATTACCGGGAGTCGCGCCTAGCCTGTTCACGGCATCTTCGGACGGCAAAGGCCTGCCAGCGGGTTACATCACGCGCGTCAAGTCGGATAATTCGCAAAGCAACGAATCAATTTTGCGCTACGACGATTCGCTCAAAAAATTCGTCGCCACGCCAATTATCAGAAAATCCGGTGATGCGTTGTATCTGATTTTGTTCGGGACGGGATTTCGTGCCGCGCCTGATTCAGACGGCAATAAATCCAACGGCGTAGCGGAAAACGTCGAAGTCACAATCGGCGGAGTCAAAGCGCCGGTCGGCTACGCCGGAGCTTCTTCATTCGTCGGAGTCGAGCAGTTGAATATTCTGCTGCCCGACAATGTAAATTCAGGATCGAGCCTCGTCGTTCTCATCAAAGTCTATGATGGGCAAGGCAGCCTGGTTCGTTCCAATCAAGTTACGATTGCGATTCAGTAATGGTCACAAGTTCTGCGTGAGGGGGCAATCAGGGGAGCAATCACACGCAGTGAAATCCAGAGCGTTGAAATTTTTCGACGCTCTGGATTTTTTGTTTCGATCAAGCTTTAACGATTAAGAAATCCGGAAGCCTGATGCAGTTTGTTGAGGTAACAAGTAGCGGTTTGTTATTCCCCCCCGGACACTTCGGTTTCATTATCTGTTAGCACGATGGCCCTCTTATCACCCGCGAATGTCAGAGATTGAAGCTCTTGCCCACGAGCTGTAGTTGAGAAGGAAGCGGAGTTGTAACGCGCTTTCTCATTGCGTATTTCAACTGTTGCTTTCGTCTTCAAAACCAAATCTCCGTCATCTTCCATAATCGAAACTTCGTTAGCATTCGCGTCGAAAAGAACTCGATAGGTACCTTTTTTAAGGACTACATCTTTCACGTTGATATCTTCCTGTACCGTCAATGTTTTCTTGAGATTCTTTTTCTCATTGGCAAATGCGGCTCCAACCATACTCAGGCACAGCAAACAGGTAGCGATAATGCAGATCATGAATTTCTTTGTTCTTGAAAAAGTCCTCATATTTTCTCCCTAGCACGTTGCTCCTTGTTAAGTTAATCTTATTTCCAGTTGTATTTTTTCCTAACTTCACGCCTATCGTGAGTGCAACGTCCGTGCCAGACGCTTGTCTTCAAATCAATCAGGCCATCCAAAAAAAGTGAAAAGGCCAATGAAATAAAGGGTTTGAGTTTTTTCTAGTGGGAATATTCCAAGCGGTATTTCAGCACAGACAGGGATGAGATTCTGAGAAACTATTGCGACAAGTTAGCACCTTACTGTCGCTAAATGTCTCATCACTATATCATGATTTTGAAAAATTGAATGAAATGGCCGTATTTATTGGCCTTTTACATTGGCACAAGGCTTGCCTACCATAACAGTGATCAATTGTCATTCGGGCAACTGGGGAAGTGGATGACAATTGATTTGGGGTGGTTACCCCTTACATCTGATAAGTCAGGCTGTTGCAAAAGTCTGACTTATCAGGATTTGAGATGAAACAGAAACACTACCAATATTGCTTTAGAAGAAGTTATCTAGCGGTATTCAATTGCGTGCGCCGTGTCAGTTACGCGCGAGTAATCCCTTCGGCATCAACCTACGCCTTGCAAAAGCAGCCCTTGCTGATGTGCGGGCTACTAACCATTTGTTTATAAACAAATGTGTTTGCCTTAAGCTCTAGGGGAGCGGCATGTTTATAGCAAGCCCGTAAATATTAGCTTTTAGCTCCATCGGAGCGGCATATGCCGCTCCGATGGAGCTTGGTAATTTGGTATTGCAAACCCTATAAGTATTTCGCTCCTAAGGAGCTGGAATCCTTGTGTAGAAACTAATGCTACTAACACTGGGTCACATACATTTGAAATCTGGTATATGTGCGATCTGGTTCCAAAATCTAAGTAAGTATTAACTTTAGTCCAGCAATGAATAACACCGCAGACAGTAACCGCTTGATAACTATCGGAGAAAATTGTCGGCTGCCAAGATATGATCCGAAGACTCCTCCAAGCAGAGCGGCAATCGCAAATGAAAGTGAGACAACTGGGAGGTCCTGCGTTTTAAGATAGTTTCCGGCTAAGCCTGCGATTGAGTTGACGAGGATAAATAAAGCCGAAATTGCCGCCGCCGTTTTTGTTTTCGTCCAGCGCTGCAACAGCAAAATCGGAGTCAGAAAAATTCCTCCGCCAGTCGCTGTCAATCCGGCTAATAATCCTAATCCTGCGCCCACCGAAACCGCTACAACATTGGAGGGAGGCTTGGTTTCCTGATCCTCAGATTTTGTTTCAAAAATAAATCGAAGCGCCGAAAAAATCAGCACCAGTCCCACCAGAATTTTGAAGAGGGAAGGTGGCAAATTTAAATATCCACCCAGAAAAGCCAACGGAACTGCCAGCACAGCAAAAGGCGCGAAGAGCTTCCACGAAAAATGTCCGGCGCGCCAGAATTGCCACGAAGTCAAACTGGCGACGATGATGTTGAGGACTAAGGCGGAAGGTTTGATAACAGCTGGCGCGAGTCCGAACAGCGTCATTACTGCGATGTATCCGGAGGCTCCGGCGTGTCCGACTGAAGAATATAAAAATGCGACCAGCGCAATCGCGAGACAGATCAGGGCTAATGATTCATTACTCATTCTTTGAATTAATTTTTCACAAATTTATGCAGCCGGTAAAGGCCCTGACGCTACCAGCTTTTTTTGGCGCGGGTCAACTGCCAGGCTTAAACCTTCGAGAGTTCGTGCGCCTAAGAAAAGCAGGTCGCCTTTTTCCGCAAAAACTACCTCATCCACTGTGAAATACTTGTCAAATTTAATGATCGCAAAACCCACACTCCGGGTAATCCGCTGACCATTCGCCATCACAAATTCCAAGTCTTTCTTTTCCCGTGCAATGCCAATTTTTTCAAGTGTTGACGCCGTTATCCAGGTATATTCGCTGCCAGTGTCAACCAGCATTTTTGGCATCACGGAAGCTTTATTCCGGTCAACAATATTTTCAATTTTACACCTCACAAAAAAAGTACCCATAATTCTTTTCCTCTCAAGTCGCCCTTACTTCGTGCGGGCTTCTGCATTTTACAATTTGACAGGCTTGGGATTTTTCACGTCGCTATAATCATAAAAACCTTTGCCTGATTTGCGTCCGAGCAATCCGGCTTGCACCATTCGCTTCAGCAATGATGGAGACGCAAAACGCTTTTCGTGGAAGTCGTTGAACATGATTTCTGAGATGTAATAGAGCGTGTCCAGCCCGACGAAATCGCAGAGCGTCAACGGCCCCATCGGATGTCCGCAGCCAAGCTTCATCCCGTTATCAATATCAATCGTCGAAGCCAGGCCTTCTTCATACACTCGAATCGCGTCGAGCATGTAAGGCACTAATAAACGATTCACGATGAACCCCGTTTTGTCGGAAGTTTGCACGACGGTTTTGCCGAGCGCTGAGCCTAGCAAACAGGCCTCAACGTAGGCTTCGTCGTCTGTGAGAATGGTGCGAATTACTTCCACTAATTTC
>JAYTCQ010000191.1:0-13781 GCA_043736395.1 Blastocatellia bacterium | reverse complement strand
GCGCCCTTACTGCGTGCAGGCTTCTGCATTATCCTGTGATTGCGCCTTCGCTCGCTGAAGTCACAAGCTTGGCGTATTTCGCAAAGACTCCCTTTTTATATCGTGGTTCAGGAGCTTTCCAATCCTTCATTCGTCCAGCGATTTCTTCATCGCTCAGCACGACTTGCAAGAGGCGTTTTTCAATATCAATTTCGATGATGTCGCCGTCTCTGACTGCCGCGATGTATCCGCCAGCAGCGGCTTCCGGCGCGACGTGTCCGATACATAACCCTTGTGTAGCTCCGCTGAAACGACCGTCAGTGAGCAAGGCAACTTCGGAGGCAAGTCCGGCTCCGGTTATGGCTCCGGTGACGCCCAACATTTCCCGCATTCCAGGGCCGCCTTTCGGGCCTTCGTAGCGAATCACTACGACATCGCCCGCTTTGATCTGTCCGGTTGTGACAGCTTTCATCGCGTCCTCTTCGCATTCGAATACGCGCGCATTCCCGACCTGTTTTTTGCGTTCAAAGCCGGATAGCTTCAGAACACAACCTTCAGGCGCGATGTTGCCTTTCAGGATGACCAATCCGCCTGTTTTCTTGAGCGGATTTTCAGCCGTGAAAACTACGTCTTGCCCCGGCGTTTCTATAGCGTGTTCGGCTTCCTGCGCGATCGACAATCCGGTCACAGTTTGTTGCGTTCCATCCAGTAAATTGCCTTCGATCATCCGTTTCGCAATCAGTGTAGTCCCGCCTGCCGCGCTGAGTTCGACGGCAGTATATTTTCCGCCGGGTTTCAGATTCGCAATCATCGGCGTACGCGAACTAATTGTATCAAAATCATCAATGTCCAAAGGGATTTCAGCTTCACGCGCCATCGCGAGCAAATGCAGAACTGCATTCGTTGATCCGCCCGTAGCCGCTACGCCAGCGACCGCGTTTTCAAACGCTTCACGCGTGAGAATGTCGAGCGGACGCACGTTGCGATTGAGCAAATCAACTACGGCCTTTCCAGTGTCAAAAGCAACCGTGTCTTTTTTCGGATCAATCGCAGAAACGCTCGCCGTTCCCATCACGGATAAGCCAATAAATTCCATCACCTGCGCCATCGTGTTCGCGGTGTATTGTCCACCACACGCGCCCGCGCCAGGACAGGCTACGTTTTCGATAGCGAGCAATTCACTGTCGTCAATCTTGCCTGCTGCATTTGCGCCAACCGCTTCAAAAACATTTTGTACTGTCAGATGCGCGCCTTTGTGATCGCCGTGTCCGATGGAGCCGCTGTATAAAATCAGGCTCGGCACGTTCAGACGAATCAGTCCCATCGCCGCTGCGGGAATGGTTTTATCGCAGCCGACAATGACGACCATCGCGTCGAACATATATCCGCGTCCGACGAGTTCGATGGAATCCGCAATCAATTCGCGGCTGACGAGCGAAGCCTTCATGCCTTCAGTTCCCATCGTAACGCCGTCACTGATGGAAATCGTATTGAATTCCATCGGCGTAGCTCCGGCGGTGCGAATTCCGGCTTTGACTTTTTGCGCGAGATCGCGGTGATTGAAATTGCAAGGCATCGTTTCAATCCATTCGTGCGCGACTCCGATAATCGGTTTTGCCAAATCTTCGTCAGTGAAACCGATCGCCTTGAGCATGGCGCGTGCGGGAGCGCGGTCGCGTCCGTTGGTGATGATGTGACTTTGGTGTTTTGGGTTGAAGGTCATAGAATTTTCTCAGTTAATTTAAGTTATAGAATTTTTCTGAATGCTGCTAATAACGTGGAGCACTGTTCCAGCCAATGCAAGAATGATTGTCATTAATGTTAACGGGCGTTCCAGTAATTCTTTGTTTTCGAAAAAGAACGCAGCAATTACCAGCATCGTAGCCGTCAAAATCATCAATGATCCAACCAACTGCAAAGATGCGCGCCAAATAATTTGGCTAACTTTCATATACGTGCCGAGGCTGAGATTCAGCAGAGCCAGCAGCAAAATATAAATGTGATTGCCGCGCAGAGAAAAACGAAAACGGTCATTCGCTTCCATCAATTCATGAATGTGAAATTTCATGTGATAGCCTGTCAGCAAAAAAATTGCGATCACGAAAAAGCCGACAGCTAAATGTACCGTGCGTGTTTGTCCGCCCATCAATTTTTATCAGAAGTGGTGATTTGTAAGCCGTATTCGATGCTTTCCAGAATTGCCTGCCATGATGCGCCGATAATGTTTTCGGCTACGCCCACAGTATTCCACGAACGTTCACCGTTACTGGTCTCAATATGCACACGCGTTTTTGCAGCTGTAGCGTGTTCGCCGTCAAGGATTCGAACTTTGAAATCTATCAAATGAAAATTTTCTATCTCAGGAAAATGCGCGAGTAATGCTTTGCGTAAAGCCTGATCCAGCGCATGTACCGGGCCATCGCCGGAGCTGACTGTATGCATTACATCATCGGCGACTTTGATGCGGACAACAGCTTCTGTTGCACTGGAAGAGCCAATAAACACGCGGTATTCGAGCGGTTCAAAAAAATATTTGCGCTTGCCTAACGCACCCAGTGCCCTTAAATGGAAAGATGCATCAGCTTCTTCAAATGAATAGCCTTGATGCTCCATCTCTTTCAATTCTTTCAGCAAACGCCGCCCGGCTTCAGGATTTTTGATGAAGTCTTCGCCAAAATCTTTCGCGGCAAAATTGATATTGCTCATGCCGGATTGATCGCTGACGAGCACGCGTGTTTCGTTGCCGACCAGCTCAGGATCAATGTGTTCGTAGGTGGATTTTGCTTTCATCACGGCAGAAACATGAATGCCGCCTTTGTGCGCGAATGCGCTGCGACCAACAAATGCGGCGCGATCATTCGGCACTAAATTCGCCACTTCGTTGATGTATCGGCTGGTGTGCGTGAGAAATTTTAATTTACCATCAGGTAAACAACGACGATCCATTTTCAATTCCAGATTTGGAATGATCGAACATAAATTCGCATTGCCGCAACGTTCGCCGTAGCCGTTCATGACGCCTTGCACATGCGTTGCTCCTGCTTCGACGGCGGCGAGTGAGTTCGCTACTGCCAGCTCTCCATCGTTGTGCGCGTGAATACCAATTTTTGCATTCGGAAATCTGTTACGGACAATTTCAACTGTTTCGGCGATGCGTTCCGGTAAACCTCCGCCGTTCGTGTCACACAAAATAATCGTTTCGGCTCCGGCTTTGACGGCAGCATTCAACGTGTCGAGCGCGTATTCTGAATTCGCTTTGAAGCCATCGAAAAAATGTTCCGCGTCATATAAGACGCGGCGCCCCTGCGCTTTTAAATGCGAAACCGTGTCTGCAATCATCCGCAAATTTTCTTCGAGCGTAGTCTTCAACGCGACATCCACATGGAAATCCCACGACTTCCCAAAAATCGTCACGACCGGAGTTTCTGCTGCGAGTAATCCCTGGACGACAGCGTCATCAGCCGCAATTCCATTGGCTCGACGCGTACTTCCGAACGCTGCGAATAGAGCATTTTTGAGCTTAATAGATTTGGCGCGGTTGAAAAATTCTACATCTTTCGGATTCGCACCAGGCCATCCGCCTTCGATAAAAGCGACACCGAGTTCGTCCAGTGCCAGCGCGATTTTGATTTTATCTTCGACCGTGTACGCCAAGCCTTCACCCTGTCCGCCATCGCGCAAAGTCGTATCAAAAATTTCGATCAAGTTACTCATGGAAAAAGTTCGCAGTAGTGAAGTTCGCAGTTCGCAGTAGACCAATTCGCAGCATTCAAACTGTGAACTGTTAACTGTGAACTGCGAACTTTTTATTAGTTCTTCGCCTTATCAACAATCTTATTCGAAGACAGCCACGGCATCAGTCCGCGTAGTTGTTCGCCAACTTCTTCGATCTGATGTTTCTTGCCTTCAGCGATCATACGATTGAAATTCGGCTTACCGGATTCGGCTTCGGCTAACCATTCATCGGCGAATTGTCCCGATTGAATTTCAGCGAGAATTTCTTTCATGCGAGTTTTCACGGAAGCATCCACAATGCGCGGCCCACGTGTCAAATCGCCGTATTCTGCGGTGTTGGAAATCGAATACCGCATGTTCGAAACGCCACCTTCATACAGCAAATCTACGATCAATTTCATTTCGTGCAGGCATTCAAAATACGCCATTTCCGGCGCGTATCCGGCTTCGGTCAGAGTTTCAAATCCAGCTTGAATCAAGGCCGTCAATCCGCCGCAAAGTACTGCCTGTTCGCCGAACAAATCGGTTTCGGTTTCTTCTTTGAAAGTCGTTTCGATGATGCCCGCGCGTCCGCCGCCGATGGCTGAAGCGTACGCGAGCGCAACTTGCTGCGTGTCGCCGCTGGGGTCTTGCGCGATGGCAACCAGACACGGTACACCTGCCCCACGTTCGTATTCACGACGCACTAAATGTCCGGGGCCTTTCGGCGCAACCATAAAGACATTGATGTCAGCGGGTGGCACAATTTTTTTGAAGTGGATCGAGAAGCCATGCGCGACGGCGAGGTATTTCCCGGCCTTCATATGCGGAGCGATTTCACGGGCATAAATTCCCGGAGTCAATTCATCAGGCGTCAGCAACATCACGATGTCAGCGCGTTCTGCGGCATCGGCGACAGGCAAAACTTCCAGTCCTGCTGCTTGCGCCTTGGCTACGCTGGGGCTGTCAGAACGAAGTCCGACAATGACGTTCGCGCCGCTGTCTTTGAGGTTGTTGGAATGCCCGAACCCTTGCGAACCATAGCCAATAATGGCGATAGTTTTATCTTGCAAAAATTGGGGGTCTGCATCTTTGTCATAATAAATTTTCATTAAATAGCTCCATAAATTTTAGCGCAAACTATCAGCTTGCGAGTTTCGATTTGTAAATACTGTAGAGAATTTTCACAACCTCACAGGTCGAGTGACAGAAGCGGTTGCAAATCAGGCTCAACCCACTTGCGTCGGGCTTCCACCGACATCAGCAACTCTTTGCTGTAATACTCAAACGGCAAATTTTTATCCCCGTACCGCGCACAAAAGTTGTTCGTGTTTTCAACCAGTGAATTTTCAGAATTCGCATTTGTAAGAAACTTTTTCACGAACCAAATGTAAAAGATCGTGATCGTTTCGTGATAGCCGCTCGTATCCGTATTTTCACCACCAACAGCTGCGTTATAACTCTTGATTCCATTTCGAATGATGTCAGTTGCTTCCGGCACATCCAGCATTGATAAGTACCAAACTGCCATCACCAAATGCGCTTGATGCGTCCACTGTTCTTTTGGTAATGTCCGGCTTTCAAAGCCTTCAATCAAACTCAAAATTTCGTCGCGAGAGTAATAAGTTTTCATTCCGGCTTGCTTGTCACGAAAACGCAAACTGGAAAGTTTGCGCTACACTTTTTCATTCAAGGTTAATTCTGAAAATGCTTCATCGTCATTGCGCTGCTGGCGTGCTTTGACTGCCGCGACGCGGGTCATCGCGACCGTGCCTGTACGAACGATGTCACGAATACCAACGGGTTTCAGCAGATCAATTAACGCATCCACTTTTTCTGCGCTGCCGGTCATTTCAATGATGTACGCATCGGTGGAAACGTCTACAACTTTAGCGCGAAAAATATCAATTAGGTTTTGGACTTCCTGTCGTTGTACGCCCATCGCCGCATTCACGGTGAGCAACACCATTTCGCGTTCGACGTGCGGATCAGTCGTCAGATCATCCACTTCAAACACCTTCACTAATTTTTCAAGTTGTTTGATAATTTGCTCAATAATCTGATCATTTCCGTGTGTAGTAATCGTCATTCGCGACATGTCTTCTTCAAGCATTGGCGCGACACAGAGCGAGTCAATTTGATAGCCGCGCGCACTGAATAATCCAGCCACACGCGCCAACATTCCGTATTCATTTGCTACTAACAGCGAGATGGTATGTCTCATAATTATTAAGCCCAATTTTCTGTTTTTAAATTTTCTATCTGCTCAAAGTCCTGCAAATTCCGTGTTACTAAAATTGCATCGAATGCTAATGCTGTGGCGGCGATTCGTAAGTCCATTCTTCCCGATCGCCGATAGGTTTTCCTTAACTCCACATAAGTTTCGTTCGCTTTTCGATCAAACGGTGCAATATTGAAAAAGCAATAAAACTGATGAGTTTCTTCTAAACGAGTGTAAGCAAAACCTAGTAATTCCGGCTTGCCTTTATTGATAACTGCCAGCCGACCTTTTAACTGCTCTTCGTAGCTCACAATCGGAACATAGATCAATTCTCGACTTATTGATCTGAACCTTAAACTCACTTTTTCGTGACCATTCTGCAAAAGTGAGATGTGGTCTGTATCAAGTAAATAAATTGGCATAATCAGGGAATAGTCGGATCGGCATCCATTTGCCTACGATTTTCTGCCATCGCCTCAATGAACTCGTCCCACTGCTCATCGTCCTTCCACATTCCAATAAAATCATTGAGAGTTTTTTTTCTTGGGATCACCTCGTCTGAAACTTCAAAATCCAAAATTTCCCCTTTTTCGTACCATTCCTTAGCCTCCTTTGTGGCTTGTGCAATGGCAGCTTCACGTGTCGAAGCTTCGACCGTGCAATCAGCTAATCCGACCACAGTTGCTTTAAATCCTTTTTCAAAAGGTCTTACTAAAACTCGCATAGTCATAACTCACCTCTTGACTAAATTTCCTACCGCAAAATCATATCCTTCAAAGCCGCGCCCGCAGGCACAATCGGGAACACATTTTCTTCACGGGCCACTTTGAATTCCATCAGCACTGGCCCTGGTGTATCAATCGCTTTTTGCAGGACTGACGCGACTTCCGAAACTTTTTCAGCACGGAAAGCCGGAACACCATAAGCTTCCGCGAGCTTCACAAAATCCGGCTGAATGCAGATGTCGCTTTGTGAATAATTGTGTGCGTAAAATTGCTCTTGCCACTGACGTACCATTCCCAAATATTGATTGTTGATGATCAATATCTTGATCGGAATGTTGTATTCCTTAATCGTCGCGAGTTCCATCAATGTCATCTGGAATCCACCATCACCTACCACAGCAACGCAAATGTCATCGGGACGCGCAACGGCTGCACCCATTCCTGCCGGAAACCCGTAGCCCATTGCGCCTAGTCCGCCAGAATTCAGCCAGTTGCGCGGACTGTCAAAACCATACAACTGCGCCGTCCACATTTGATGCTGTCCGACGTCAGAAGAAACGACGGCTTTGCCATCGGTCAGGCGATGCAATTCTTTGATGACGAATTGCGGTTTGATCGTCTCGTCGTCCTGGTGATACCAGAACGGATTTTGTTCGCGCCAGTCTGAAATTTGTTGATGCCATTCGGACTTGTCAGCGATGATTTCTCCAGCTTCAAGTTGTTCGGATAATTCGGTCAGCATTTGCTTCGCGACGCTGCGCGCATCACCGACGACAGGAATATCTGTTTTGACATTTTTGCCAATGTTCGAAGGGTCAACGTCAACGTGAATAATCTTTGCGCCTTTCGCAAATTCATCCAATTTTCCCGTCACGCGATCATCAAATCGGGCGCCGATTGAGATCAATAAGTCGCTGTTATTGACTGCCATATTCGTCCAATAACCGCCGTGCATGCCGAGCATTCCGAGGCTCAAAGGATGCGTCGAAGGGAACGCTCCCAAGCCCATCAACGTGCAGGTTGTCGGAAGATTTAATTTCTCAGCAATTTGCCTGACTTCCGCGTGAGCTTCCGCCGTGATCGCGCCGCCACCAACATAAAGCACTGGCCTTTTCGCCTTCATCATCGCCGTCACAGCTTTGCGGACTTGCTTTTGATCACCCCGCAATTGCGGTTTATAACTTTTCACTTCGATGGTTTCAGGATAACTAAATTCTGTCATCGCCGCTGTCACATCTTTCGGCAAATCCACGAGCACAGGCCCGGGACGTCCTGAACTCGCGACGTGGAAAGCTTCTTTGATGGTTGCCGCTAAATCTTCGACGCGTTTGACTAAATAATTATGCTTCGTGCAGGAGCGCGTCATGCCTGTCAAATCAGCTTCCTGAAAGGCATCCATGCCGATTAAATGCGTGGGAACCTGACCCGTGAAAACGACAATCGGCAGCGAATCCATAAAGGCATTCGTGATGCCCGTAATCGCATTCGTACCGCCAGGGCCTGAAGTCACCAGCGCGACTCCCGTTTTACCTGTGGCTTGCGCATATCCTGCCGCCGCAAAAAGCGCAGCCTGTTCATGCCGAACGAGATAATGCTTGATGCCAAGCTCCTGACCGCTGAGTCCGATCTCATCGTAGATATGCAGCACAGCGCCGCCAGGGTAACCAAAAACTGCATCAATGCCTTCACATCGTAATGCTTCCAGAAAGATTCGTGCGCCACGCATTTTCATAAAATTTGCCTCAAATGTAGAGCAAACTTTCCAGTTTGCTTATTTCTCAACTAATACTTTTGTTACAACCGAATATTTAGTATTGGTGTCAGGGCAAACTAAAAGTTTACCCTACAAACCAAAAGCCCCAGCGAACTTCCTGCTCGCTGGGGCTTTATATAATCTCTTTGCCTTTTCTTCAGGCAGTGCCAGCGAGCGGTGCGGTGTTTGTAATAACTACGACCGCAACAACGATAATGTTAATAACTACGACAACGACGCTTACTTGAACTATTTCGTCAAGCGGAAGTAGCGATGCAAGTTGTGGAAGTCGAAAAGTCATTGCGATTATTCTGGTAATGCTGCTGGTAAAATTGAAATACCTGTTTGAAGACCAGTGCAGTATAGAGCATTACCTTTTCGCGTGTCTATAGTTTTTCCCGTACGATAAGTTTTATTTATAACCAGATCAATCATCCACGAGGGAAAGAAGCATTTAGGTATTAGCCTTTAGCGGTTAGCCAGATCCACTTGAGCAAATCGCTGTGCTGCTTCGTGTTCCTTCGTGATCTTCGTGGATAAATCTTTAAGCAGCCTTCGCCTTCGCCACCTTCGCCCGAATTACATCACCGATTTCAGTGGTTGAAACCTGCTTCGGCTGACTATTCAAATCCGGTGTTCCGTATCCTTCCGTCAACGTTTCACTGATCGCGGCTTCCAGTGCGGCAGCTTCGGTTTCGAGCTTACAAGTGTAGCGCAACATCATTGCGACGGAAGCAATTGCGCCCAGCGGATTCGCAATTCCCTTGCCTGCAATGTCAGGCGCGGAACCGTGTACTGGTTCATATAATCCAACTTTTCCGCCGATGCTCGCGGAAGGCAACATGCCTAAACTGCCTGTTAATACTGCCGCTTCGTCGCTCAGAATGTCGCCAAATAAATTCTCTGTGACGATCACATCATACGCTGTCGGCTTCGTCACCAAAGCCATTGCGCAGGAATCAACGTAGCCATGCTCAAGCTGAACATCGGGGTACTCAGCCCCTACGCGCGTGACGACTTTACGCCAGAGCTGCGAAACTTCCAGCACGTTCGCCTTATCAATCGAATGAAGTTTTTTCTTGCGACCACGCGCAATTTCAAAGGCGACGCGGGCAATTCTTTCCACTTCAAAAGACGTGTACACCATCGAATTCAATCCACGATCTTCAGTGATTTCGCGGGGTTGACCGAAATATGCGCCACCCATTAACTCGCGGACGATAATCATATCTGTTCCGCGTACGACGGATTCTTTCAGCGGCGAAGCGCCAATCAAAACTTCATGCAAAAATGCTGGACGGAGATTTGCAAAAACTCCTAACCCTGCGCGAAGTCCAAGTAAGCCCGTTTCCGGCTTGAGATTCGGTGGATTATTATCGTATTGCGGCCCACCCACAGCACCGAGTAATACCGCATCGCTCTCCAGACACGCCTGCAATGTTTCAACGGGAAGCGGTACACCTTTCGCATCTAGTGCCGCACCGCCGATCAATTGTATGCCGAACGTAAATTCGTGACCGTAGGTTTTACCGATGGTTTCAAGACAGGCGACGGCTTCACGCGTAACGTCTACGCCAATGCCATCGCCGGGGAGAACTGTAATTATAAAGTTCATATTTGATGTAGCGTAAATTTTTAGTTTGCGCTCTTTGTTCAGCAGTAAATTGGATGAAAACCGCAACTTACTTTAGGAAATCAATTGGATCGCAAGCAACGCAAACTAAAAGTTTACGCTACATTTTCTTATTCTTTCGGCAGCGGCGTCGCTACCGAAATTTCCTCATTCACATCACTCTTGCGTCGAGCTTTTGCATAGACCGCTTTGTTCAGCGCATTCAGATAAGCGCGGACGCTGGCGTCTACGACATCGGTGCTAGCGGCTTTGCCAGTGTACGAAGTTCCGTCAAATTCCGCATGCACAAAAACTTCGCCGACCGCATCCGTGCCCTGCGTGATGGCGCGGACGGTGTAATCCATCAGCTTGCCTTCCATTCCCGTAATTTTATCAACCGCAGAAAACGCAGCATTAACAGGCCCATCGCCGACTGCGGATTCCGTACGCTCGCCTAAATCATCGCCGAGCGTGACCATTGCTGTCGCGTTTTTTGTCGTCCCAGCCGTCGCCTGCAACGCTCTTAATTTGTAGGCTTCAGGAATCTGCGCGATGCCGTCCTGCAAAATTGCCAGCAGATCTTCTTCAAAAATTTCCTTTTTCTGATCGGCTAATTTCGTAAAAAGCTTGTACGCCTTATCAAGTTCAGGGCGCGCCATTTGATAGCCCATTTCTTCGTATTTTTTATTCAGCGCGTGGCGACCGGAATGCTTGCCAAGTACAATACTATTCGTTTTTACACCAACGGATTCTGGCGTCATGATTTCGTACGTGATGCGATTTTTCAGGACTCCGTGTTGATGAATTCCGGCTTCGTGCGCGAAGGCATTTTTACCAACGACAGCTTTATTCGGCTGCACATGAACCCCGGTAATATTGCTCAGCGTTTGACTCGAACGATAAATTTCTTCCGTTACGATGTTATTTTTGTACGGCATCAAATCTTTGCGGACGCGCAAAGCCATCACAATTTCTTCCAGCGCGGCGTTCCCTGCGCGTTCACCGATTCCATTGATCGTGCATTCGATTTGTCTGGCTCCGGCGGAAATCGCGGCTAACGAATTCGCAACGCCTAAACCTAAATCGTTGTGGCAATGAACGCTGATGACAGCCTGATCAATGTTGCGTACGCGCTGCTTTAGTGTCGAAATGATGTGATGATATTCAGACGGAATTGTGTAGCCGACCGTGTCAGGAATATTCACGACCGTAGCGCCTTCATCAATGACGGCTTCGACGATTTCGCAGAGGTAATCCATGTCGCTCCGCGTGGCGTCTTCCGCTGAAAATTCAACGTCCGAAGTAAAACTTTTTGCCAGCCGCACAGCCTTGCGCGACATCTCTAAAACTTCGGCGCGGGTCTTCTGCAATTTATGTTCGAGATGAATATCCGAAGTCGCTACGAACGTATGAATTCTCGGTCGCGCGGCATCACACAGCGCTTCCCACGCGCGTTCAATATCAAGTGGAGTCGTGCGACAAAGCGCGGCAATGATCGGCGTCCGGCAGATTCGCGCGACTTCGCGCACTGCATTAAAATCATCTTCAGAAGCAACCGGAAATCCGGCTTCGATAATGTCTACACCGAGAGCTTCGAGCTGACGCGCCATTTTAAGTTTCTCTTCAAGATTCATGCTGCACCCGGGTGATTGTTCGCCGTCGCGCAGAGTTGTATCGAAAATTGCTATGTGCTCGTTGCTCATTTTTTTGCTCCCTTCAAGAAGTGAGAATTGAATAAATCTAACCCTCAGTTTTGTAAAAATACCATTGCATTTACCATATCGTAAAGTTTATAATTTTTACGATAACATAAAAATAACTTATGACAAATCAAAAGGCAAAAGGTAAATATCAAAAAGCAAAAATATTTTCGAAAGTTTTTTTGCTGTTCGTTGGAAGTGCCACCCTTTTTACTTCTCACTTTTGATATTTGCCTTTTGATTCCATTATGGACTTTTCACAATTAGAAATATTTTTAAGCATCGCACAGGAAAAAAGTTTTTCAAGAGCAGCCGAAAAAATGCTGCGAACACAGCCCGCCATCAGTATCGCCATCAAACGTCTCGAAGAGGAACTTGGTGAAATTCTGTTTGACCGCAGCAGCAAAGCCGGAACGATGACAGAAGCGGGAAAGATTCTCCATTCCTACGCACAGCGCATCCTGAATCTGCGCGATGAAGCCACCGGAGCGATTAGCGAACTGCGTGGTATGTATCGCGGACGCCTCAGCATCGGCGCGAACGAAAGCACTTCATTGTACTTGCTTCCGCCCTTGCTTTTGGAATATCGCAAACAACAACCGAGCATCAAAATCGAAGTGTACCGCAACATTTCCGAGCGGATTCCGAACGAAGTGTTAGAACGCAATCTTGACTTCGGATTTTTGTCGTTCGACCCGCAACATCCGATGCTTCAATCTCTGGAAATTTATAAAGATGAATTGGTGTTGGTCGTCAGCCCGAAGCATCCTCTGGCTAAGAAAAAAGGAGTAACGGTTCGTGATTTAGCGCAGGAAAGTTTTGTTGCGCATAACGTAAAGACTCCGGCACGCGCACGGATTTTTGATTTGTTTGCGCAAAATCGTACACCACTAAATATTTCGATTGAACTGGCTACGCTGGAGACAATTAAAGAATTCGTCGAAGGCAACGCCGGAATCGCAATCCTGCCGCGTCTGGCAGTGAAAACCGAACTCGCAGAGCAAAAGCTGGTTGAAGTCCCTGTGAAAGGTCTGAAAATTGAAAAAACAATTCGCTTAATTTATCGCCGTGAATTATCGCTTTCCCACGCGGCTAAGAATTTTCTCGATTTGATTCGGAAGACGTTTGAGATTGAGTCAATCGCTTAAAATATTAACAATAATGGGGGGGGCGTTTCGAACCTTGAGGAAAAGTAAACGCCATAAAAATATCCGATTATTTCTCGGTTTCTTTCTACAATTCTAGAATGGCTTCGCATCAACTAATACTTTTAAGCACCTCCATCGCTTTAGGATTGTTATTCTCAATTGCAATAACTCGGTTCAAATGTTCCTTAGCTTTAGCTTTTTCCCCAATTGATAACAGATAAATACCAAAATCTAAGTTTGATTCAACATCATCTGGATCAATTTGAAGTGCTTTTTGATATAGCTTTTCAGCTTCCAACGGTCGCCCCTCATTTTGGTAAAATGAAGCGAGTGCCCAATATGAGGTACTTTCATCTGGCCAGACTTCAATACATTTCTTAAATTCCCTCTCTGCCCCCACAAGGTCGCGAATTTCCCGGAACGAAGTTCCGAGATAGAGATGACTCCAACCGTCACTCGAATCCAACGAAACGGCGAGTCTAAGGTGACGGACAGCTTCAGGTAAATTACCTAAAGCAATAAACAGCGTACCTAATTCACGATGAGCTAATTGATAATCAGGGTCAATTTCTATTGCCGTACGAAATAACTTTATTGATTCCTCAGTACTTTCTTCTCTCAATGTCATTGCCAAATTGTAATAGGCTTCCTCATATCTTGAATCAATAACTATGGCTTTCCTGAAAGCATCTATCGCAGCCTCAATTTGTCCAAGCTCAAGCGACGCGGCGCCTAAATAAGTATAAGTACCAGGACTTTCTTCAATTTCTAGAGATCGGATAAAATACTCTTTTGATTTCTCATACTCTCTCCTTTTAAAATAGATAAATCCTCATTAGTGTCCGGTTAAGAAAAAATTGACAGCTGTAAGCGATTGAATTTTTTGTTAGTTACAGCCATTTTAAGTTTTCACGATTTCAATTTTGATT
>JAYTCQ010000190.1:0-8564 GCA_043736395.1 Blastocatellia bacterium | reverse complement strand
CCTTATCGGCGAAGGCGCGATTGGCACTCAGATTTGCGCCGCTCAAAGCGACTTCAATCGGAGTCGGTGCGCCGAAATTCATCACCTGCGTGACGATGTCTCCGGCTTCAAAAGAGAGCGAAATGTTCGGCGCAATCTTCGGTAATTTTTCGCGCAATTTTTCTTTGAATTCATTGAGGCGAATGCCGGAGCCGGATTTCAATTTGATCAATAAAATTGCCTCGTGCGGGCCGCTGGTCCATTGATGAATTGTATTCACGGGATAGCTCGGCGGTTGTGTTCCAACGTAGCCAATCGTAATTTCGACTTGTCCTTTCGATTCTTCACGAATGGCTTTGAGAATGTTGAGGGCAATGACTTCTGTGCGCTCAACGCGAGTGCCTGAAGGAGCGCGCAGCCGCAAGGAAAATGCTCCCGTGTCGACGCTCGGGAAAATATCAGTACCAAGTTTTCGCCCAATAAAGACAAGGGTAAACGCGGCGATGGCGATGTAACAGGCTAACGCCAACCATCGAAGTTTGATTAACTTTCCCAGTACATTTCCAAACCATTTTTGTTGAATCTCTGCGTCGTGTTTTTGTGGCTTCAACCACCAAATTGCCAGAATCGGGACGAGTGTATTTGACAAAAAATACGACGCGAGCATCGCAAAACCTACCGACAAAGAAAGTGGTATAAACAAAGAACGCGACACGCCGGCCATTAAAAATGAAGGAACAAAAACTGCGATGATGGACAGCATCGCCAATAAACGCGGGGTGATTGTCTCGCGTGTCGCGTTCAGGACTGCTTCGGGTTTTGGTTCGCCGCGTGACAAATGCGAATGAATATTTTCGATGGCGACCGTGGATTCATCCACCAAAATTCCAATCGCCAACGCCAGCCCGCCCAGCGTCATTATGTTGATGGTTTCCCCCGCCAACCATAACCCAACGACGGCGGTTAATAGCGCGATAGGGATTGTGATGACGACGATCAAAGCGCTACGAAAATCGCGCAAAAATAAAAGCACCATCAAGCCCGTTAAAATTGCGCCGAGTGCGCCTTCCAAAGCCAAACCGCGTACCGAATTTTTCACGTATTGCGATTGATCGAATTCAAATCCTACCTTGATGTCGTCGGGAATTAATTTTTGAAAATTCGGAACTTCCGTTCTGACGCGATTCACAACATCCAACGTTGAAGCTTCGGCGCGTTTTGTAACGGGAATATAAACCGTGCGCTTTTCATTGATGAGACCGTAGCCCGTCAAAATGTCAGAGCCTAACTCGACACGTCCAATGTCGCGGATAAAAACGGTGGGACCGCTCCCCATCCGAATCGGCAGTGCAGCCAATTCCTGCGGATTTGAAATGACCGAATTGATTGGCGCGAGGCGTTGCAAATCGCCAGTCCGCACAGTGCCTGCAGGCAAAATTACATTTCCAGCGGCGACGGCTTTGACAACTTCTTCGGGCGACATTTGGTATTGCCGCAACTTGTCCGGATCGGCGCGAACGATGACAGTACGTTGATTTCCTCCAAAGGGCGGAGGTGCGGAAACTCCCGGCAAAGTCGAAAATACCGGACGAATTCGGTTCAAGGCTAAGTCCGAAATTTCGCCTAAATCCCGCGTCTCGCTGGTGAAAGTTAAGTAGCCAACAGGCACACTTCCCGCATCATAGCGCACCACAAATGGCGCAACCGTTCCTGGTGGCATGAAGGCGCGCGAACGTTCGACGTACGACACAACTTGCGCGAGAGCCTGGCTCATATCCGTGCCGGGATGAAAGTGAATTTTTACGAGTCCCGCGCCTTGAATGGATTTTGATTCGACGTGTTCGACGCCGGAAATATACAGAAAATGATACTCGTAATAATTGACGAGAAAACTTTCCATCTGTTGCGGATCCATTCCGCCGTAGGGTTGCGCGACGTAAACGACGGGCAAATTTAAATTCGGAAATGTATCCACCGACATCCGCGAATACGCCAGTGCAGACAGTAGCGCGATGCCAATCACGGCAACGAGAATAGTTATAGGACGACGCAGAGCGGTGTTAATAAGCCACATAAAAGATAGAAATTAAAAGGCAAAAGGCAAAAATCAAAAGGGCGGCACTTTATTTTAAGAATTCAGAAATGGCTTTGCCTTCCGAATCCCACTTTGCCTTTTAATCTTTGCCTTTTGATTTTCCCAGCCTTCACTTACGAACTAAAGCTAAAAAATCTTTCATCTCACCATTCGCCTTCGCCTGCATCAGCAACGCACGCCAGACACTGAGTTTCGCTAAGGAATTTTCGACTTCGGCTTGGGCGAGTAATTTTTGAGCTTCGGCGACTTCGGTGAGGGTGGCGAGTTCCGCCTGATAACGGGCACGAATTCTCACTTCTGTTTCCTGCGCGGCTTTCACTTGCAACGGCGTATTCGCAGCGAATTTTCGTGCCGAATCTAAATAGATTTTCGCCCGTGAATCCTGTACTTTTATTTTCTGAATTGTTTGATCGTAGCGAGCCTGTTCGACGGAAAAATTGAAATTTTCAATTTTCTTTTTGATGCGAATTCCAAAGATTTCGGAGGGCGAAAAGCTGAGCGAAATTCCCGTCGCCCAGTTCGCGGTGTCAGGATAAAATCCGCGTGTATATTTCAATTGACCATCGGTGAAAGCTCCGCTACCGCGTGCGAACAGTGCAGATTGCCAATTAAATTTAGGATAAAAACTTTTTTCTAAAATTTTCTGTCGCGCCCGAACGACATCAAACGCGGATTGCTGCGCCAGCACTAATGGATGCTGTGCGAAATCTGCCGCCGGAGCAATCGTGTTTGGCGGTAATTCCAAAAATGGATTTGGATCAATGTTGACAGTAGTTCCGGCTTGACCGATGGCTTCGGCTAATGTCGTACGCGCTAACCCTGCTGTTTGTTCTGCCTGAATAAATTGATTGCGAGCCACCGCAAGTTCCGCATCAATCCGCGAAGCATCGGCTCCGGGCCGCAACTGATTGTCGACGAGAACGTGAACGGCTTGGGAAAAAGTTTCCATTCGCTGGACATTGGCGCGGACGGCAATGACTGCCTCATCGGAGGCTATCACGGCGAGGTAGGCATCCGCAGCGGTCGTCGCGACTTCAAATTTTGTGACTGTAATTTGTGCGGCGGCCTGATGATTAATTGAGCGAGCCAAATTAATGTTTGCTTCGCGCAGTCCGAAATCGTAAGGCTCCCACGAAACCAGAACTCCGGTGGCGGATCCAAAAACCGAAGCGAATCCACCTGTGCCGAGCGCAGGCCCTGAAATTGCGGGGATCGTTGATTGTGGCAGCAACAACCCAAAAACGTTATTACGGCTGGCGAAATTTTGTTCCCAGATGAAATCTACTTTCGGTTGAAGCGCGGTGCGCGATAATTCAATGTTAGCTGCAGCGGATTGTGCGACAGCCTGCGCAGCGCGGATCGCGGGATAATTTTGGAGCGCGGTTTCCACAGCTTCAGCCAGTGAAGTCGTATTTTTCGTTTGTGCCTGTACACAAACCGATAGCCAACAAAGCCCAAATATAACAACCCGAATGAATTGATTGCGCAACGTCGAAACTCCTTCAGCGATGATTGGAATGCAAAAGATATTCTCAGCATACGTCGAATGGATAAAATCGGCAAATGAGCGGCTTGACAGCGTTAGAAGTGTTCGGCAGAATGGAATTTGATGGATATTTCTAGTTTTCGAGTAGAGGTGCAGGCTTCAAGAGTAACGAATCTGAGGACGCGCAAAGTCCTACGATGATTTGCGAAAGGGAAGTGCTGCCGAAGCCAATTCTTTTTTGCGCTGAAGAATTTTGGTTGGTTGTCAGGGCTAAATCCCTGCGATTGTCACTGCCACTTTGCAGTGGAGCGCTACAGTTACCCCGATTCAATAGCAATCATACAAGGGCTGACGAGCGTTTACTCGTGAGTCCTTTTTATTATGAAAATTGCAATTGTCGGTTATGGAAAAATGGGGAAGATGATCGAACAGGCGGCGATAGGTCGCGACCACGAAATCATCGCTAAATTTGACATTGATAATAATGTCAACGGTGAAGGCTTAACCGCATCAACATTGGCTGGCGTTGATGTAGCGATTGATTTTTCGATCCCCGAAGCCGTCATTCCGAATATCAAAAAATTGCAATCGTTCGGAATTCCAACAGTCGTTGGCGCGACGGGTTGGTATGATAAAATTGATGAAGTGAAAGCAGTCGTCGAAGCCAATCATGGTTCGTTAGTGTGGGCTTCAAATTTTTCACTTGGCGTGAATTTATTTTTCAAAACGATCCGGTACGCGGCAGAATTATTCGCGCGATTTGATGAGTACGATCCTTTCATTGTGGAGCAGCATCATAAATTTAAATTGGATGCGCCGTCGGGTACGGCGCTCGTAATTGAACGGCAATTACGTGAAAGCTACGGCGAAAAAACGCCGCCATCATTGAGCATTCGCGCCGGACATGCCCCGGGGATGCACGAAGTTGGATTCGATTCCGAAGCAGATCATTTGAGCTTTTCGCATACAGCGCGTTCACGGCAGGGCTTCGCGGTGGGAGCGGTGATTGCGGCGGAGCTGATTGTTGGGCGCAAAGGTTTTTACGAATTTCCTGAATTATTATTTGAAGAAAAAGATTAATAGAAATGAAACCACAAGAGGCGCAAACAGCACAAAATCATTTCTTTTGTGCCCCCTGTGCTTTTTGTGGTTAATAATTCTACTACCGGAGTATTTATATGACTATCAATCAATTATACGGTTGCGGAACAGCAATCATTACCCCATTTAATAAAGACGAATCTATTGATGAACTCGCGTTGCTGCGACTCGTCGAATTTCAAATTTCCAACGGCGTAGACTTTATCGTCGCGTGCGGCACAACGGGCGAAAGCGTCACAATGAGTGAAGGCGAGCAGGCGCGTGTCGTTGAGCTTTGCGTACAAGCCGCGAAGAAACGCGTACCTGTTGTCGCAGGCGCAGGCGGATATAATACGCGTGAAGTCATCCAAAAAATTCAGCACTACACCGCCCTCGGAGCTGATGCGATTTTGTCGGTTGTGCCGTATTACAACAAGCCCACGCAGGAAGGAATTTATCAACATTTTCGTGCGATTTCTGAAGCGAGCGACTTGCCGATTATTCTTTACAACGTCCCTGGACGCAGTGTCGTGAATATGGAAAATGCTACGACAGTGCGATTATCACAGCTTGAAAATATCATCGGGACGAAAGAAGCCTCAGGAAATATTTCGCAAATCGGCGAAGTGATTTCGTTGACTGATGAAAAGTTTTTAGTCTTCGCCGGAGACGACAGTGTAGCTTTACCAACAATTGCGCTGGGCGGTGTCGGCGTAATTTCAGTCGCATCAAATCTCTTGCCACGCCAAGTCAGCGATCTTTCTCACGCGTGTCTGGCAGGGGATTGGGACACGGCGCGCAAGTTGCATCGTTCATTGTCACAGGTTTTCAAGACGATGTTCATTGAGAGCAATCCAGCTCCGGTGAAAGCCGCGATGGCGGCGGCTGGATTGATCGGCGAAACGATGCGGTTGCCGATGGTTCCGATTACGGATGCTAGCCGTGCGAAATTAGAAGAAGTTCTTGCGCCATTTCATGTGGTGGCGCAGGCGGCATAGGCTGGGAGCGCCAGAATCTTGCTGGCTGCGCGAGCTCGTGCAACGCCGCTCGCGTGACGTGACGGGAAATTATCTTACTCTTTAGCGTACTTGCTCGTCGCGTTGGTTTGCATCGCTGCGCTGGCAAACGGCAAGCTGAAGGCTTGAACTCTAAACGCTTTATCGCGCTACGGTCTGTTATTTTCAGCGCGCAGAATTTTTAATCTTCAATCTGCTTCTACTATTCCTTATGATCCTAACCCAAGTCCTAAAACGCGCCTCCCAATTTTATCCAAAAAATATCGCCACCATAGACGGCGAGCATCGTCAGACGTACGGCGAACTCGCGACACGTGTGACTGCGCTCGCGGCGGCTTTGCAAGGTCTCGGAATTCGCAGCAATGATCGTGTAGCGATGCTCCTGCTCAACGGTCATGAATTCGCGGAAGTGATTTTTGCCTGCTGGGAAATTGGTGCGGTAGCCGTCCCGTTGAATTATCGTCTCGCAGCTGAAGAATTAATTTTCATCATCAACGACGCCGAATGCAAAGCGATGATTTCGGATGATGTGATGTTGCCAATGACTACGGCAATGCGCCCGCGATTGGAAGGTATTGAAAATTATATTGCGACCGCAAAAGCGGAGGATTCTTTGTTTTATGAAGATCTCATCGCGAACAGCAACAGCGATGTTACGCCCGTCGTTATTGAAGAAAATGATCTCGCAGGATTATTTTATACGAGTGGTACAACCGGATTGCCGAAGGGCGTCATGCTCAGTCATCGAAATTTGTGGATGAATTTAATGCAGGGCATGGCTGAAATTCCTACCAGTTCAAGTGATATTTATTTGCACGCTGCGCCGATGTTTCATCTGGCAGATTTTCCAACCTTGATGAGCTTTACCATGCGCGGAGCGACGCAGGTGCTGCTCAAGAAATTTGATCCGACGGCGTTGCTGAACTTACTCGAAAAAGAAAAAGTCTCGCGGGTAATGCTGGTTCCGACAATGATCAATTTCTTGGTGTCGCATCCCGAAATTAAGAATCGTGATTTGTCGTATTTGGGATTCATCACCTACGGCGCATCGCCGATGCCGTTGGAATTATTGAAACGTTCGATGGCGACTTTGCCGCACGTCAAATTCGTACAAGGCTATGGTCAAAGCGAAGCCTCTCCGTTGTTGACGTATTTGAAAGATTGCGATCACGTCGCCGATGGCACTGAGCATCAATTGCAAAGACTCACATCCTGCGGGCAGGCAGTGATCGGCGTTGAAATTGCAATTTTTGATGAGCACGACAACCCCGTTCCATCCGGTGTAGTCGGAGAAATTGTGGCACGTGGGCCGAATGTCATGGTTGGATACTGGAAGCGACCAGAAGAGACGGTGAAGACTTTGCGCGGCGGTTGGCTGCACACGGGGGATGCCGGAAAAATTGACGAAGATGGTTATGTTTTCATTGTCGACCGCACGAAAGATATGATCGTCACGGGAGGCGAAAACGTGTATTCCACTGAAGTCGAAAATGCGATTTATAAACATGCTTCCATCCGCGAAGCATCAGTTGTTGGCATCCCTGATGAGAAGTGGGGAGAAGCTGTGGCAGCGATTGTGACGCTGCGACCGAATACTACTTTGACCGCCGAAGATTTAATCGCGCACTGCAATAATTTTTTAGCGAATTACAAAGTGCCAAAAGTCGTAGAAATTCGTGAAGGCGAATTGCCCAAAGGCGGAACTGGGAAAATTGATAAAAAAATCATGCGCGAAAAATACTGGCAAGGTTATACGCGGCGCGTGAATTGAAAAAAATTAACGCAAAGGGTCAAGGGAGCAAAGATATAATTTTAAAAAAATTTTTGCTCCCTTGACCCTTTGTGTTAAGAAAATACAGATATTTTTATGACTTCCAAACAGCCCTTTGAATTTAAAGTCGAAACGAAAGGGATGCGCTTCGACCAATTTTTAGCGTTTCAGTTTCCCGCCGTTAGTCTGACGCGTCTGCGCAAAACGATTCGTGAAGGTGAAGCGAAGGTGAACGGACGCACTACCATTCGTCACGGCTGGATTCTGCAAGCCGGAGACTTGATCAATGTTCTGGTAGATGCCGACGAACCAACATCCGCCAAACCTGAAAATCTTCCGCTTGAAATTTTGTTTGAAGACGATGATCTCATCATCATCAATAAACCTGTCGGGATGCTTTCACATCCCAGCCACATCGAAAAATCCGGCACAGTCATGAACGCGCTGGCGTGGCATTTTTTGCACGGCAAGCCCAGCGGAATGACGGCTCCACGTCCGATTTTATTGCATCGTCTTGATCGTGATACGTCAGGTGTTTTAGCCATCGCCAAAAACGAACGCGCCAACGTGATCGTCTCCAAAGCCTTTCGTTTGCGCCGCGTCAGCAAAAGCTACATCGCACTTGTTCACGGAGTCGTCGAGGCTGATGAAATACAAATTGACGCCGCGCTCGGACGCAATCCAACGACGTGGCCGCGCTGGTGCGTGAAGGAAGACGGCGACGCTTCGCAGACGAAATTACGTGTCAAGCAACGCTTCAATGATTGTGCTTTGGTAGAGCTGGAACCGCTGACAGGACGCACGCATCAGCTGCGAATTCATTGCACGCACATTGGACATCCGATCATCGGTGACCAGGTTTATCGCGGAACGAATTCTAATGACGAAATTGCCGGAAAGAAATTCAAGCATCAGTTGCTGCATGCCGAAATGCTAAAATTTTTTCATCCTTCGCGAAGTGAAGAAATTACGTTTCGTGCGCCGCTGCCTGTGGTGATGGAAGAATTGATTGCAAAGTTAATTGAGAAGTAGTTTAAGTTCATGATGAAGCGCGGAGCGTATGGAGTGCGACGGCTCGGCGTAGCTTTGGTAGAGGCTTACATCGCAAATCTACAGCGATGTCAAGAATACCAAAGC
>JAYTCQ010000189.1:0-7912 GCA_043736395.1 Blastocatellia bacterium | reverse complement strand
AATCAAAATTGAAATCGTGAAAACTTAAAATGGCTGTAACTAACAAAAAATTCAATCGCTTACAGCTGTCAATTTTTTCTTAACCGGACACTAATGATTTCAACTAACAGCTCAGCCGCTTCCGTTTCCAGATACACAAAATCCTGATCAAATTCAGAAAAAGATGCCTGCTTCCACGTTTGTGAATTACGTGTTTTGAACAGGACACGTTCAACTCCATGCAAATTTGCTGATTCAATCGTAGCGCGATCAATGGCAGGAATTTCGCCAGTTTCCACCACACGGGCTTGACCAATCAAGACCTCAAGTGGAAGCTGATCCAGTGACATGGTATTTGCTACGAAATGTGATGGCGGGTCTACGTGCGTGCCGGTGTGCGAACTGAAGCTCAAATGGGAAACTGTGCAAATGTCACCTGCCGCCAGACTTGAAACCAGGTGAATCTGTACGATCGGATCACCCGGATAGACTGGCAAATTCGTAGAAAAAGGAACCGTAATATCGTAAATCTTCATAGCTTCAGCGTCTGGCTGGCAACGGCAAATTAATTGTTCGGTCTCCGCCTAAGCCGTGAATAATAACGCGGCGAATGGCTCGACTGGGGTCTTCTACTGTAGTCGTAACCGTGGGATGCGATGCCACCTTGGCTGATTTTCCCATCGGTGGAATTCCTTTAATAGTAACTTCCAATGTGTCACGATTGACCTGATTTTCTGTTTTAACCTGCCAGCCGCTCGAAATTGTTTCGGCGGTTGCTACAACCAGAATTGAACCACCAGCGACACGCTCTGCCTGTACAAAACTAACTTTCAATATTTGGGGTTCAAAAACCTGAGGCGGTATATAAGGGGTCGAGCTATTCGGGATAGGTGGATTGTTATTAACCGGGTTGTTGTTATTAATAGGAGCTGAAGGTTTGTTGATAACTGAATTATTTGGTTGCGTCACATTTGAGGAGGCCGGAAGGTTTCCGCGTCTGCCAGCATCAAATGGCTCAATGAGTTCCAGGCCTACTTTGGTTCCAGGTTCAACGATTGCTTCCTTGCCTTTGGAGAGAAGAACTGCGACTAATCCAGCGGCAGCCCCAACTCCGGCCCCGAATGCGGCTCCACCAACAATCGCTCCGATGACTGCGCCGGAAGCGGCTCCTCCTCCAATGAAGACCACATTTTTTTTCTTCTGACCTCCGCCTTCAATCACTCCTTCCTCGTCAATCTTTAAGCGCTTACGTTCATTGCTGTCGACACTGGTAAGCACTCCTTTGATAGATAATTCTCGCCCGTCCGCAGTTAGCATTTTATCGAAAACAATTTCAATAACTCCTGAACGCCGTCGCATCTGTGCGGGTGCGACATCTTCGACATGACCCACAAACAAGGTATTCGCAGGAATAATCATCCGATTTTCTTCATCGGTTAGAACATCATCAAGGCGTGCATAAAAGCGATCTCCAGGGCGATTTTTTCCCGAGTCCAATGGTGTTTCTATTCGCAGAATCAGCACATGCTCACGCGGCAGAATCCGTGTCCCGGATGGCAATGATTGTTGCATGACAGTTGTATCTGTCGCGCGTCTGGGACGCTGTTGTTGAGCGAAGGTGGGAACTGACGTGAGTAAAACAGCAATTGTGCATAACAAGCAAAGCAAAGAACGTAGTGTATTTTTCATTCAAAAACCTCTGATAAATTTTAAGAGGGCGCAACAAGTAAGATTGTCCTCAATTGAAGTGTTTTTCGCAAAGCTTTTTGAAAGCTTTAAGCAAAGGCGGAACATGGTCACTTTCAACCATCACAATTCCCAGCTCCCAATTATCCTTAAATCCCCGAACGGGAAGTGCCACCAATTTTCCTGCTTTAATTTCTTCACGCACCGATGAATAAGGAATAATGCTGGTACCCAAGTCAGCTTCAACCATTCGTTTGATGGAAGTCATGCTGCCGAGTTCCATCATCACATCAGGTTTCACACCGGATTTTTCAAAAAACAAATCTATCAGGCGTCGCGTATTGCCGCCTTGTTCACCAAGAATCATTGGTTCACTCGCAAGCTGTTGAGGGGACACATGACGTTGATGCGCAAAGCGATGACCGGGTTGCACAATGGCGACCAGACGGTCACGCTGCAAAACTTCAGCGCGAATATTGGCAGCTTCAACGGGGAGAGAAACGATGCCCACATCAAGTTCACCCTGCAAAATCTGGGTCACAATTTCAGCGCTTGTCGCGTGCCTGACAGTACACTGCGTTTTGGGATATGTGCTTTTTAACTCAGCCAGAATTGCCGGAAGATAGTCATTACTGGCAGTAGTCGAAGCGTTACCAATTCGAAGCCTGCCCTTTTCCACTTCGCTTAATTCCTTGAGCGCGAGCAGTGCTTCATCGTGCGCGCGCAACAATTTTTGCGCATGCTGAACCAGTGATTCTCCAGCTTCCGTTAAGACAACTTTTTTATTGGTACGCGTGAAAAGCGGGACTTCAGCCTCAGCTTCCAGTGCCTTGATTTGTGAACTAACGGCGGCCTGCGTCAGATGAACGCGTTCAGCCGCGCGCGTGAAATTACGTGTTTCAGCAATGGCAAGAAAAGTTTTTAATTGACGAAATTCCATCACAAAAAATATTTATCATTACTATCAGAACTTTTAATTTCATTTATGATAGTGCGAAGCTTATACTATACCTAGCCCGGCACAACAACTGTGCTCGCGTTTTGTTTCAGTGGGAAAAGTAAATTTTGAAACGAAGCGTGACAATTAGTGAAGGGAATCGAAAATTATGCTCCACCTCGCCGAAGTCGTAGACTCGGTCGTCAGAGATTTAGAGAAATCAAAAACTGCTACGTATTACTGGTTAGGTGTTGATGGTGGTGGAACGAACACACGAGCGAGGATTTATTTCGCTCCGCTTGATCCTGCGATTGATTTAGAAAATTGTTTAGTTGGCGAAGGCCGATCTGATGCCGCTAACTTTCATCGTGTCGGTCTTGAATCTGCCGCTGCATCCGTTAAATCGGCCGTGACGGAAGCTTTTTTGAGTGCCGGAGTTTCTATCGCACAACTCGCAGGTGCCTGCATCGGACTCGCCGGAGTTTCTCATCCTGACAATCATAAAAAAATGTCCGACGCGATCAAAGCTGCGATGCCGCAACTTGAATTCGAACTCGTGACTGATGCGCGAGTTGCGCTTGCCGGAGCCACTGCCGGAAAGCCAGGTGTAGTCGTCATCGCGGGGACAGGTTCGATTGCGTATGGCGTAGATGCAAACGGCAACGTTGCGCGTGCCGGAGGCTGGGGCCCGGCACTTGGCGATGAAGGCAGTGGCACATATATCGGACGCCGCGCGCTTGAAGCTGTGATGACCGCCTACGATCATCGAACGCACGAAGACACGAAATTAACCGAAAAAGTTTGTCGTCATTTTCATGTGAATTCACCCGTTGAATTGCCAGCAGTGATTTACGATCCAGCCAGCAACGCAATGCAGGAAATCACGCAGCTTTCCAAACAAGTCGTCGAAGCCGCGAACGAAGGTGACGAAACCGCCATCGCAATTTTGAAAAATGCCGCGCACGAATTAGCACGCGCGGTGATTGCTGTGATTGAGCAATTGAAAATGAAAGATCATGCTTTTCGCGTCGGTTATGTTGGCGGAGTTTTTTCTTCTGGAGAATTAATGCTCGCTCCATTGCGTGAAGAAATTATGGAATTTGCTCCGCAGGCATTGGTAGGTGCGCCACTGCATTCGCCGATGATTGGGGCAGCGCAGATGGCGATGGGAAGTGTGATGAGCAGGTTGAGTTGAAAATGAAATTTACCATTTTCAGTTTCTTTTGGATTCTTGGAATCATTAAGATGACTCTCTTGTGGAGATTCATGAAAGCAAAAAAAATTCTGAGCAAGAGCAAGTTTAGTTTATGGTATGGACGGATATTCTTTTTCTTAATGTGGGTAGGTAATATTTTTGCTGGTCTCATTATTCTGTTGCTTGTATTACGAGAATTTAAGATTTTATGACTACAGAAGAACCCAATCCAAATTCCTCCGAAATAGATCGCCTTCCTACACTCGAAGCTCTTCGCATCATGAATTCCGAAGATAAAAAAGTTGCCGAAGCGATCGAACGAATTTTGCCTGCCATCGCACAAGCTGTAGACGCGATTGCGGCGCGGCTGCAACGCGGTGGACGATTAATTTATGTCGGTACAGGAACCAGCGGACGGCTTGGTGTTTTGGATGCTTCGGAATGTCCTCCAACGTTTGGTGTTTCGCCGGAATTGGTGCAGGGGATTATCGCGGGTGGATACGAGGCTTGCTACAAAGCCGTCGAAGCTTCGGAAGATGATCGTGAGGCAGGAGCTTCGGATTTAATTTTGCGCAATGTTAATAGTACTGATGTGGTCGTCGGGATTGCGGCGAGTGGACGTACGCCTTACACGATTGGCGCTGTCGAATATGCACGAGGTATTGGTGCGTTGACGTTGTGCATTACGTGTAATGAAAATACGGCTCTCGCGGCGGCGGTAGAAATTCCGCTGGAACCGATTGTCGGGCCGGAAGTAATCGCAGGTTCGACGCGAATGAAATCCGGGACGGCGCAAAAATTGGTTTTGAATATGCTTTCGACCATGACGCTCGTGAAACTCGGCTACGTCAAAGGCAATCGCATGGCGAACATGCAAACAAAAAATATTAAGCTGCGTGAACGTGCGGTCGGAATTATTTCTGATGAATGCGATGTGGATGCCGCGACGGCGACGGCTACACTGGAAGCGGCGGGATGGCTTTTGCCTGTAGCTCTCGTGATGCAACAAGCCAACGTCGAACGTCGCACCGCAGAAAATGCTTTGCAGCAAACACAGCAATCCGTAAGCATGGCGATAGATATTTTGTCTCGCACACCAAAGTAGGCGTATAATCCCACGTTTGTTAATGAATCAGGAATAGTAAAGATTTATGAATCAAACTGACACGCCCACTCCCTCCGAGTCCACTGAAAATAATCCTAATAATCGTTATCGAATTGTTGTTGCTACCTCTGTAATGTTGTCGTTCATTTCGTTCTGGCGTGCTGCTGCGATTGTGCTGAACGATTTGGCTTCGACGGCATTTTATATCGGCGGCATCACTGAAGAAGCTATCGGCAAAGCTGCGCCGTGGTTTGTGTTGGCCGTAATTTTATTCGCTTCGGCAGTGCGTGCGGTATACGTCGAAAGCTGCGCGATGTTCACGCGTGGCGGCGTCTATCGCGTCGTCAAAGAAGCGATGGGCGGGACACTGGCCAAGCTCGCAGTTTCGGCACTGATTTTTGATTACATCCTGACGGGTCCAATTTCCGGCGTGTCTGCCGGACAATATATTGTTGGGTTAATAAATTCGACGTTGGTGCATTTTGGTTATGGTGTGCAATTGCCGGTGAACGCTACGGCGTGCGCAATTTGTATTGCGGTTGTGATTTATTTTTGGCGATTAAATATTATCGGAATTCACGAATCTTCTGAGCGTGCGCTGCGGATCATGCAAATTACGGCGGTGATGCTAGTCGTCATTGTTGTCTGGTGCGTAGCGACGTTGATTGTCAGCCCGAATCCTGTGCATTTGCCACCGTTACCGTACCCGGAAAATTTACATTTTGAAGTGAGTAAAACCACCGGATTACATCCGCTTGGTTGGTTGAAAAATACTTCATTACCTTCGATTGGATTCTTTGGAATTTTAATTGCGTTCGGACATTCAGTGCTGGCGATGAGTGGAGAAGAATCTCTGGCACAAGTCTCCCGTGAAATCGAACATCCCAAACTGAAAAATTTGATTCGTGCTGCTCTCGTGATTTTTGGTTTTACGATTTGCTTCACACCGGTAGTTTCATTTTTTGCGGTGATGATTATTCCTGATGATGTGCGTATCAGTCAGTATAGCCAGAACCTGCTGTCAGGCTTGGCAATGCACGTCATTGGCCCGGTATGGCTGAGATTATTGCTGCAAGCATTTGTGGTGATCGTCGGATTTTTAATTCTCTCTGGTGCAGTGAATACCGCAATTGTTGGTTCGAATGGTGTTCTGAATCGAGTGTCGGAAGATGGTGTGTTAACGGATTGGTTCCGAGCGCCGCAAAAGAAATACGGTACGACGTATCGCATTATCAATATGGTAGCGATCTTACAAATCGTGATTATTTTGTTGAGCCGCGGAAATACAATGTGGCTGGGTGAAGCTTACGCTTTTGGAGTGATTTGGAGCTTCACGTTTATGACAGCTTCGTTGGTTGTCTTGCGCTTCAAACGACCCGGGCCGCGCGAATGGCGTGTCCCGTTGAATCCGCGCATCGGTAAAATTGAAATTCCACTCGGCATCATTATTGTCGCGTTGATTTTGCTTTCGCTGGCATTGACGAATTTGTTGACGAAGGAACTCGCTACGGTTTCAGGCGTAGGCTTCACGTTAATTTTCTTTATTTTGTTTACCGTTTCAGAACGCTCAAATGCCAAGCGTAAAAAAGATACCTCAGGGCTAGATCAATTCAATTTAGTTTCTGAGCAAACGGTGACAAATAAATTAGTGGATGCACGCCCGGGCGGAGTTTTAGTAACGGCGCGCGATTACAACAATCTGCATTATTTGAAAAAGGCGTTGCAGGAAGTGAACACCGAAGAACAGGATGTCGTAGTGATGACGGCGCGTATTATTGACGGGCCGGGAGCGACTGGCGAGCAAATGTACGAAGATGAATTGTTCACTGATTATGAGCAATTATTGTTTACCCGCTCCGTGGCTGTAGCTGAAAAAATGGGGAAGGAAATTAAATTGCTGGTGGTTCCCGCTACAGATGCGTTTCAAGCAACAGTGATGACTGCAATTCAGTTGGAATGTTCGACGCTGGTCGCGGGCGTATCTACAAAAATGACTGCTCAACAGCAAGCAAAGATTATTGGCGATGTTTGGGAATCTATTCAGCACGAAGATAAACGTAAATTACGCGTCCTGAAATTATTTCATCCGGACGGAACAGAGTTATCGTATGAACTCGGCGCGCATCGTCCAAACGTCACGCCCGAAGATGTCGAGTTAACACATCGCCTGTGGCTGGAGCTAGCGAAAGAAAATAAAAATTTACATCATAATCAAATCGTGAGTGTGGCGCTGAAACGATTAGCAAAAGATTTTCAGACCGATAAACGAAACGAAATCATTCAGGAAACAAAGGATTATAAATAAGGAGATTTAATTTATGTCAGAAGTAAAAATGTATACTACGACTTGGTGCCCGGATTGCCGTAACGCGAAAAGCTTTCTTAATACACGCGGGATTACCTACACTGAAATTAATGTGGATGATGATCCTTCAGCGGCAGAATTAGTAAAGACAATCAATGATGGCAAACGCAAGGTTCCAACCTTTGTCGTAGGTGAAGATGCCTTTCATAACAGCCCGTTCTCATTAAAATTAATGGAAGAGAAATTTGGTAAATAACTAAATTAGCTTATCATTTCGGTCACTTTGAATTCTTGAATTAGAAATAGCATTAGATCAATCTTGAACAAATTCAAAGTGACCGGATAATAGTAAAACGTGCCAAATTTCGTGATTGTTTTTTATATTTTTTATGCTATTCTCACGTCTGTTTAATGGCGTTAAGTAAATACTTAAACGCCGCCCCTGCTGCCCTGACATTCAATTGTTAGCCCTTAACAAAAATTAAATCAGCCAGATAAAAAAGCAGTTAAGTCCACAGATAACAACCCAAAAAACCAGATTTGACGACTCGTTTCGTACGAGTTTTGACAGGCTATTGAAATTGGCAAACGAACGAGTTTGCTGATCTTATTCGGAGGATAGTTATTGTGCCAGCCGATCATACCGCGACTATTTTGATGGTGGAAGATGACAGCATGGTTCGTTATTTAGTTTCAGAATATTTT
>JAYTCQ010000188.1:0-4083 GCA_043736395.1 Blastocatellia bacterium | reverse complement strand
CACGATATTGATCTCTACGATGATGTGCTGGAAGTCTGCGCTGGGCTTTGGAATTTCCAGCTATCTCGTTGATTTTAAATGTCACAACAACTCTAATATGTTCAAAGGCTTGTCCTGAGATCATCACATCTACAGAGGCATCCGGCAAAGGAATTTGGTAAGGAGAAGCTAAAACTAACTCTACGTTTGGCCCCGCCGATAGGTCTACACCTGTGTAATGCCAGGAAGGTTGATTAAACAGCGGCTTGTAGCTGCCATTCACGTCATAACTGCCTATATCAAAAATATTAAGGGTCGCCTTAGGGTCTAAATATTTAGCTACCAAGCGCTCCATGTGCTGATAGGAACTCAAATGCATATATTATTTCTCTGTATCAATGAATGTGGCTTCTGAACAACTCAAGTTTACTTTTCCAAATCAGCCTTATTACTGCGATACGGTTGGAAATCTCTGCCCCAATCCAGACCGACAATTTCCAGGCTAATTTTCTCGCCATCAACTTTCACCACTACATAATGGAAAGCATTTTCCCCTGGTGTAGAACCTGGCTTGGCGATGCGTTCCACTGAAACTTTTTCGGCGGCAAATGCTTTGACGTACTCCTTCGTGTCCGGGTCACCGCGATATTCATAGAGCGGCGCGCCTCCGCCTCCGGTCAGTACTTGATCCATTCGATATTTTTTCCCGCTGGCATCTTCGTATTTTTCAACCCAATGCTCGAAAAAATGTTCGTGTCCGCAAAAATAAATGTTTACGTGATGCTGCCGAAACAGTGGCGAATATTTCTCGCGCATGATTTTTGTGGATTCTTCGATATGTGCTCCACCGTGCGGGCCGGAAGAGAAAAATGGATGATGCCCGTACACAAATAGATTTTTATAACGCGTGCGATCCAGCCCTTCCAATTGCTGTTTGATCCACTGATATTGCTTCTCATCGCCTGCGATTTGCGTATCCATCGCCAGCACAAAAGTATTGCCATACCCGAACGCAAACACTGGATAGCCATCCAACCGACGCGGCGAACCATCGGGCGGAAGCAGGTTCACATTCATCTCCAAAAAGTTTTTTACGCCTTTGATGCGCGAAGCATTATCCACGGTCAGCGCGCTCGTCACATCATGATTTCCCGGCGCGAGAAAATAAGGAATTCCGCCATCAGTCGTGATGCGATTAATCAGATCAACATAGCTAACATTGAGTTGCTGCGCGATTAATCCGCTGGAAACCGCATCGCCACTTTGCATCACAAATCGCAGCGGGAATTCTGTTTGCGCCTGTTTCGTGATGCGCTCCACGACAGAATTCACCGTCATCGAATGCTCATATTGCAATTCGCGTCCGTCGCGACGCCCCCGCGTATCGCCGTAAACGACAAACGAAAATTTCGTAATGTTCTTCGATTTATCTTCAGGCGGAAGCGGATTTTTCGGCGCATTAATCGCCCGAACTTTTTCTTCCGGCGCGGGCGTTTGTGGAGCCGTCGCCTGTGCCAAAAGCTGCGCACACAACATCAAAAACAAAAAAACTCTTAAAAATTGCTGCTTCATAAAATTTTTATTTAAGGGCATCAACTAAAACCTGTCCGACGCTGTTACTAGGGAATTCGATCTTGAGAATCGTCGCCAAAGTCGGCGCAATATCCAGTGGACTGCTTGCCAGATGAAACGTTCCGGCTTTAATTCCAGCACCATAAAAAATTACGGGAACATGCGTATCATAGTGATATGGAGTGCTATGTGAAGTCGCTAACACGCTTTCACCAAAAATCCAGAACGGATTCTGAATAATTACTAAATCGCCATTACGTTTTTCGTGAAATCCGAGTGCCACGCTGTTAGCAACTCTGGTGCGCGGAAGCTGCCCCGAAAGAATTTGCGTCCGCGTAAAACATTCCGCAATGCCGTTAATTTTCTTCACTTCTTCCGCCGCAATTTGTTCTGCTTCGGCGTGAGAAGCTTTACGTTTTTCCATCACAGCATAGTCGAAAAAAATATTTCCATAAGACGAAAGCGCAATCCATTTCTCTTCGCCAAAACGCTTGCTGAGCGCACGCTCAATCGCATCTGTTACGGTCTTTGTTTCGATTCTGCCACCGAGTCCAAGCGTTTCCGCATGCTCTGGAATCGGAGCCGCGCCGTGATCCGCTGTGAAGGCAATCACCGTATTTTGCAACCCGACTTTTTTATCAACGTACGCAAATAAATCCGCCAAAATTCGATCTGTGCGAATCGTCATGTCCTGCGCTTCAGGACTGTTCGGACCGGCGTAATGTCCTAGAATATCGTTCGCGGAAAAACTGACCGCCAACAAATCCGGGACGTCATCCGCGCCAAGCTGTTCCTTATCCAAAGCTAATTTTGCAAAATTCGCAACCATCTCATTCGCAAACGGAGTGGCTTCAAATTGGTCATAAAATTTTGCACCCGGCTGCGCTTCTCCGCCATTAATCGTATGCGGAAACGTTTTGCCATGCACCCATTTTTCAAACGGAGAATCATCCGGCAACGAACGTGAATACGCCGCTGCGGGCAATATTTTTTCCCACTTTCTCCCGAAGTAAGAATCCGCGCTTTGCGTTTGATTGAAGCTCTTCACCCAGTCCGGTATGTCATTAAAATAATAGGTGCTGGAAACCATTTTGCCCGTCGCGGTGTTGTACCAATACGCGCCATTCGGCTTCTTCCCTGCTGGCAAAATCGCGGCGCGATCTTTCAGCGAAACGCCGATAACCTTTGCTTGCCCGTTCGTAGTCAATTTCAATTGATCGCCAATCGTCGAACTCAGCAACCGATGTGGCGAAGAGCCTGAGCCTTCTTTGCCGCCCAGCAATTTCGTATTCGGATCAGACACGCTGGTGACGCGTTTTGAAGTCTCACGGTCGTACCATTCATTCGCAATGATGCCGTTTTCATTAGGCGCTGCACCGGTCATAAACGCTGCATGTCCGCAAGCTGTGACCGTCGGTGTGTACGGATAATTCGCATTCGTAAAATTCGCGCCACCCTGCGTTAACAATTTAAATCCGCCTTCGCCAAACTGATCCGCAAACCGCGTCAAATAATCATAACGAAACTGATCAATCACAATCCCCAACACAAGCTTAACTTTTGGAGAATTGTTCACCACCACAGCTTTTCGTTTGGCTTGCGCATAAGCAGGCGTGATAAAGCCCAAACAAAGCAGCGGAAATGAAGTGCTCATTAAAAGGAAACAGAGAAAAAGTGAAAGTGAAAACTGGAGATGTTTTGCGGGCATAATTTTTTGTTTAGTGTTTTGAAGGTTATTCCGTAAGGTAATGTTATAAGCGCATCAGCCTACAGTGGGCAAACTAATTTCATCTTCAATTTGAATTTCTTCGGGCGGAATTATTACGACCTTTCCGTTTTCCCAGGAAACGATTGGATGTCCAAGTCGCTTGTGCCTGATGCGCGCCTGCCTGCCTGCTTCGCGCAAAATATTCTCAACTTCCTTGGCTTGCGCGACAAAATCAACGCGTACAACTTCAGTATTATTTTTGTTCATTTTGATTCCTCACAAAATTGTAGCCAGAGACTGTCATTTGCAATATTTAGCCCT
Organism: Blastocatellia bacterium; assembly: GCA_043736395.1. GTDB lineage: Bacteria > Acidobacteriota > Blastocatellia > RBC074 > RBC074 > JAFDVL01. The sequence goes on along the minus strand of JAYTCQ010000188.1, from coordinate 503 downwards.
TCACCTTCATTTCCGGTTGCAATCAGCTCAGGAACATTTGCTACTGAATGATCATAGATCACCCATGTTTTGGCAATGTTTTGATAAAGAGAAAAAAAATTGGCAGCACCTTTTCGATAACGCCTACGAATTGTTTCTTCGGGAATATCATGTCCACCCAGCCTCACTCTTTCATTGACTCGCTCAATGGCTATCTCAGAATTTCGGAGCCAAAGAAAAATCAAATGAACCTCATAGCCTTGCGTTATTAGAGACTTCAACCACTTCACGTATGAGCGTGTGGCGAGAGTCGTTTCAAAGGCAAAGCTCTTTTGCTGATCTGCTAAATCATGTAATCGTTTAAGCATCACGCGCCCGGCCTCAAGCGCAGCGGTCTCTGGCGCAAACGCCGAAAGACCTGCGGCTATCGTATCCGCGTTCACATACTCCGTGAGACTGAATTTATCCCGCAATAAAAATGGCGCAAGCGTAGACTTCCCCGCTCCATTCGGACCAGCAATGAT
>JAYTCQ010000187.1:0-6116 GCA_043736395.1 Blastocatellia bacterium | reverse complement strand
ACGGGCTGACCAACCTATTCCGCTGGCAACTCCCGGAAATGTAGGAGGCATTAATCCGCACCCATTGATTGGAACTCCTAATATCAGTGGAATTTCAACTCCTGGTCCATGGCGCTTTCCATACCTACCAAATGGATGGGGGATCCCAAGGATTATACTACCTCCAGGGTAATGAAAAGCAGGGGGATAGTTTTTGCGATTTTTAGAATTTCCTTAAAGGTTTCAATGAAAGGTAGCTATGAAAAAAAAATGGATATTTATATTATGGGTTGTATGTATAGGCTTCAAATTACAAGCTCAGTCAACATTTCCCCATAAATCAGAAGCGGAAATTATCCAGATGACACCAGCGCAAAGGGTAATTGAATTTTGTGAAGATCACGTGAGGCATGCTCATCTAGGACTTGGGCCTACTTACCCAAATGAATATAGTAATTACTTGCAAAAAGCATTATTTAATGATGGGGTAAAGGGAATTCCTCAAATAATTCAGATATTCAATGAATTTGATCCGACCAAAGGACGAAATGGTTACAATAAAGAGTACAGGAGACTTGAAGGAGCAAGTTTTCTCTTGGGGGATATTGATAATCTTAACTTTCGTGTAAGAAGCAATTTGGAAGGACGAAATGCCATAGCAGCACTGGAACGATCCCATGCCCGTCTAGAAAAAGTAAATCAAAGAAAAAATGGAACTGAAAATGATAAAATGTCGGTACATCTTAGAATATTAAGTAATATCTTGGTAGACCTGAAAGGATTCAATCGTTCAGATGAATGTGTAAAGGATACTTTGAAAGTAAAATATGAAATAAATCTAACTTACTACGAACAAGTTGAATATATTAATTATTTAATCGCACACCATCCCAAGTATCCATCCAGTAGCGAAAGAGAACACTCTAAAAAAGGAAAAAGAACTTGTATGTATAAGGAACCAGAATTATTTCAGCAAGCTTATTTGGCTTACAAGGCTACGAAAAAGCCAGCAATCCCCATCATCAAATAATCAATCGCAAGTACAAAATTAAATAAAAAAGGCGTAGCAAAAATGCTACGCCTTTGAGTAAAGTTCGATGACTTCTGCTTAGTCGCCGCTAATTGCCAGTGCGCCAGTGCCTTCATCTTTCTTGTCTTTGACACCGCCAAGCTGAACCAGTTTCGGAGCTTTGGTTTTCAGAATTGATTGCATATACATTTTGCGCATCAACTGTTGCTTTTGTTTGGTTCTGCGGGAGTGTACCTTTTTCGTGTGTTAACGCTGCAATTTCACACTCACCAAATCCGCTAATCCGCTAATAAAATCTGAATTAGAATTGAACGCCGGAACACGGCGATAATTTTTTAATCCGATTTCGTCGGCTACTTTTTTGTATTGAATATCCAACTCGTAAAGCGTTTCGCTGTGTTCGGAAACGAAGCTGATTGGAACCATCAACATTTGATCAATTCCTTTGGCATTCAGGTCGCGGATCATACTTTCAGTCGAAGGCGTCAGCCATTTCACGGGGCCGACGCGGCTTTGGAAGCAGAGATGGATCGGATAAATATTGCCGAGGGCTTCGCTGACTAATCGTACGGATTCCTCAATGTGTTTTAAGTACGGGTCGCCGCGTTCGACGTAGCTGACGGGGATGCTGTGTGCGCTGAAAAGTAAATGTACCTGGCTCGGATCAGAATTCGGGAATTTTGCCGCTTCGATTTTGATCTGTTCGGCGAGGGTTTGAATATACGGTTTATGGTTGTACCAATTGGTGATATAGCGGCGGCGAATGTGGCGCATTCCTCCGCGTTTTTGCAGTTGAGCGTAGAGTTCTTTCGTGCTTGACCCGGTCGAAGAAACTGAAAAATGTGGGTACAAAGGCAGCACAATTAATTCCGTAATTCCATCACGTTCGATTTGTTCCAGAGCTTCTTCAGTGAAGGGATGCCAGTAGCGCATCGCGACATAAACATTGGCTTTGATGTCGCGTGCGGCAAGCTCGGTTTTAAGCGCGGCAGCCTGTTCGTCGGTCAGCCTTCGAAGTGGTGATCCGCCTCCGATTTGCGAATAATATTCAGAAGATTTTTTGTTGCGCGTCGTCGAAATAAACCACGCGATGGGCTTCTGCATGAAGCGGTACGGTAGCCGGACGATTTCTGGATCGGAAAATAAATTGTAAAGAAACGGACGGACATCGTCCAACGTTTCAGGGCCGCCAAGATTGAGTAGTAAGATTCCTAACATAAAAATGGTGGGCGGGGATCGGTGGGCGGTAGTCGGTTTGGGTGGTTCGATTGTCGCAAATAACCAGAACACGACTTATTCAGAACCGACCACCGATCACTGCCCACCGACCACTATTCCATTGTTCCTGCCTTCACTGTGGTCATTACCTCGGGGTGAATATATTTATGAATTGCGGCGTCAATTTGTTCTTTTGTTAACGATTTGATGTGTTCGGGGAATTCGTCCAAATAGCTCACTCCTAACTCATAAAGTTCAGTGTTGGCGAGCTGTCCGGCGATGCCTGAATTTGTGGCTAAGCCGACTTTGTAGCCGCCCACCATTGAAGCCTGTTCGTCTTCGATTTCTGTTTGTGTGATGCCGCTGACTAAATATTCTTCCGTAATTTCTTTCGTTAATTTGATTGCTAATTCCACATTTTCGGGCGCATACGTGCCGGTAATAACATACGGCCCATCACCGAATCCTGAATCTGAAAAATAGGAATTTACGCCGTACGTCAATCCCATTTCGTCGCGGATTTTCAAGCCTAAACGCGAAGATAAAGTGGATTGCCCCAAAGCGCGATTCGCGACAATGGCCGCCAGATAATCGGGATTTTTACGGCGCAGTTGTGAAGCGTGCCCCATCACTACATCGACGCTGGCCTTGTCGTTGATCTGTACGATTTCATCAACTGGCGCAGTTTGCAGGGCTGTGGTCGGAATGATTAGTTCCGGCTTCGACGCACCCTGCCAATCGCCAAAAAGAGAGGTGACCAGCGTTGAAACGTCCGTGGGGTTTATATCCCCGACGACGGCGAGAATCATTGAAGCCGCGCCGTAATATTGTTCATAAAACTGCTTTAAATCCGCCGTCGTGGTCGCTTCGATTTCGCTGATGCGACGTGTTGCGGAATAGATATGAAACGGACTTTGCTCTTCAAAGACCAATTGCGAAAACCGCTCCATCGCGCGACGATCTGTTTCGTCCTGTGCGCGTTGAATGGAAGCAAGATTTCGCTGCTTCATTTTATCAAATTCATCGTCTGGAAAAGTCGGTTCGCGGAGCTGTTCGGCTAATGCTTCCAGCACGGTCGCAAAGTCGCGGCTCAGTGATTGGGTACTGAGCGAAATGGAAAATGTATTCGATGAAACATTCGCTCCGGCTCCAAGTGATTCCAGGGCTTCCGCGAGTTCCAGTTTGTTGCGCTTCCGGGTTCCTTTGCCCAGCATATCGGCGGTCAGGCGCGCCGTTGCATATTTCCCTGAAGGGCTGAAGTGCGATCCTCCCAACAAATATCCTGAGACGGAAACTGTTGGGTTCGCATGATTTTCGAGGATCAATAATTTGATCCCGTTCGCTAACACTTCGCGTGAAGCGCGTTGTGCAAATAAAGTAGACATAGGTGAGAGGGGAAGAAATCTATAAAGTCTCTTCTTGGCTTTCTTTCGGGACAAAGTAACCGACAGTACGAGCATCGGTTATAAAATATTTATTAACAACACGCTGAACATCAGCAGCGGTGACGGCTGCGATTTTCCCGGGAAAGTCTACGTACTCTTTCCAATCGGACATGCCTTCTGCTTCGCCCAAAGCACTCACGACACCGAGGGGGCTGTCTCGCAAGTAAATCAAATGGGTCGTAATGATATTCTGGGCTTTGCTTAGTTCAGTTTCAGTTATGAATTCAGTTTTGAGTTTTTCAATTTGCGCATAGGCGGCGGCTTCTGCATCTTCGTGTTTGACTCCGGGGCGAAGCGTAATCGTCAAAGTGAAAAGTCCCGGATCAACTAATGAATACGCGTGTGAAGTGGCTCCGATCGCGAGTTGCGTTTCAACCAGAGATTGATACAACCGCGAAGTGACTCCTGCCGAAAGCACGTGGTCGAGAATGGATAACGCCGGTATATCTTCGTGCGTACCTTCAGGCGTACGCCACGCCATCTCTACAACCCCAACCTGTCCGGCGCGTCGCAGCATAAAGCGATGTTCGCCTTCCTGTGGCGGTTCTGTTGTGTACATCGGCGGAATCGGCGAAGGCGATGACGGAATCGGGCTGAAATGTTGTTCGATTAATCCCAAGGCAGTTTCTTCATCAAAATCTCCGACGACAATCGCCGTGGCATTATTCGGATGATAGAAAACATTATAAAATTCTTTCAGCCGTTCAGTCGGGACGCCTTCGACGTCGGCTCGCCATCCAATCGTCGGATGATGATAAGGATGTTCACGAAATGCGGTGGCCCAGACCCGCTCATCCAAAATTCCTGATGGATCATTTTCGCCACGTTCCATTTCGTTGCGTACGACAGTCATTTCGGACTGTCGATCTTCATCAGAAATAAACGAATTTCGCATCCGATCCGCTTCCAGATGAACCGCTAATTCCAGTTGGTCGCTCGGCAACATTTGATAATAGCGAGTCCGGTCGTACCACGTGTCAGCGTTGAAGACTGCGCCCTGTTTTTGCAGGACTGCCGCGATGGAAGTGCCATTCTGTTTGTTATAAGTCGGCGTGCCTTTGAAAAGCATGTGCTCCAACAAATGCGTGGAGCCAGTATAGCCGACGGCTTCATTGCGGGAGCCGACGCGGTACACGACCATAAAGGCGACAACCGGCGCGGCGCGGCGCGGAACCACGAGGACTTTGAGGCCATTGGCATTGAGCTTATATTCGGTGATGCCTTCGTAATCAGTAATTTTAGTAAACGTCATAAATGCAATAGATGGGGCTTAAATTAATTGTAACTTCTCTGAACGGCTCTGCCGCAGTGATGTGAGGAAAGGCTCTGCCTTTCCTTGCGAATCGCAAACATTTTGGGCTATGCCCCTTTAGCTCACAAACGGGCATAGCCCTTTAATTTTCAACTTAATCGGAAAGGCAGAGCCTTTCCGCACATCGGGCGGCGAAGCCGCAGGGAAACTTTCGATGCTTAGTACAGCGTAATTTAAATTTTGCGGTATTTTGTATGCATCATTTTCTTTTCCCCCATTTTCTTGTCTGTACTTTCCTGCCGTTATCATAAGAATTTTTAGACAGGAAAATAGGGGAAAAGAAAATGCTACATAACTTAAATTACACTGTATTAGCAATTCTCATGATGATTTCTATAAGCAATAGCTCCACTTCTCCATTGCTGAACGGTATTCACTAAATCATTAACACTTTCTTCTTGAGGAAAAAATTCCCCTAGCTTGAGTAATTCATCAAAATCAACTGGTTTTTTCCCTTGCTCTTTTGCCAACTGCTCTATTGCCTTTTTGGGACGAATTAAATGTATACGCAATAAGTCAATCAGTTCTTCCCGTTCTTCGAGTGGAAGTGTTTTTGCATCCGCGAGAACTTTTTCAAGAGTTATTTCTGCCATCGGAAAACTCCTTTCTAACTACTTCGCCGCGTTAATAAATGCGCGCGCATTTTCCACCGGAACCATCGGCATAATGCCGTGTCCCAGGTTCATGATATGTCCCTGACCCTTGGTTTTGGCAAGGATTTCTTTGACGCTGGCGGTGATTGTTTCCGGTGTACCCAGCAACGCGCACGGGTCAAGGTTTCCTTGAATTGATAATTTTGAATATCCGGCGGCATCTAATCTTCGTCGCGCTTCGGCAATGTCTATGCGCCAATCAATGCTCATTACATCCGCGCCGGAACTCGCCATTAATTCCAATAAATTCGCAGTACCATTCACATAAAGCGTAACAGGGACGCCATCACGTTTGAGCGCGGAAATAATTTTTTGCGTGTAGGGCAGCGCGAATTCTTTGTAATTTGCGGCGGATAATTCTCCCGCCCACGTATCAAAAAGTTGAATTGCCTGAATCCCGGCTTCGATTTGCGCGTTTGAATATAAAATTACTGTATCAGCAATTTTATCGAGTAGGGAATGCAGCAATTTCGGATCGG
>JAYTCQ010000186.1:0-21268 GCA_043736395.1 Blastocatellia bacterium | reverse complement strand
AATCAAAATTGAAATCGTGAAAACTTAAAATGGCTGTAACTAACAAAAAATTCAATCGCTTACAGCTGTCAATTTTTTCTTAACCGGACACTAATGATTGAGATATAAGATTGAAAATCAATGAAAATGTCAGATTTGGAAAAATTTTTTACTATTGATCCTAACGATGCCAAAAAGGTATTTACCCTCATAGCTAAGGGGGCACTTTTACTTTTAATTCTCCTTCTAGCAGTTCTTGGCTTAATTATAGTTTTTCCTAAATACATGGAAACGTACATCATTGCTGTGAAACTTGGGGTTTATGGCTTCTCACTGTTTTTCGTGATCATACTAATCACAACAAAATTTGGTCGAGCAGTTGTAGTTGTGCTTAGCTTTGCTGCGGTATTACTTCTTGTAAGGATACTATTGCAAGCTCTGTAACAAAGCTCCTGTTGAAAACAAAGTTGTTATTAACACATAAAAAATAGGTATAAGTTATGGAAGAAAATTTACGAAAAGAAATTCTTTTGTGCATAGATAAATTTATCGAGTGCCTTCCAGAAGGAATTGTCTATGAAAAAGAGATAATTGCGCATGACAGATTAATTGACTTCATAGAATCAAAGACGGTACTCAATCTGACTTTGCATAGAATTTTTAGTGAGATGAGAAAAACGCCCCGCCAAGAGCTACCTCGTAATCATTTTCGTAATAGGTTTTCAAGAGGAGGCGAATTAAAACAAGAATATTATTACGAAAGAGAATATATTGATGAAAAAATTGACAAATTGCGTGAACTTATTAAAAAACTCGCTCCCGAAGTATAGTGTCAATAACAAAAATAACTCGTTCTGGTAGACGCTATACAAATCATATTAACTGGAATTAGAACAGAATTTCAAAAACAATCTCCTGCGATAGTTCTGAGAATTCAAAATGAAAAACATAAAAATCGTCATGGAATATTTGCTCTCTGCCTTTATGGTTTTTGGCGGAGTCATGCATTTTCTGAATCCTGGTTTTTATTTAAAGATGATGCCGCCGTACTTGCCGTGGCATAGTGGATTGGTCATGCTTAGCGGCGTATTAGAAATCCTGCTCGGAATATTTTTGGTCGTTCCTCGCTTTACGCGGTTCGCGGCGTGGGGGATTATTGCTTTGTTGATTGCGGTGTTTCCGGCGAATATTTATCTGGCTTCGCATCCTGAGCTGATGCCGGATGCCAGCCCGACAGTGCATTTATTACGACTGCCATTTCAGGCGGTATTTATTGCGTGGGCGTGGTGGTTTACGCGCAGGGAAGTGCGAAATGCGGGATTTTATCGGCGGTAATGAGTAAGCAAGGCATTGCTGTAAACTAAAAAAAAAAGCGTACTACAAACGTCCCGTTTGTAGCTCATTCGGAACCGCAAACGGGACGTTTACGATACATTAAATTTATGCAACATCGAAGATTTGGAAAAACGAATTGGGAAGTCAGCGAAATCGGCTACGGCATGTGGGGAATGGCGGGATGGCAAGGTTCAGATGATGATGAATCACGTGCGTCTTTACAGCGCTCCGTTGACCTCGGCTGTAATTTTTTTGATACGGCATGGGGCTACGGCGCGGGTCGCAGCGAAGCGTTGCTGGGAGAATTAATCCGCGCGAATCCTGACAAGAAATTGTATACGGCGACGAAAATTCCACCAAAAAATTTCAAGTGGCCGAGCCGCCGCGAATTCACGTTGGATGATTGTTTTCCTCCCGATCACGTCGAAGAATACGTCCATCGCAGCCTGGAAAATGCGGGGCTGGAAAGCTTTGATTTGATGCAATTTCATACGTGGGAAGACAGTTGGCTGGACGATGATCGCTGCCTGAGAAAAATTGATGAACTGAAAACGCAAGGCTTAATTCATGCGGTTGGCGTGAGCGTGAATCGTTGGGAACCGTGGAATGGGATCCGTGCGGTGAAGACGGGAATGATTGATGCGGTACAGGTGATTTACAACATCTTCGATCAAAATCCTGAAGATGAATTATTTCCCGCGTGCGAAGATTTTGATGTGGCGGTGATTGCTCGAGTCCCCTTTGATGAAGGGACGCTTTCAGGTGTGGTGACGAGAGAAAGTACGTGGCCGGAAGGGGATTGGCGCAACACTTATTTCGTTCCCGAAAATCTTGAGGCTTGTGTCTCACGCGCCGAAGCAGTTTTTAAAATTATTCCTGAAGGAATGAGCAAGGCGGAATTTGCGCTCCGATTTATTCTGAATAATCCAGCGGTCAGTACGATTATTCCCGGGATGCGAAAACTGAAACATGTCGAAGCAAATTGTGCGGCGAGTGATGGAACGAATTTGTCGCGGGAATTATTGGCAGAGTTAACGAAGCATCGCTGGGATCGGCAACCAACGGAGTGGTCGCAGTAACACTGGGAGCGCAAGCATCCTGCTTGCTCCGCGAGCGCGTAAAACGCCGCTCGCGGACAGTGGCGGCAAGAACATTTGGTTGACAGCTAACATCTGGCGCGAGGTTCGTTTGCAGCGCTTCGCTGGCAAACGAAGCAAGCAGGATGCTTGCGCTCCCAGTTATTCGTCTTCTTCGAGTTCACCTTTTTCAATTTTTTCCTGAATGGCAATCGTATAACGTGCCCAGGGTACGGCCTCGAGGCGCTTGGGTGGAATTTCTTCGCCACTGATCAGGCAGATGCCGTACTCGCCATCATCAATGCGTTCCAGCGCTTCATCAATCAAGCCAATCAGGTGTCGCTCATTGGTGGATTGACTGAAGAGCAACTCTTTGGTGTAAGAGTTTGAGGCTTTGTCAGCCGGGTCTTGCGTTGCTTCGGTATCGGCTTCGCGCCCCTGATCTTCGTTGCGGCCAACTACTCCGAGTAAAGTTGCACGTCTTTCTTCAAGTAAGTCTCGATAAAATTTTAACTTCTTCTTATCCATCCAAAAATCTCCTCAATTAATTAAGGCTAATCAAAACTTGTGATAGGGCACACCAGCAAGCAAGGTGTAAGCTCGATAAATTTGTTCGGTGAGTAAAACCCGAGCGAATTCGTGTGTTAGGGTCATTCGTGAAAGAGCAATGGTTAACTGCGCTCGTTTTTTTACTTCATCGCTGACGCCGGCAAATCCGCCAATAATGAAAGCGACACGTTTGATGCCGGAATTTCGTTGGACGTTGATCAGCTCGGAAAATTCGATTGAAGAAAGTGAGCTGCCTTTTTCGTCTAACAAAATCACGAGATCATCACGTTCCACGGAGGCCAGTAATTTCAGACTTTCCGCCTGTTTCACTTTCGCTTCGTCAGATGAGCCGGAAGCTTCTTTCAATTCACTCAGCTCAAACGTCACGTAACGCGATAACCGTTTCAAAAATTCATTGACCAGCGCCGCACAGTGCGTGTCTTTTGTTTTTCCAATCCAGACAAAATGTAGCTTCATTGTTGTTGGTCTTGGGTCGTTGATCTTTGGTCTTTGCATTTCTCGCCGAACAGTAAAGTTCACGGGGAAATTTGCAAAGAAGAGCACTTTCTCTGAGACTGCAAATTTTCAATCCAAAAACAGGGTCCAAAGCCCAAAAGCCAATGGCCAAATTATGCCATTTTAACTTTTTCGGCATCACGCCAGAGTCGTTCAAGGTCGTAAAATTGACGCGACTTTTCATTAAAGACGTGAACGATAAACGGGCCGTAATCCATCAAAACCCACTCGGCGTTGGTGTAACCTTCGATGTGGAGCGGGCGAACTTTGTTAGCCCGTAAGTTGGTTTCAATCTCGTCAGCAATGGATTGCACCTGCCGCGACGAGTTGGCAGAGCAGATCACAAAATAATCAGTAAAGGTTGTCACGCCAATTAATTTTAAAACCGTGACATCATTCGCTTTTTTTTCTTCAGCCGCGGCGGCTGCGACTTTCACTCTTTCAAAAGTATCGATTAATTCGGTAATGGTTGTTTCAGTTTTCGTTTCGGTATAACTCATATTTTTGGATGTAACTTGCTACTTCGTCAGGAACCAGGGCTTCGATTGAAAGTCCGTTTTGAATGGCGGATCGGACTTGGGTAGCGGATACATCTACGGATACATAATCAGTCAAAAAAACATGTGCTTCATCGCCTTGAGAAAGATCAGGGCGTTTTGAAGCGCGTAAATCTACCACACGTTGACGGCAAAGCGGAGACAAATGTTGCAAAGTGAATGAATTTGAGTTGGGGCGGTCAGCGACGATGATATTGAATTCGGTTAGAAGTTGTTCATACTCCCGCCACAAATGCACTTCAGCGAAAGAATCTCCACCCATCACAAAGAATAAACTGGAGGTTGGATATAATTTTTGCAATGTCCGCAAAGTTTCAATAGTGAACGGTCGCGTCGGAGCCTCCAGCTCAATCGTGGAAACTTTGATGAGCGGTTGTTGCATCGTCGCGAGCACTGCCATCGTGTAACGATGATGCGGAGCGGAGATCTGCCGACCACGTTTGTGTGGTGGAATGAACGCCGGAACAAGCAGAAAACGATCAAGCGCAAACGCTTCACAAATTGCGGTGGAAACCTGTAAATGTCCAAAGTGAATCGGGTCAAACGTGCCTCCGTAAATTCCGATTCTTTCTGGCGCGTTTTCTTTTTCAGGTCTCATGACAATTTTCAAAGATCGCTTGTATCTTCGCCCTGATCGTTTTGCCAATACGCTTCAAGACGGCGTCGCAGGGCGTAAATAAGGGATTGAATGCCGGTTCCAGTCGCAGCTGAAATGGCATAAAATTCAAGATTTTTTTCTTCGCAATAAGCTTTTAACTCAGCCAGTTTTTCAGGATCAGCTAAAGCGTCAATTTTGTTTGCCAGCACAATTTCAGATTTCTGAGCTACCTCAGGACTGTAAGATTCCAATTCATGTCGGATCGTCTGGTAGGCTTCGATCGGGTCTTGCGATTCATTCGATAAATCAATGACATGAAGAATAAACTTAGTGCGTTCAATATGACGCAGAAAGCGGTCACCCAGCCCTGCGCCTTCGTGGGCACCTTCAATTAAACCGGGAATATCCGCCACGACGCAGGATTTATAATCGCCCAGGTCGACGACACCAAGATGCGGTTCCAGAGTTGTAAAAGGATAATCGGCGATCTTTGGACGGGCCGCAGAAATGCGGGAAATAAGCGTAGATTTACCTGCATTCGGGAATCCCACTAACCCTGCATCGGCAATTAATTTTAATTCAAGGATCAGGAATTTTTCTTCGCCGGGGCGTCCAGGTTCGTGGTGACGTGGAGCGCGATTAACCGCCGTGGCAAACTGTGCGTTGCCGCGTCCTCCACGACCGCCCTTAGCGACCACAAAGCGATCACCGGCAAAAGTAAAATCGTGAATGACTTGTGTCGTGAATTCGTCAGTAATGACGGTGCCAACCGGAATCGGAATTACAATGTCATGAGCGGTTTTGCCATGACAATTTGAACCCATCCCGTGTTGACCACGTTCAGCTTTATTTTCGGGATTATAGCGAAGATGCAGGAGGGTGTTGACGCCTTCTTTGGCTTCCAGGATGACAGAGCCGCCATTACCGCCGTCGCCACCTGATGGCCCGCCGCGCGGTATGAATTTCTCACGGCGAAAGGCGAGACAGCCATTTCCACCGTCGCCAGCTTTGACATAAATTCTTGCGCGATCAATGAACATGGATACAATTTCAAATCTGGTCGGCCAAATTTGAAATGCGACTAGACTACAGCCGGACTAACACTGATAAATCTGCCTCTGCGTCCGCGATCTTCAAATTTGACGATACCGGTAATTTTTGAATAAAGCGTATCATCGCTGCCGATTCCAACGTTGGTACCGGGTTTGAATTTGGTTCCACGCTGGCGAACCAGAATTGAACCACCGCTGACGAGTTCGCCACCGAATCGTTTGACGCCGAGTCGTTGTGCGTTGGAATCACGACCATTGCGTGAACTACCTACACCTTTTTTATGTGCCATAACATGAACCTGATAGAAACTTAAAAAAACTAAGCAATAGCATCAATTTTCACGGCAGTGAAACCTTGACGATGCCCTTTAGTACGTTTGTATTGCTTACGACGTTTGAATTTAAAGACGATGATTTTTGGTCCTCGTCCCTGATTCACGACAGTTCCGGTAACTTTAGCGCCGCTGATTAATGGTGTACCCATGCTGACAGCACCTTCTCCGCCGGTGGCGAGAACTTCACCAAATTCAATGGTGTCCCCCGCATTTTTGTCAGCGATTGAAGGGAAGCGAACCACGTCGCCTGCCTGAACTTTGAATTGTTTTCCGCCACTGCGGATAATTGCGTATGCCACTTTGAAAATACCTCCGAATAGGGGTTCTACATAAAGTCGCAGATTATAGGTTCTGGTGAGCGGATGTGTCAACCGTTAAGCGGTAATACATGCATGAAATAAATGAACAGGTTTAAATAAGGCTTGATTGCGACCATCACTCGCGTTAAAATCCCCCCGCATTAAAGATATAGAGTTCACAAGTTCTTTTACTTAGAGGTTTTACTGTAGAGTTCTCAAAGTAGATTATCAATTAATTGTTCTTTTACTTGCCTAACGAAACCAAGGATTGTTTCTCGAAATTCCCTGACTGTCTACCATGCCGGACAAAATAAGGCTTGAGTGTAATCGCCCCTTTCGCAGCAATTCATGGGAATCGAGATGACGACTTCTATTATGATTATTCGCTGTCCGCAGTGCCAATACGCCAATAAGGTTGAGGCCGAAGCTGCAAAACCACGTATCGTGTGTTCTCGTTGTGCGACAGTTGTTTCAATTGAGTTCCTGTCAAATTACGAACTTCCTGCCTCGCGACTGAGTGAGGCACCCTTATCCCAAATACCACTAGATATGAATAAACAAGAAACATCTCCACTTGATCTTGACTCGTTGCTTGAGACGGACACCAACCCGGTCGCGCCAGCTCAACCTGTGAACACTGCACCATTACCAGTGAGTGAGGAATTTTCTGACCTGGTTGGTTCTCCAAATGTCTCAGTACGTTCTGAAGATGACGAAATTCTGGATATTCCACGTACGAATTCAGCTGTCACAGCCGGAATGGAAGCACGGATCGAAGAATTGATTGACGGCGGTTCTGATAAAATTTCCGGTGTTAGCGAATCCGTTTCAGGGTTTGCCAGCTCTGCCACAAATAATGTGACGGATGCCGCAGGAAATGCCTACGATCAGGCAACGGACACACTTGGGAACATCGGCGGTAAGGCACAGGATGCTTTAGGTGCCGCAGGTGGAGTGCTCGGATCATTAAATCCTTTTGGAAAAACCGCCGATGCAGTTTCTTCAATTAAGGAACAGACCAGTGAATATGTCGCGGATGCCAAAGATTTTGTTACAGGTGATAATGAAAATAAGGAAGTGGTAGCATCTGCTGCTTTTGGTCAGGATTCCTACAATTTTAAAAATCCAAAGAATAACACTTTCGTAATGGCGACACCTGATTCAAATAATCGGGGATTGTTGACAAAGCTGATGCTGGGTGCTGCTGCGATCTGTGCTTTGTTAGCCATTGGCTGGTTTGCTTTATCTGGTTCGATTAAAGAGTTGTTTGTCAAAAAAACACCCGATCCTGTCGTCACAAATGTTCCACCTCCACCTGTTAAACCAGCCGTCGCACCTGGAACGGTACCTAGTCTGGGAGCTAAAGTGGGTGGCAGTCCTGGCGCGGTTCCTGCTGGCTCAGTGGCTCCTGGCGCTTCGCCTGCGGCATCCGTGACAGGTTCAAAAGCAGCTGAAACGAAACCATCTGTTGTTCCTTCAGCAGCGCCTACAGTGACTGCCAAGGTTGTTCCCACTCCAGCACCTCCTGCTAACTCCGGACATGCCCTCGGAGCGACGAACGGCAGTTTGACAATTCAGATTGGCGCTTTTAAAAGCGAAGCTGAGGCAAATTCCCGGATTTCAAAATTGAAAGCTTCAGGGATTGATGCGCGGGTTGTCAAAGCTGACGTGCCGGGTAAAGGTACCTGGTTTCGAGTCCAGGCAGGACGTTTCACGAATGAAGGGGAAGCCAGCAAATACGGCTCAGAGCTGAAAGCGAAAGGTTCAGCCCGCGACTTCATCGTCACCGGGTATCAGGGACAGTAATGATGCTGTCAGCCTCAACTGAGAAAGTTTATTCAATAATTTTTTTAGAAGCGCGGATTTCTGATTGCGGAATTCGATTGTTTTGCCGTAATCTTTGGTTCTGCGCTTTTTCTGTTATATCGCCCCACTTCCGATAAATTTTTGCGAACGACGATTGCCGTGAATATGACCAAGAACACATCCGCGAACCAGCATGGCGCGGACTTGACGCTTTCCTATACGCGCATAGTCGAGCGTTACGCGGCATTTTTTCCTCGCCCTGAAGCGCGACTCCGGTTCTTTAACAGCACGATTTCCAAGCAGGTCAATCGTCAGTCAAAAATCCACAAATCACTGATCCGCTATACGTTCATTGAAAGAACTCCGCTTTACAGATGGATCATGGAATCCATGTTACATCGTTCGATTATTGAAGAGTTAAGCCACATTCTGCCTGAATCGCGGGAAGAGCGAAAAAAGCTTCTTGCCGGGACGAAAATTCCACTTGGCGCGAAGTTTCTTTTTTGGGCCTATCGGGTACGCTATGCTTTTTATGGTCTGGGACTGGCCTCTGTCGCGCTTTTATTAGTTGGCATGTATTTTGGCGTCATTTGGTCGGGACAGCGATTAAATCAGTATTTAGCCACTAGATATGGCGGCAGTGGAAATGGGGCTGCCGGAGTCATCACCACGAATATTGCCAAATATTTGCCTGGTTACAATCCTGACAAAGTTTGGCGGGTAGATCTCAAGGAAAATTACGAATTATATAGCAATGGCGCTCGCATTAATCTTGAATTTGAAACAGATAATCATTCAAGAAATTATGTGTTATATGATAAAGATGATCCGCGCAAAGAATTAAAAATGCCCGTTCAGCACGATCCTATCGGGATCATTTATCACACGACCGAAGGCGAGCTGGTCGGATTCAATCCTGAGAACAATGACTCTTTACAACGCCACTCTCACGGTACGCTGTCCTGGGTGAAGCAGGAAAAATCTTATAATTATTTAATTGATCGCTTCGGGCAAATTTATCGTGTCGTGCGGGATGATCAGGCCGCGAATCACGCCGGCCATTCCATCTGGAGCGATCAGAAATACACGTATATCAGTTTGAATGAGAGTTTTATCGGCGTGTCATTTGATACGCGGCAGGATGCGCAAGAAGATCAGTTGACGGAAGCCCAGATTGTTTCGGGCCGGAATTTAACAGCAATTTTGCGGAGTAAATACAATATTCGTGATGAAAATTGTACGACGCATGGATTGGTTTCGATTTCGCCGGTAAAAATGTTAATTGCTTATCACAATGATTGGATTCACAATTTCCCTTTTGAAGCGATGGGCGTCTCTGATAAGTATTCTATTTCCCCCCCATCGGTCGCTAAGTATGGTTGCGGATGGGATGATGAGATTATGGCCAAAGTTGGCGGAAAGCTCTGGGCGGGCGTCAAGACAGGCCAGGATCAATTTAAAAAATTTGCCGATGCGAGAGACGTAAATGTAGAAAATTTACGTCAGGAAATGAAAGAACTTTATCAGGTTCAACTTGAAACCACGCGTAATTTGCGTGATAAAAATACAGGAGCATCTGCGCCGGAATCATCATCAGATGAAATTCAGGCAAAATCAAAAACAGGAACTTCAGGTCAGAATTCTGGTCGGTAGTCTACCCTATTCGAATAACCCCCATTACCGGGATGACCACGAGGATGAGATGCCACAACAATCATCGCCCCAGAAAAAACAAAAGAAAGATAACGGAGGAATGATGGAAGAAAATAATGAAATCACAGAGAGCGGAGGCGTTCTCGGCCTTGATGTCGGAACCAGCCGGATAGTCGTCGCAGACGGCGCGGAGCCGCATCGCGCGCATACTCAATTGAATGCGTTTGTCTCAGTGCCATATTCAAAAATGACTGAAACAATCTTACAGCAAAACAAAATGGTCTATCACCGTAACGGAAAAGATTTATTTGTTTATGGTAATGAATCCGAGCGTTTCGCGAGCTTTTTTAATACCGAACCGCGTCGTCCCATGGCGCGGGGCGTCATGAACGCGCAGGACACCATGAGTCAGCAAATGATTCAGGCGATCATTGAGCAGCTAGTACCGAAAGCCAAAAACAATGAGATTTTGTGCTACAGCGTCCCTGGCAAAGGCGAAGGCGCCGATTCCAATATCGTTTACCATGAAGCCGTCCTGAAAAATATTTTGTCCGGCCTCGGCTACAACGCAAAATCCGTGAATGAAGGCTTAGCCGTCATCTTCGCTGAATTACAAGCTGAGAATTTCACCGGCATCGGTATTAGCTGTGGCGGTGGGATGTGCAATGTGTGCGTATCATTTTTATCCGTCCCGATGTTGAGCTTCAGCATTCCGAAAGGCGGAGATTACATTGACGCCAGCGTGTCAGCTGTCGCCAACGAATCAAGTACGCGCATTCGTCTGATCAAAGAAGAAGAATTGGATTTATCACGTGCGCCGAAAGATGATGCTGTCCAAAGCGCCTTGCATATTTACTACGATGATTTGATCTCGGCATTGATTACCGGACTCGGCGAAGCGCTTTCGACTTCAAGTAATCTGCCGAAACTGGATCGTCCGATTCCGATTGTTTTGTCAGGTGGAACAGCGAAGCCGCGTGGCTTCCTGCAAAAATTTGAAGCGGCAGCGAAAGCTGGAGAATTACCAATTCAAATTTCAGAAATCCGTCTGGCAAAAGACCCGCTGACCGCAACCGCACGCGGCTGCTATATCGCCGCCATGTCAGAAGCTTAAAAGTGATGAGGAACGAGTGATGAGTGACGAGTTCTTAAAACTCCTGACTCATCACTCGTTCCTCATCACTCATCACTTTTCTTAGTGTCCTTTCTTGAACTCTTCAAGCTCATCGGCTTTGCGACTGGCGCAGCCCTTCATCTTTATCTTTCCTGGCTTTTCCTCAAACAACGTGGCATTCGCAGCACTGAAAAAATGCTGTTCTGGCTGGGTCTCGTCTTAGGCTTTTGGCATCTCGGAAATTTTACCGATACGGTTTTTGATTTGCTGGATGTGAGGTCTGCCATCACGCTCCGGCGCGTAGCAGATACGATTGCCTACGCTGCTTTGTCGTTTTTGCCGCCGCTAACTTTGCACGCGCAGATGCGCCTGTGGCAGAGCTTCGATGAAAAGGTGAAGGCGAAATATGTGCAGCTCCGGTTAGTGTTTTGTTATTTACCTATTTTGGTTTTGCCGTATTCGCTTTCGTTTATTTGGCGTGGAAGCTACGCCACACCCGTTGAAAAATTGTCGCCATTTTTGATGCTGTTCATCATCTGGATCGCGGCAGTTTTGTGGGAAAGCGCCGGGATAAATTTTTATCTCGCCCGACAAATTTCAGCTTCGCGTGAAAAACATTTTTTTGAAGCCATCGCCGTAGCCCTTTTCTTAATGGGGTCTTTGTTCGTCGTGACATACATTTTCGGCGCAAGAAACTGGGGAACGTTCGGGCAATATGTAGAAGTCTTCGCCAAAATGTCTTCACTGATTCCGACGGCATTGATTGCGTACTACATTTATCGCTATCGCTATTTGGAATTAGTCATTCGTCAGAGTTTTGTGTATGCAATTTTTGCGTTGCTGGTGATGGTGATTTATCTCTACGGCATCCGCCGCGTCGCGACAATTATTGAAGCGAATTATGCGATTCGCCCCGGCGTCGTCGAAGCGATTTTGATATTAGGATTAATGTTGCTCGCTGAACCCTTACGAAGAATTACCGCGCTAAATATTCAAAGACTTTTCACTCGCGAAGTCGGATTATACCGCGACCTCGTGACGCAACTTGGAACCGAAGCCGAGCATTACCATTCGCTCAAACAATTTATTTCGTACGCTGAAAAAAGAATTTCCGAAGCGTTGGCGTTGCGCGAAATCTCGATCGTTACAGACGCGAACGATGCGAAATATCAGCATTTATTCGAATTCGCCGAACGCCGTCAAGAGCGCGAAATTGAAGAAGCAGAATTATTAATTCCTCTCGATGCACTCGCATGTTACGCATTGTGGCGCGAAGAAAAAGTCATTGGATTGCTGCTTGTACGCAGCCTGCTGCAGCATCTTTCTGCCGATAAACGCGAAGTGTTGACGGTGCTTTCAGGACAACTCGCCATCGCCATCGAACGCGCCAGCCTGCTCGAAGAAAAGGTAAATCTCGAACGCGAATTATCCGAACGCGAACGCTTAGCCGTGATGGGGCAAATGGCAGCAACGATTGCACACGAAATAAAAAATCCGTTAAGTTCGATTAAATCTATCGCCCAAGTGATGCGCGAAGACGAAAATGTCAGCCGCGAATACGGACGCGATTTAGATTTAATCACCGAAGAAATTAACCGCCTCAATCGCAGCGTTTCACAACTGCTAAGCTTTTCGCGTCCCGCTGTAGTCGCTGCAACTTCGGCAAATTTAAGCGAAGTAATTGCGAACGTCATCGCCCTCACGCGTACCGAATGCGAAAAGCGCAACGTCAAAATAACTTTAGATTTAAAGGCAAATCCAACCCTCGACGGATCAACCGTAGCCGCACTCAAAGAAGTCCTGACGAATTTAATTATCAATTCCGCTCAGGCGATTCCAATCAATAATGACACTGGTTTGATACACCTCAGCAGCGACGAACCAATGACAATTTCAATCACAGATAACGGCTCAGGAATTCCAAGTTCATTACAACAAAAAATCTTTGAACCGTTCTTTACGACGAAGCAACGTGGGACAGGCTTAGGTTTGGCGATAGTCGCTCGAAGAGTCAGAGAAATTGGCGGTGAGTTGAATGTCGTGAGTCCGGTTAATGATGGACGCGGGACGCGATTCACGATAAAGTTGATGCGTAACTAGGAGGTTTTATGAGTCAATTAATTGAAGCTGTTGTGGATCAATCCGGCGTTATGCAAATTCCTAAAGAAATTCTTGAAGAACTTGAATTCGAACCAGGGAGCAAACTTTTTTTTGAAGTTGGCGATAATGGTGAAATCCTACTAAGAAAATCTTCGGTTGGACCCCATTTTGTGAATGAAGGCGGCGTCAGGGTTCTTTATGGGATTCCGAGAGAGCAAATTCATAATGCATTGGAAAGGGATCGCAATGAGCGAATGGAAAAATTGATGGAAGGAATTGATCGGTGAAATATTTGTTCGATACGAATATTTTGATTGCAGCGTTAATTGGGACTCATTCTCAGCATGATCCCGCTTTACCTTGGCTTCAAAAAGTGTATCGCAAAGAAATCGAAGGGTATATATCCGTTCATACTATTGCCGAGCTTTATGCGGTAATCAGTAGAATTCCTGACTTACAAACGATCTCTCCAGAGTACATTGTTGAGCAAATAGAAGAGGAAGTCTTAAATAATTTTGAAGTCATATCTTTGAATAAAGAAGAGTATCTTTCAATTATCAAACACTTGGCACAGATCGGACTGACTGGTGGAATTGTCTATGATGCTGTGATCGTTTTTGCCGGAATTAAAGCTAATGTAGATCATATCCTTTCCTTCAATGCAAAACATTTTCGCCGCGTTTATCCAACATTTGCTCACAAAATTATCATCCCATAATCTATGCCCGAACCCACCATCCTCATCATTGACGACGAAGAAGCGGCACGGCTGGGGATGCGGCGTGCGCTGAAAAATTACGATGCTTCTGAAGCTGAAAGTGTCGAAGTCGCACGCTTCTTAATCGCGCAGCGCAAGCCTGATTTAATTCTCCTCGATAACAATTTGCCGGGTACGAGCGGGATGGAATTTCTGCATGAATTAGCCGCGCAGGATTCTGCTCCGCAAGTGATTATGATTACGGCGCACGGCACCGAACGCACCGCCGTCGAAGCCATCAAAGCAGGCGCGTACGATTATCTGGCCAAGCCTTTCGAATTAGAAGAACTCCGCTTAGTCGTCAAAAATGCGCTCGAAGCCCGTGGGCTGCGGCAGGAAAATGCACGGCTTAAAGAAGAACTTGCGGCGATAAAAGGCTCCGGCGAATTAATCGGCACAAGCGATGGCATGCGGAAGGTTTATGAATTAATTGCGAAGGTTGCGGCGACAGAAATTACCGTATTAATTCGCGGCGAATCCGGTACCGGAAAAGAACTCGTGGCCCGTGCAATTCACGATCAAAGCTCACATCGCAGAGATGGACAATTCATCGCGATGAATTGCGCCGCGATGCCGAGCGAGCTGATCGAATCCGAATTGCTCGGACACGAAAAAGGATCGTTCACAGGCGCGGCAAATCAGCGCAAAGGCAAATTTGAACTCGCGCACGGCGGGACAATTTTTCTGGATGAAATCGGCGATATGAGCCTGACGACACAGGCAAAATTGTTGCGAGTTTTAGAAGAGAGAAAAGTCGAACGGCTGGGTTCTGCGACTTCAATTCCGGTTGACGTCCGCGTCATCAGCGCGACCAATGTAGATTTAGAAAAAGCAGTCGAAGCCGGAAAATTTCGCGGCGATTTATATTATCGCCTCCGCGTAGTCCAAATGAATCTTCCGCCGCTGCGCGAAAGAGTTTCTGATATTCCCGTCTTAGCCGAACATTTTTTGCAGCAATATTCCAGGCAATATAATTTGAAATGTCGCTCCATCAGCCGCGAAGCCTTAGCCCAATTGATGTCCAACGAATGGCGCGGAAATATCCGCGAACTCCGCAACGTCATCGAACGAAGCATCGTTTTAGCCGACGGCGAAAGTTTAGAATTGTCCGATCTGCCCGCCGAATTTATCACGCCTACTAAAAATCAAACATCAATTTCAGCCAATATTGACAGTACTTCGCTGCACATTCCATTTCTGGATGATTACCGCGAAGCAAGAAAAGCCTTCGAAAAATCCTACATCGAAAGATGTCTGATTGAAACAAATGGAAACGTCACCAGAGCCGCCGAAAAAGTCGGCATGCATCGCCAAAGCCTTCAGCAAAAATTGAAAGATTTAGGGATTGCTAGGAAATTTGTGATTGGCGATGAAGAAGATTCCTAAACTGCGGTTACATATAAGAATTCCACGAAATTGTGTATACCTAATCCGCATTTCAAGAATAATTTTTTTTATTAATGCCACATTAATTTTCACTTTTCCTCTTGACAGCCATCGAATACTTCGTGTTAAGGTCTGCGCGTTTCAAAAAATCAATTAAGAGATTTCTAGCCTTCTTGTTTTAGCCATCAAGATTTTTTGAGATAGCTTGCGTTTATAAAAACGACATTTTTGTTTTTGGGTAGTAAGTCATTGAGACGGACTTGTTATGCATTTTCTTTTGAACGCGAAAACTCGTGTGTTGATTACTCGACAGTTGTGTGACTGTGGCAACGCCTCTACGAACTTACCCCCCCCCGCAACTTCCGTACCAAATAAAACTTTTCAAGCAAAGAAATTTTCGCCCGATCTTGCTGACGGAATGTCCGTGGCGAAGTCTGCCTGTTTTTACTTTTGGAGCAACAACCCATGTCTGATTCATTACGTATTTTCTCAGTCTTTTCACAGTGCCTGAATATTTCTCGTCGTGTTAATTTGCGACACTATTTACGCCAATGCTTAGCCATTGCCCTGATGCTTTCACTGGCTTTTCCGCAAACGGTTTGGGCGGATACTTTTTCGACGCAAAATATTATTAGCGTTAATGTGTTATTAGCTCAAATCAAAGCCGCAGTGAATGGTCAAGATGAACTCATGGATCCGCTGGAACGTCCCGAGCCGGAAATAAAAAAACATAAAGAACGTGAAGAGAAGGACGTATTGTCTGCAAAAGTTGCCAAGCTAAAATCTGAAACACCCGCTAAGTTGGAGATGTATACGAGGCAGCGGATGCAATTATCTGCCATTCCGAATGATAATAAGGGACAAGCTTTGCAAGGGCTTAAAACTGAATTTTCCTCAAGTAATAATAAAGTCGCGATGGTCATTCAGGGCGATGTTTTAATTGCGGGCAATCCAGGTACGACGACCATTACCGCCAAAGCTGGGACGCAAATTTCGACCACAGAAGTGACAGTGGTTCACGCTCCAAAAGTTAAACTTGAAAAACCAAAAATTGGATTGATGGATACAGGTGGAATACGCAACGACAAAATTGCTTTGAATAAAACTAACCGCCCAAAAACAAAGTTTGTCACGGGGTTGGCGCGTATGACAAAAGCCTCAACAGCCGCATTTCAATCTGGTGGAACACCACCGAGCAGTTATCAAACGACCCGAATTTACGACACTGGCAGGCCTGTGAATCGCACAGAAGCAAGCTCCTCGACTCCAGCCGCAGCTACCGAAGGTACCGAACGGCCAGGCAGCGCCGATTTTAGTTTTGGTGTGCCGCTCGTGAATCTGGCAGGACGTGGGCCGGGTGTTGGCTTAGGGCTTTATTACAACAGTTTGGTCTGGAAAAAGAATGGATTGGATTATTACTTTGACAACATGAGCAGTCTGACACCGGGGTTCAATCTCGGCTATGGCAAAATGTCTGTCGTTGATACAAATTATCAGGCTTACCAGTACGGGACACTCAGCATCAGAAGCATGATTGATGGTGATGGCACACAACAACAATATCAGCTGCAATCTCAATCTATCGGTACCTTTCAAGCTACGGATGGTTCATTTACAAGATTTATTGACAATAATCCTCAAGGCTACCATTCCGTTTCTGCGATAGGAACTAAAGTTTATACGGATGGTACGCGAGTAGATTATGGAGCGGGCGTCCAAACGGCTATCGAGCAAATTCCATATAACGGACTCTATTGGAGATACATAGATGCCTATCCTACTAAAATTACGGATCGTAATGGTAATTACATCAAGATTAACTATGTCAATGGAGTCGGACCTAAAATTTCTTCAATTGAGGATTCGCTGGGTCGGTATGTCAAATTTTACTACACAGCGGGTGGCGAATTATTTACGATCACTATTCCCGGCTATAACAATTCAGGAGAATTGATTGCCGTGCGTCTTTATTATCAAGACTTAGCGATTACAGCAAGCTTTCAAAGCCCCGGTTCTGGAACGAGTAATCCCGGCACAAAACGTGTCTTGAAATATGTGTATTACCCAGCGACTTCGACTGGATCGAAATATGAATACTCCAGCTATGGGATGATTTATCGCATCAAGCAAATGCGCGGAATGGGTTCCTTTGATCCTTTTTCGACGTTGGAAGATTCGATTACGAATGAAGGGACTGCGGCAGCCACCACAACCTATAACTATCCGCTCACTGCCAGCAACCTCAGCGATGTGCCGCAATTTACGCAGCGCAATGATAATTGGGCCGGCAATACAAATGGCGGCGATGTCATTACTACTTTTTCTTCCAATCCAACCACAGGCATCACCACTGTCACTGATGCGTATGGGCGAGTAACTGAAACAAAGAAAATCCTGACAGGATCATTTACCGGGCTGGTGAACGAAACGTGCTTGAAAAATTCAAGCGGAACTGTGTTAGCCAAGACGGTTTTGGAATATGATCCTAATCAGCCCGGAGTAAATTCTCGTGTCAGCAAGTCAACTTCGTCTGTAACGGTTGGCGGCGGACAGCTACAATCAAAAATCACTGAATATACATACGATTCTTATAACAACGTGACGCTGGCGATTGAAAAAGGATATGACGGAATTGAGATTCGTCGGACTGAAACTACTTATGAAACAGGGGCAGGCTGGATCAATCGTTGGCTCATTCATTTGCCTAAATCAATTGTGCTCAAAGCGGCGAACGGTACGGTTGCTTCTCGAACAGATTTTGTTTACGACAATGCAGACTCAGCTACAGGCGTTTCAGGAACCAGTCTCCTGGCGCGTAGTACCGCAGCGGGATGTACCAATATTGCTGGTTATGATAAGTCCTATGATCCTTACGCTTGCAATGAATCAATTGGTTTTACGAATGATATGAGTGACCCAGATTGTCAGGATCCACAATGCTACTGGAATTGTTATGATCCGCCATGTTCTGTGAACGGCATTCAATGCAACGGCGATTGTCCTTCAATTGAACTATTTGCCAGTCCTTACAATCCGGCTACCGCCTATCGCGGCAATGTCACCAAAACCAAACGCTGGGCAAAACCTGCTGCGACTGAAACGGCGTCACTGGAAGCCAATCAAATCAGTTACGCTTACGACATCGCCGGAAATTTAATTACCGAAACGGCTAGTTGCTGTAATCTAAAAACTTATACATACATCAAAGCCAATGAATTTACCTATCCTTCGCAGGTAGCGCGAGGCACTGGCGGACAATTAACTTCGACAGCGACTTACGATTTCAATACAGGTCTAGTACGGGAAGCGCGTGATGAAAATAACCAGCTTACAACTTATGATTACGATATGTATTCGTTGCGTCTTTATACAATCACTCGACCTGATGGCGGCAAAACGGATTACATCCCCTTCGACCTGCTTTACGCGGCACCGGATATTAACCACATGAATTATTATGTAGGTGTTAGGACTTGGACTGGTACAAGTACCTTCATGACTTATCAGTTTTATAATGGAATCGGACAACCTACGAGAAGCTTCGGGCATAGCAATACAACAAATACAACCCGCTCCATTAGTGACGTCGAGTATGATTCTGTTGGTCGTCCCAATCGTCGTAATAGTCCTTATTATGGTCTCAACAGGATTACTCCAATCGGCGCAAGCTGGTCATATTCTACCTATGATGATTTGAACCGTATTACGGCTGCCACCGCACCGGATGGCTCTACCACCGCGCAAATGAATTATGACGGTTCGACCGCGAATGGCACAGTGCAAACCGTCACCGATCAAGCTCTCAAGCAGCGTCGTAGTATTACCGATGCGATTGGACGATTATTAGAAGTCCACGAGCCTGACGCCAATGGTAATTTAGGCACACTGGCAGCACCGACACAAAAAACAAATTACGAGTATGACGTTCTGGGTAACGCAGTCAAAACTATCCAGATCAACACTGCGGCGGAAACACAATGCAGGTACTTTAAATATGACGGATTGTCACGACTGACTCACGAACGACAGGTGGAACAAGCTGCTCCTCATGTACAAGCTGATCCGTTGACGAATAACAATAATTGGTCAAAGAAAATTGTTTATGATCTGGACGGAAAAGTTTTGGATGCGTGGGACGCGCGCGGGACGAATACACATTTCACGTATAGTGATCCTCTCAATCGCTTGACCGGGATTTCCTATTCAGGCGGGACACCAACTGTTGCCACACCTTCCGTGACTTACACTTATGACCAGCCTCTAAGTGGGTATTTCAATAAAGGCAGATTAACCGAAGCGAAAACAGTAGCTCTAGGAGCCGCACCGGAAACCAAAATTCAATACAATTACGATTTAATGGGACGCATCAGCCAGCATAAACAAGTTGTTGGCACGACCCCGTATACTATGAGCTACGGATATAATCAGGCAGGGCAATTGACCTCTGAAACTTATCCTTCCGGTCGGATTGTTACTGCCAATTATATGGCTGGCGGTGGAGGGCTAACCAGCATCGCCGATGCTGATCGCACGTATGCTTCAGCGATTAATTACACCGCGCACGGTGCGATGAGTACAGAAACTTTAGGCAATGGTGCAGTGCAAACCATGGCGTTCAATGCGCGATTGCAATTGAGCCAGATAAATTTAGTGAAGAGCGGTACGGAGCTACAGCGTTACGATTATTCTTACGGGCAATACGACGCGAACAATACGACGCTGGATGCAACGAAAAACAACGGACAAATCGCCAAAATTGAAGGCTTCATTGGCGGAGCGAAACAATGGGAACAGCGTCATACCTACGATTCATTAGGCCGCTTGTCAGTTGCCGGAGAATATCGCGGCGACAATAATCAGGTCAGTTGGCGGACGCATTACGGCTATGACCGATTTGGCAATCGCTATCAAAACACTTCGCAAACTCAAAATACTGGACTCGCGTACACCAATGTAGCAACGACTGACGTTGATCGCACCACGAATCGTTTTGCCAGCGGCATCACGTATGATGCAGGAGGCAATGTCACGAATGATAATAAATTCAAAGCGAATGTGAGTTACGGATACGATGCGAACAACCGCGAGGTCTCGACCAATAACGGCGCGACGACAGCAGTGTATAATGCTGCTGGGCAACGTATCTGCGCGACGGTTTCAGGTGTTACTTTAACTTCGGTCTATGATATTAGAGGGCGATTAATTGCAGAATATAATGGAACAACTCTATTGCGTGAATATATTGGAGATGTTGCCACAGTTGAAGGAGCGACAGTACGGTATTTGATGAGCAATCATTTAGGATCAAACAGTGTGGTGATGAACGATACGGGCGGAGTTGTCGCGCGGCATGATTATCTTCCATTTGGTGAAGAAATCTCTTCAAATACTGGAATGCGAACGGGTGCGCAGGGCTACGGCGCAAGTGATCCATCCCGCACAAGATTTGCCGGAATGGAACGCGAGACTGCAAACGGCTTGGATCATACGTTGTTTAGGAAAGCGGAAACGAAATCAGGACGGTGTAATAGCCCCGATCCCTATACTGGCAGTATTAGAGTTACAAACCCTCAAAGTCTAAATCGTTATCAGTACACTTTGAGTGATCCCATAAATTTGGTAGACCCACTAGGTTTATACGAGGGTTGTGCTCACGGTGCGCAAGCTGAATTTATAGGAAATCTTTCTGGGAGTATTTCTCCCAAAGTAGCTAAGCAAGTAGGAGATTTCGCAAGTGACCTTCCTGGTGGTGCCGACTCCTTTGAATATGCAGCTACGAATCCCAAAAATACAGCGTTGGGTGCGGTCGGTGAGGGGCCAAGTGCGAATATTCATTTCGCTTCGGATGAGCAAATTTTCTATGGGAAAGCAATTTTTCACGGGTTAATTGATAGTGGCAGTGCCTCTAAAATTCAATGGGCTGGGTTCATAGTACATTCAGTACAAGATCATGGACCGCACGGCGGACGTGCGGGACTAAACGGAGGGATGGGGCATTGGAAACCGTGGAGACTGGATCAGGGGAAAAATGTTGATAGGGTTGGCTATAATTATCAATCTTTTAAAAACCTTTCCAATGATCTGCTTCGTTTGTTTAGCAATGACCAGAGCAAGTCACTAACTCCGAGGGAGCAATACCTACTGCTACTTGCAGTC
>JAYTCQ010000185.1:0-2486 GCA_043736395.1 Blastocatellia bacterium | reverse complement strand
TGGCGGTTTCTCCTGTCAAAGAACGAATTGTTGTTGTCACCATTGATTCTACCTCAATGGCTCGAGAAACCGTCTTTACAACATCAAACGGAAATAACGAAACAAACGGAGAAGAGAAACGCGTAATTATTTCCGTTTGTTCCGTTATCTCTCTTCTTCATTTGCAGGCGCACTATTACGATTCAAAAAAATATGACTAATTATAAAACTGATGTCGTCGGAAGCTTATTGCGTCCGGCTTATTTGAAAGACGCCCGTGCTGAATACGAAGCCGGAAATCTCACCGATATTGCCTTCAAACAAATCGAAGACCGCGCCGTTGACGAAGCAATCGCTTTGCAGGAACGCGCCGGAATCGCCGTTGTCACCGATGGTGAATTGCGCCGTTATGCTTTTTACGGACATCTTATTGAAGCCGTTGATGGCTTTGATAAATACGGTGGATGGGCGATTCCGTTTCGCAATGACGAAGGCGAAGAGCTGGTGTTGCAACGCCCCGTCGTTGTTTCAAAGCTCCAGCGAAAACGCCACATGTGCGCCGAAGAATTTACGTATCTCCGCGCGAAAACCAAAGCTCCCGTAAAAGTCACGCTCATCAGCGCTCAACAAGCTGCGGCGTATTACGATGCTGAAAAATCGAAATCTGCCTACGCCACAGTTGATGCCTACCTCGCCGATCTCGTAGACATTTTGCGCGGCGAAGTCGCAGAATTAATTCGCCTCGGCTGCAACTACATTCAAATTGATTCACCACAATACACGGCATTGCTTGATCCGGTTTTGCGTGAAGGCTATCGCGCTCGCGGCAATGATCCTGACCGCTTGCTTGATCTCGCGATTGAGATGGATAACGCCGTGATTGGAAATAATCCCGGCATCAGTTTTGCGCTTCATTTGTGCCG
Organism: Blastocatellia bacterium; assembly: GCA_043736395.1. Classification (GTDB taxonomy): domain Bacteria; phylum Acidobacteriota; class Blastocatellia; order RBC074; family RBC074; genus JAFDVL01. The sequence goes on along the minus strand of JAYTCQ010000185.1, from coordinate 1,584 downwards.
TGGGAATAATCAAAGCAAATTTTATGCGCAGGGCGATTACGGGCCAATTACCAAAGTTTTTAGCCAGACAAAATTTGATCGTTTCTTATTGGAATTTGACGATGCGCGTTCCGGCGGATTTGAACCGTTAGCGGAAGTCCCCGAAGATCGCACCGTAGTTTTAGGTCTCATTAGCTCCAAAAAAGCCGCCCTCGAAAATAAAGATGAATTGAAATCGCGAATTGAAGAAGCGGCGAAATTTGTTCCGCTGGAGCGATTGGCGTTGAGTCCTCAGTGTGGTTTCGCTTCGACGCTGGAAGGCAATCATTTAACTGAAGCCGATCAGGAAGCGAAGCTGAAATTGTCCTCAGAAATTGCCCGCGAAGTTTGGGTGTAGCGTGAACTGTTAGTTCGCGCTAATGGCATTTAAAGTGCCTTCCGAAACGCTTGCCATGTTCTCAATTTTTTTGGAAATAATTGCTGATGTAAACAGCGTGAACTAACAGTTCACGCTACGATTCTTGCAATCCTCTTAACTAGATGGCTGATTTAACTGAAATTACAATGACTGAATTTGTGCCGGTTAATTTCCTCGACGCGCAAGTCGAAGTGGAGCGCCGCCCTGACGGAACCATTATTTTGCGCTCGCCTGTACCGCCTGCGCCGTACGCGCGATGCCTCGGCGAATTTTTGGAACGCTGGGCCAGTGAAAAACCTGAACAAATTTTTCTGGCGCAGCGCGAGGGTGATGAATGGCGAACATTGAATTATCGTGAAACGCTCACACACGTACGCGCCATTGCTTCAGCGTTGCTCAAATACAATTTATCGACTGCGCGTCCACTCGCAATCCTTTCAGAAAACTCCATCGAACACGCGTTATTAGCGCTTGCAGCGATGCATGTTGGAATTCCGTACGTGCCAATTTCCGCGTCGTATTCATTGATGTCGCGTGACTTCAAAAAATTAAAAACGATTTTTTCGTTGATGAATCCGGGGCTTGTCTTTGCTGAAGACGGGCAGCGTTTTGCTCCGGCAATTTCCGCGTTGAGTGGCTTTGATTTTGAATTGATTACACTCCGAAATGCAGAAGAAATGTCGCGTGAATCCCGATCGTTTTCTACCTTGTTAGAAAGCGAAAATTCAAAAGAAGTTGATCGCGCATATGAGGCAGTTCACGGCGAAACGATTGTAAAATTTTTGCTGACTTCCGGCTCCACAGGTGAACCGAAAGCAGTGATTAATACGCAGCGAATGATGTGTTCGAATCAGCAGGCGCACGTGCAGACGTGGCCATTGCTCGCTGATGAGCCTCCCATGGTAGTTGATTGGTTGCCGTGGAATCATACGATGGCGGGCAATTATATTTTCGGAATGACGTTAGTTAACGGTGGTTCTTATTATATTGACGAAGGTCGTCCGATGCCTGGATTGATTGAAAAAACCGTGCAAAACCTGCGCGAAATTTCTCCGACGGCATATTTTAATGTGCCGCGCGGATATGAAGCTTTGTTGCCGTATTTAGAAAATGATGCAGAACTTCGGCGCAATTTTTTCGCTCGCTTAAAGGTGATGCTCTTTGGTGGAGCCGCACTGCCCGCAAAT
>JAYTCQ010000184.1:0-4583 GCA_043736395.1 Blastocatellia bacterium | reverse complement strand
TGCAGAAGCCCGCACGCAGTAAGGGCGCCATCTCATAAGAAAAAGCGCCCTTACTGCGTGCGGGCTTCTGCAATTTATTCAGTTCCGCGCAGAACTTTTTGCGACTTCAAACAGATCGCCACTTTGTCGCCAACTTTGAGTCTGACTTTCCGCGAATCCCATTTGTTGCGAATGGCTTTGATGAAAAATTCCTTTGGTTTGTAATCCATAAAATTGGTGACAACCTCCGTAATTTTTCCGCGGTTACGAGTTTGTTTTACGTTGGCAAGTTTAATCACCAGCGCCTCGGTCGCGCCGGTAAACCGGACTTCGGTGACTTCTCCATCGCCTAAATAATACGGTGAACTCGGAACGCCAACGGTGAGGCTGAGCGTGACATCTTCGGGGCGAAAAATGATTTTCAATTTTTCATTATCGTCAATCAAAGCATCCAATAAATCTACGGGAGGGACGATAAAATAACCGCTCTCCAATTGAATTAACCCGTCCTGCCATTCACCACTTAAGACATTGGCCGCACCCAAAAATGTCGCGACAAATTCTGTTTTCGGATCGTTATAAATTTCTTCCGGTGTCCCGATCTGCTCCAGCCGACCTTTGTTCAGAATGGCGATGTGGTCGCCCATCTCCATCGCTTCTTCCTGATCGTGCGTGATGAAAATTGCGGGCACGCGAAGCTTCTGCAAGAGCTGTCGAATCTCACGTCGCAGGACGGTGCGTGTATGCGGATCAAGCGCGCTGAACGATTCGTCAAACAATAAAACTTCGGGTTCGTAAGCCAAAGCACGGGCGATGGCGACGCGTTGCTGTTGACCGCCGGAAAGATGTCGCGGCTTTTTATCGCGCTGTTCATTCAATCCAATCAAGTCTAATAATTTATTAATGGTTTCCATTCGCTGACGTTTGCGAACGCCGCGAATTTTTAATCCAAAGCCGATGTTTTCAGCGACGGTCATCTCTGGAAATAAAGCGTAGTTTTGAAAAATAACGCCGACATTTCGCTCACGTGCGCGAACGTTGGCAATGTCACGATTATGTAAAAGCACTTCGCCGTTATCTGGCGTTTCAAGCCCCGCGATAATTCTAAGGGTTGTACTTTTACCGCTGCCAGATGGCCCTAATAAAACCAGGCTTTCGCCTTCGGCAACCTCAAAACTGACGTCTTTGAGAACGACTTCATCGCCATAACTTTTAGTCAGATTTTTGACGCTGAGCGCTGTTTGCGTTTCCGCATTGCGCTGCGCAAAGGCTTGAGTTTCAGGGAATAATGTCATCACCATTTCTCTTACCACAGTTACCTCACTTTGGGAGTAGATGCTAGGTGTTGGATGTTGGATTTTTATCTAGCATCCAACATCTGGCATCTAACATCTATCTTTCAAGCCTTTTTCGAAAGATCAGAATCAGTGAAAATATCGCGAATGAAATCACTGCTAAAATAACAGCGATGGCATTCGCGGCTTCGGTTTCACCGGCATTGAATTTCGTAAAAATATACAGCGGGGCCGTCTGTGTTTTCATCATCATGTTACCACTCACCAAAATCGTAGAGCCGAATTCTCCGACTGATCTTGCAAAGGTCAGCAAAGCTCCGGTCACGATTGCACTGCGCAATGTCGGTAATACAACATAGCGAAATGTCTGCCAACGTGAGGCGCCCAAAGTTTCGGCGGCGGCTTCTAAATTCGTATCAAAATTCTCAAGGACAGGCTTGATTGTTCCGAACGCCAGCGGGAACGTGACAAAAATATTTGCCAGGATAATCGCCGCTGTCGTGAACATAATTTGCCATTCAGTATTTTCTAAATATTTGCCTAGTAACCCGTATGGCCCCCACAAAAGCATGAGAGCAAATCCGGCCACCGCGGTCGGAATCGCAGTCGGCAAACTGATAATAATCATCAATGCCGAATCGCCACGAAACTCATATTTCGTCATGACCCACGCGGCGATCAATCCGAAAATCACATTACAAATTGTTGCGATGGTGCTGGTCCACAAACTCAATTTCAAAGCAAAGAGCGCGGCAGGATTCGTTAAGGCCTCCCAAAAATGAATGGGACCTTTACTAAAACCAAAAATAAAAATGGAAAGAATCGGCAGGATGACGAGCGGCAACATCGCCATAACGACGAATCCGATGCCGACCGGACGCGCAAAATCAAAGTGGCGAGCCACTTTCTTTTGTGAGTTATTGTAAGTTATCGCACTCATCTTTTTTATGTAGCGTAAACTTTCGGTTTGCGCTGATTACAGAACAAATCACTTTGAAAATATCCTGCGATGGAAGCAACACAAACTAAAAGTTTACGCTACATTACCGCTTCGCCTGAATTTTCAGCATCCAAATGCCTTCGATAATTTCAGGATAAGCCCGCGCCCAGCCGCCTAAATCGTTAATCGAAAACGGTAATAATATTTTACCAAATTTTGTTTCTGCGTCATTCACTTCTTCGTCCGTAATGGAATGAAAATTGTATTTCACAAAAGCTTTCTGTGCTGTGTCGCTCCATAAAAATTTAATGAAAGCGTCCACGACTTCGCGTTTTTCTTTTGGCATCCGACGATCAATCATCACGACGGTATGTTCACTAAAAATCGTCGAAGCCGGAACAATAATTTCAATTGGCGTCTTACGTTCGTGCATCTGTAACGCTTCGAGTTCGTAAGTCACAATCACATCACCAAAGCCAGATTCAAATTGCGTGCGTGCCTGTCGTGCCGATTCCGGTGTCGCGATCACATTCTTCCAAACATCGCTCAGTAAAACCTCGGCTCTTTTCGTGTCGCGCACTCCAAATTCCTGTTCTGACTTCATCAATTCCGACCCGTAAATCGCAAGCAAAGACCACATCGCGCCGCCAGAAGAATTAGGATCAGGATGAATCAATTTGACGCCGGGCTTCGCTAAATCTTCGAAATCCTTAATTTTTTTCGGATTCCCTTTTCTCACCACAATCACAAACGGTGAGCGATTAATGATGCCCTCGTATGGAAATTGATGCCAATCCGTTTTCGTGGCGCCAAAATTTTTAAGGCGCACAGCATTGCGCTCAATCGCGACGATTGCGACATCGGCAGGCACTCCGGAAACGATTTGATTCGTGACCATTTCAGAACCGGCAAACGAGGAAGAAAATTTGATCTGCTTGCCCGTATGCTCCAACCATTCTTTTTGAAAAGCCGGGAAAATTGCTTTTTGCATTGGTTCCTCCATAACCGAGAAACCATAAAGCGTAATTGTATTAACATCTGTCGCTTCCTGCGGACGCCGACAGCCCGTACATTCAAAGATCAAAAGAATCGCAAAACCGATTGAAAATATTGTCCGCAATCTCAGTCCCATAGATCATCAGTAAACAAGATCAACCGCTTGCTTTTTTAGAAAATTATTCAACCACCTAAGCTTTTTCGGGAAGCTGTTTTCACCTGACACGCGCGTAAGACCGGGAAGGAAGAGAAACAAAACGATGGCAAAGAGAAACCGCGAGTGTAAAAAACAGTCGTGAAGGAGAGTTGCCTTGTAAGCAAACTATTTAAAAATCTTCCCAGTCAGCAAGCTTTTGATTTTCTAATACATAGTTAGAAAATACCTTTAAAAAATCCTTGTGAAATATAGCAGATCACCACTCAAAAGCCAATTCGCGGCAACCCACTTCACCTTACAAATGGATGCCGCATTCGACCTTCCCGGTTCCCGCCCAACGACCATTACGCTCGTGCTCTCCGGCATTCACTTTTTTCGTACACGGAAAACAGCCAATGCTCGCATAGCCTTCGTCATACAATTCGTTGTACGGCAATTTATGCTTCAACGTGTAATCCCAAATATCTTTGCGCGTCCATCGCGCCAATGGATTAATTTTGACCAAATTATGCTTGGCGTTCCATTCCACAATTTTGATGTTCGCACGCGAAGGAGATTGATCGCGGCGCAGTGCCACTAACCACGCATCCAGCCCTTGCAGTGCCTGTTTCAATGGTTCCACTTTGCGCAAACTACAGCACGTATCGGGATCAGTCTTATACAATTTTTCGCCGAATTTTTCGTCCTGCTCGTCAATCGAAATCCCCGGCTCTTGTGATCGAATCTCAAGACTATAGCGTTCCTGCAACCGCTCCGTCAGCGTATGCGTTTCAGGAAAATGAAAACCTGTGTCGAGATAAATCACGGGAAGCTGTAAATCTAATTTTGCGAGATGATCAATCAAGACTACGCCTTCCGCGCCAAAACTCGAAGTCATCGCAATACGCGGCGCAAAGGTCGAAAAAGCCCAACGCAAATTATCTTCGAGCGGCTTATGTTCAAAATGTGCGGCGAGCGCGTGAATTTCTGAATCGGTGTAGGTGGTAGTGTTGGTAGTGGTCATGCTGAACTCCAAAGTCGAAACTCAAGACATAAAATTAAGGCAAAATAACGAAACAGACGGAAATAACGGAACAAACGAAAAAGCGTCATGTGGCTTTTTGTATTCCGTAAATTCCGTTATTTCCGTTTGATGTTGTAAAGACGGTTTCTCGAGCCATTGAGGTAGAATCAATGGTGACAACAACAATTCGTTCTTTGACAGGAGAAACCGCCA
>JAYTCQ010000183.1:0-9705 GCA_043736395.1 Blastocatellia bacterium | reverse complement strand
AAATAATCGGTGTAGAGGTCAAACAGAGTCTTGTCCATACGTCAAGTTTATCTCAAGATTTCTCGCTGCGTAACATGAGTTTGTAACTCGATATTCTCTTTCGTTTGCAATCATAAAAAGTCCTCGCTCAATTTAATACCGATAATTCCTTTGGGTTGATTCCTGCGGTCGCGCTGAAAGAAACCTAGAAAGATGTGCTTGTCGTTAGCTGGAGCCTGTGCGATGAACATTTCTCCTCCGTATTTCGTTTTTTGTGCAATACGATCATTACTAAAATCCAAAAGTACCGAATCAAGTTTTGAAGGATCAACGCCGAATTTACTCCAGCTCCCATCAAAATCCTGCGGCTCAGATTTATTCGTTATGAAACTCCCGGCAATATATGCTTCCTAGCACCCAGCTTGTTTTAAGTTCTCAAGAAATGCTTTCAGTCCAAAAATCAAATTCGAACGATGGGGGATTGATTACAGACCGCTCAATAAATTCACTCCATGTGGCCCAATGAATGCCTTGGGGGAAAGTTCTATTTCTCCTAAAAGGTGGAATCTTCTCTTCTCTTTTCTTTCTTTTTGACTCCAACGCGACAATATCATTGCCTCGGTTTTTTTCAATAATTTATTTTTTACTTCTACGATAAATCATCTCAGCAATTAATCCCGTCCATCCCGTCTGATGCGAAGCTCCTAAGCCTGCGCCGTTTTCTCCGTTAAAATATTCGTGAAATAAAATTAAATTGCGCCAGCTCTTGTCGTCACGAAAGCGGTTGACACCTGTGTTTATTGGGCGGGAGCCGCTTTTGTCAATTTGAAAAAGTTTCGTCAGGCGAGCTGATAAATCCTGACTGATTTCGTTCAGGTTCAGCTTTTTCCCTGAAGTTGTCGGGTACTCAATTTTGAATTCATCGCCCAGGAATTGATGGAAGTTTTGCAAGGCTTCGATTAATAAATAATTCACAGGAAACCAGATCGGGCCGCGCCAGTTTGAATTGCCTCCGAAGAGTGGAGTTTGCGATTCGGCGGGTTCGTAATTCACTTCATAAGAATTTTCTTCGAGTTGTATTCGATACGGATTTTCCAGATGATAACGCGACAAGGAGCGAACTCCGTAAGGCGATAAAAATTCTTTTTCATCCAGCATGAATCGCAGCACTTTACGCAGGCGATTACTGTTCACGAGCGATAGGAAACGACGCAGTCCGTTCTCATCAGCTCTGGTTTCGATGTTCGCGCTGAGTTCGGGGAACATATCAATGAAATACTGCATGCGCCGCTTGAAGCTAGGGAATTTGTTGACGGTTTCCTCTTCCAATGTCGTCGCCGCGAACAATGGAATCAAGCCTACCATTGATCTGACGCGAAGTGGAATCGCCTGCCGATAGGGTAGATGCAGCACGTCGTAATAAAATCCGTCCTCATCATTCCAGAGCGAAATTCCTTGTCCGGCCATGTTGTTCATCGCGCGGGCGATGTGAACAAAATGCTCGAAAAATTTCGATGCTACGTCTTCGTACGCGGGATTTTCTTTGGCTAATTCGAGCGCCATATTCATCAGATTGAGGCAGTACATTCCCATCCAACTCGTGGCATCAGATTGTTCCAGTGAACCTCCGCTCGGCAAAGTCGCACTGCGGTCAAAGACTCCGATGTTATCGAGTCCGAGAAATCCACCTTGAAAAACGTTGTTGCCTTCCGCGTCTTTTCGATTCACCCACCACGTAAAATTTAAAAGCAACTTATGAAAAATTCGTTCGAGAAAATTGCGGTCGCTGCGTCCCCAAACTTCCTGCTCGAGCTGGTAAACACGCAGCGCAGCCCACGCATGCACAGGAGGATTTACATCAGAGAAGTTCCACTCGTACGCTGGAATCTGACCATTCGGATGCATGTACCATTCGCGCAGCATCAGGATCAATTGCGCCTTCGCAAAAGCCGGGTCAATGATGGCGAACGGCACGCAGTGGAAAGCCAAATCCCACGCCGCAAACCAGGGGTATTCCCACGTGTCAGGCATCGAAATTATTTCTTCGTTGTTGAGGTGTCTCCAAGCATAATTGCGTCCTTTCTGGCGGCTACGTGGAGGCTCCGGCATACCAGGATCGCCGCGCATCCAGCGGGGGACATCGTAGTGATAATATTGCTTCGACCAGATCATCCCGGCGAATGCCTGCCGCTGAATCTGACGCAATTCATCATTCTGGAGATTCGGCGAAAGCGATTCATGAAATTCATCAGCTTCACGTAAACGCGCCTCAAAAATTTCATCAAATCGCGGGCCGAGCGCAGGCTTCGGAGCAATGTCATTCGTCAATCGAAGCTTAATCGTCGCCGTCGCTCCGGGGGCCATATTTAAGCGATAACGAGCGGCGGCTTTCGTTCCACTACGGCCCGGATTGATCGCCGTTTTATCGCCATTTACAATGTAATTATTGATGCCATCCTTGACGAAGGCTGACATATTTTCGGCATTGTAAAGCCGCTGATAATTTGTTTCGTTATCTGTAAATAAAAGTTCTGGAAACGCTGGCGCATTATCGCAAATTAGCTGGCATAATCCAGTATCAAAATGGCGCGCGCGAAGCACGCTGAGGTTGTCCTCGTCGGCGCGAATCCGAGGCTTTCGATCATCGGCTCCCCAGGCCCAGGTGTTACGAAACCAGAGTGTCGGCAGCACTTCAAGATACGCAAAATCAGTGCTGCGGTTGGTGATGACAATGCGAATGCAGATGTCTTCGGGCGCGGCTTTGGCGTACTCAACATTCACTTCGAAGTAATGATTGTCATCAAAAATTCCGGTGTCGAGTAATTCTACTTCCGGTTCCTGACGAGTGCGGCGGCGATTGGCTTCGATCAATTCTTCGTAGGGAAAACGCGCCTGCGGATATTTGTACTGGTACTTGAGATATGAATGCGTCGGCGTCGCGTCAAGGTAAAAATAATATTCTTTGACATCTTCGCCGTGATTGCCCTGCGGGCCTGAGAGTCCGAATAATCGCTCTTTCAAGTGATCATCGTTGCCGTTCCACAACGCGACGGCAAAGCATAAATTTTGATAGCGATCAGAGATGCCCGCGATGCCGTCTTCGCTCCAGCGATAGGCCTTGGAGCGCGATTGATCATACGTCAAATTATTCCATGCATCGCCGTTGGCGGAGTAATCTTCGCGGACGGTTCCCCAGGCGCGTTCACTTAAATATGGCCCCCATTTTTTCCAGGGAATGTGATGATCGTGGGATTCCTTTAGGCGCAGTGCCTCAGACGTTTCCTGAATTTTCATACATTGCTTAAATTTTTACTTACCGCTGAAAACAGCTTTTCGTTTTTCAACGAAGGCTAAAACGCCTTCGCGGAAGTCGGCGGAGTGGAAGCATTCGGCTTGATTGATGGCTTCAAATTCCAGAGATTCCGCGAGGCTGTGCGTCATTCCGTAATTTAATCCAGCTTTAATTTTAGCCAATGAAATCGCGGGTGAGGCCTTCAATCGTTCAGCGATGGCATTGACAGTCGCGTCCAATTCAGCGTATGGAACTACACGATTCACAATGCCTAATTTGAAGGCTTCCTGCGCCAGCACAGTTTCGCCAAGCGCAATCATTTCGAAGGCTTTGTGGTACCCGACGAGCTGCGGGACAAAGTGCGTTCCTCCGCCGTCCGGCATCAATCCGATGCGCACAAAAAGTTCGGCAAATTTCGCCTCTTCGGATGCAATAATCAAATCGCAAGCGAGCGCGTAATTGCAGCCGATTCCGGCGGCGAATCCGTGGACGCGGGCGATGATTGGCTTCGGCGTTTCGCGCATCGCAATAATCGCAGGATTGGTTGTAGTGCGCAGAGATTCTGTGACCTCATAATTTGCAGAATCCATCGCGTTGAATCCACCAAGATCGGCTCCGGCGCAGAAGGCGTCTTCGGCTCCGGTGAGGATAATGACTTTGGAATCATCCTTGACAGAATCGAGAATCGCCTGTGAAAAAAGCCCGAACATTTCCGGCGTAATTGCGTTACGAGCTTTGGGACGATTGAACGTGATACGTTTGATGCCGTTTTCCAGCGAGATGAGTAATGGGGATTCAGTTGACATGTTATTTCCTTTCAAGAGTTGAAATTAATCCAAATTCGTCGCACATTGTCGCTTAGCGTTAATCGTTTTACAATCAAGTTAGTCATTGACTCTGTCAGTAATACACTTTAAGGAGAATTCGCATCGTGCCTGAATTGAAACAATTATTTGACCTGACTGGAAAAGTCGCGTTGGTGACGGGTGGTTCACGCGGCTTGGGACTGGAAATGGCGGAAGGCTTAGCCGAAGCCGGGGCCTCATTGATGTTGCTTGCGCGGCGTGAACAATGGCTGAGCGCGGCGGTGGATGCCTTGAAGCAACGCGGGTTTCAGGCGGAAGGCGCGGTGTGTGATGTATCAAATCCTGAAGTCGCTCCGGCGGCGGTGGCGCGGACGATTGCGACGTACGGAAAGATTGACATCCTCGTCAACAACGCCGGCGTTACCTGGAGCCAGCCCGCCGAAGAGATGCCGTTAGACCGCTGGCAAATGGTGATGGACATTGATTTGACCGCCGCCTTTCTATTTTCACAGGCGGCTGGCAAAGAAATGATCAAGCAGAAATCCGGTTGCATAATAAATATTGCTTCAGTGCTGGGGATGATTTCGACGATGCCGGAATTAGATCATCATCTGTCGGCATACGTCGCAGCGAAGGGCGGTTTGATCGCCTTGACGCGCGAACTCGCAGCGAAATGGGCGCAGCATAATATTCGTGTGAACGGAATTGCGCCGGGATTTTTTCCTTCGCGGATGACTGAAAAATCGCTGGAAAATATCGCCGGAAAATTGGAAGCCAATAACCCAATGAAACGCGTCGGCAAAGAAGGCGAATTGAAAGGTGTCGCCGTATTTCTAGCTGCCGAAGCCTCAAGCTACATCACCGGACAAACGATTGTGGTGGACGGTGGGATGACCATAGTTTAGTAACGAGTGATGAGTAATGAGTGATGAGTTTAAAGCCACTCATCACTCATTACTCATCACTTTCTACTCATTACTTTTTATATGAATTCTCCAAAATATGATGAACGTCCGTGGGGCACTTTTACAGTGCTGGATGAAGCGGAAACTTATAAAGTCAAACGGATTGAAGTGTATGCCGGGAAGCGGCTCAGCTATCAGATGCATGCCAAACGTGCCGAGCATTGGTATATCGTGGCAGGTGTCGCTAACGTCACGCTGGACGGCACTGACATTTTATTAACCGCAGGGCAAGCCGTAGACATTCCGCAAGGCACTGCGCACCGCATTGAAAATCCCAGCTCTGAGACAATGGTCTTTATCGAAGTTCAGCGCGGAACCTATTTTGGCGAAGATGATATAGTCAGATTGCAGGATGACTTCGGGAGAGAATGAAAAGTTCGCAGTTCGCAGAGAAGAAGTTCCCAATAACTTCAAGCTGTATTTACTGCGAACCGCGAACTAAAAGCTGCGAACTGTATTAACTGCGAGCTTTCCGCACTGCGAACTATTCTTATGTCTGTACGCGCTCGTTACCTGACAGTCATTTTTAGTTTGATTGTCTTTATTGTCGTAGTGTTGACGTATTTCGTGAATGCGCGACTGATGTCTGCTCATCTGGCTTCCAAGGTGGCGGCAGGTAATATGATCGCGTCCAGCGTCTTCACTTTGGCGCAAGAGGCAATCACGAATAATCCTCAAAAAGCCGCACAGGAAGCGATTCGTGATGATCCGCAAATTAAATCCTGGTTAGCCGCCAATGGTGGATTTTTCTCTTACCTCGCTATTATCAATGCTGATCAAAAAATTATAACTGAATATGATCCGCAACAGTTTAGAAGCTCTGTCAACAATGTTCCCATCGAAAAACTTTCGAGTAAAAGCTGGATCCGCCAGTGGTATGAACTTCGTCAAAATCGAAATATTTACGAAATAGCGACTCCGCTCAACGTCAATAATCAACCCTTTGGGAAATTTGTATTGGGCGTGACAGCCTTTAATTTATTGAACGATATTGTTTCTTCCTTACGTTTATCGCTGATCGTCGCGTTGGTCATAATCCTGCTCAGCCTGCTCACCGCTTTATTATTATCAAGTGTAATTTTTCATCCGCTCCAGGAATTCTTTGGCATCATTGATTTGCTTGAGCGCGAAAGTGAAAACCAGTCGCACGAAGCTACAGGGCAGGATTTGCAAAGCGCTGCGGAACGGTTGCGTGAGCTGGGACGGCGCTTTGCTGGCAACCGTACCGAGGTTGAAGCGATGCGCGATCAAATGCGACAGGTCGTCAATAATTTGCCGGATCGAATGCTGTTACTCGATAAAGAGCAGCGCGTCATGATGTCCAGCCCGCAGGCGGAAGCATTGTTGCTAAATGGAAAGTCAAAACTGAATGGCAGCGGGCAACTGCGGGGTGAAATCCTCAGCGAAGTCCTTGACGAGACGCATCCCGTCGCGCTTTTGATTATGCGGGCATTTAATTCCGGCCAGGCGCGTGAAGAGACTTTGACGCTCGAATCTGCCGACCATCCACCGCAAAAATTACTCGCGACCGTGCAGGTTTTTGAAGAGCAGGGAAAGATGGCGGGAGCGATGTTGACACTGCGAGATTTTGAATCATTGAAGCGATTGGAATCGCAATTGGATTACGCTACGAGGATCGCCGCGCTCAGCCGTATCACTGCTGGCGTGGCACACGAAGTGAAAAATCCGCTACACGCAATGGTGCTGCATTTGGAATTGCTTCGCACGAAAATCGAAGCCGGACGCGATCCCGGAAATCACGTCGAAGTGCTAACTTCTGAAGTCAATCGCCTGAATCGTGTTGTACAAACCTTCCTTGATTTTACGCGTCCGGTCACGATGCAAACGCGAAAATATTCAGTCAAAACTTTACTGGACGAAGTTGCGTTGCTGGCTCCAATCAATGCAGAGCATCCAATTAAGCTGGAAATGAAACATTCCAAAGATGATTTGAAAATTGAAGCTGATCTGGATTTGCTCAAGCAAGGCTTACTCAACATTGTCATCAATGCCTGTCAGGCGATGCCTGATGGCGGGACTTTGACGCTGAGTTCCGAGCAAATTGGCAATCAGATAGAAATTACAATTGGTGACACGGGCGGGGGAATTCCTGACGCGCTACGAGAAAAAATCTTCAATTTATATTTTACGACTAAGCCCAAAGGCAGCGGCATTGGGCTGGCGCAGGCGTTCCGCGCTGTGCAAATGCACGGTGGCGCGATTGAAGTCGAATTAGAAATCGCCCAGGGAACGCGTTTTAGAATTCAATTACCAGCCGCTTGATTATTCTGCGTACTGCTTTTAAGCTGTCTTTATCGGTTTCAAAACGTGAAGCAGTTTTTTCGCTTCTAACACAAAAACTACAACTTGGAAAAGGAGAATTTATGGCAGGAAAATTTGTCATGACGAAAACAAATAATGGGCATCTCGTAGTCAATTTGAAAGCCGGGAATGGTGAAGTTATTTTGACGAGTGAGTTTTATAAGTCCAAAGCTGAAGCCAATGCCGGAGTCGCAGACGTTCGAAACAGTGCCAAAAATGATGCGCAATTTGAACGACGTACTTCAAGGGCGAATGAGCCGTTCTTTTCGCTGAAAGGGGCAGCTGGCAGCTACATCGGCAAAAGCGAAATGTATACGTCTGATTCAGGAATGGAAAATGGTATTAAATCGGTGAGGAATAATGCGCCGGATGCCAGCTTCGTTGATGAGACGGGATATTAATAAATCCAGAGACCAGAGAAAAAAGGGGCAGGGGATTTTCTTCTTGAAATATTCCCTTTTCCTTTCTTCCTCTGATCCCTTTGTATTTTTTATTTCGCTGGCGTGATCGTTACTTTCCTGAAAGCCACTTTCGTGTGATCACCCTGAATCATAATCGGCCCAGCTTCACCTTCATTGCTGTCCAGCGCGCCACCGGTAATGCCGGGAATTTCTTCATTCTCAATAATTGTTTGACCGTTCAAGACAACCGTCACGCGTCGCCCGATTAACGTGATGTCAAATGATTGCCACTCGCCGGGAGCCTTCGTGGCATTCGCGTTCGGCTTGAGAAAACCGTACACACTGCCCATCCGCAAAGGATCAGCTGTTTGCCCGAGAGCATCATTGATTTGCACTTCGTGACGTCCTCGCAAATAGATCCCGCTGTTGCCGCCTTTTACATTTTGAAATTCAGCATGCAATTTGAAGTCGGTAAATTTTTGTTCGCTGATCAGGTCGGAACAGGGAGTTTTATTCGTCAGCAAACCACCTTCGACTGACCAGCAATTTGGATGCGCATTGGTGCGCGGCTTCCATCCGCTTAAATCTTTGCCATTAAAAAGCTCGACAGATTTGCCCCAGACAGGCTTCGTCGCACGGCGCATATCAGGCGCTTTGACCGCAGTCCAATTGACTGTCTTGCCCGCTTCATCCTGCACGGTTCCCGACAATCTTTCGCCTTCCAATTTGCCCGCAAAGACAAGCACATCAGGACCGCGTTCGTATTGCTTGGGAACTTTGATGGTGAGTTCGCCGTCCTTGAAAGAAGCTTCAGGGGCGTAGCGCATTGAACCAAAATGTCCAACGACCCGCGCCATAATTTCTGTTTCCTTACGATGCTGAATTTCAAACCACGAAGGAAATGTCGAACCGTCAGCGGCAGTGACGGTGACATCCCACCGCCCAAGAATTTTATCGGCGTAGCCGACGGGTTGGGCGAGAGCTGAAAAAGTGAAAAGTAAAAAAACTAAAGTAAAAAAGGTAGATTTCATTGTTTGGACTCCTGAAAAAATTGTTTACTGGGAACGCTTACTGGGAGCGCCCGCATCCTGCGGGCGAGCCTCACACAAGGTTAAGTTTTCATCGCAGGGATTTGCTCGCCAAGGCTCGCCCGCAGGATGCGGGCGCTCCCAGTATTAGCGCTCCCATTGGGCGCTGCTCCACCGCCAATCCTGCCGCGTAGCGCATAAGCCAGCTTTGACGGGGTTATTTTCAATATACGACATTGCATTCGTGTAATGTTGTTCATCGCGGATGTACCGATCATGTGGGTCTCTCATCCAAAATGTTCCGCTTCTGCCTAAAATTTTATTACATTCATTGGCCGTGTAACTTCTCCACGAATGCAAAATGTTTCCCCACTCCCATCCGTTGCGTGGAGAAAATAAAGTGTGGACATGATTCGGCATAATGACCCAAGCATGCAAGGCGTAACGGTCATGATCAAAATGTAATAATGCTTCCTGCACTTTGGAAGCGATCGCTGGTTCTTTTAAATAGCAGCATCCATAGCTACGATCAAGATATTCTTCGATGCGTTTTTGTTTTTCGATTTCAAGACTGCCTTTTGGTAAGTGCTGCAATTCCAATTCCCATTGTTTAAGCACTTCCTGAGGCATTGAATCGAAGAGTCGAAATGTAACAGATTGCGTAGTTAGCTTGTCACTGAAATGAGGGAGATAGCCACGTGAATGCCAGCCTTTATGGCCCATACGGATAGCGTCTTTTTTTGATAACCAAGTTTTATGTTTTGGGTCGAAGGGCATAATTTTATATTTGGGTCTTTACTGGGTTCTTCACTGGGAACGCCCGCATCCTGCGGGCGAATCCTCACATAAGGGGAATATTTTTTCGCAGTTCGTTAACTCCATTAGGTTTCGCCCGCAGGATGCGGGCGTTCC
>JAYTCQ010000182.1:0-12591 GCA_043736395.1 Blastocatellia bacterium | reverse complement strand
TCATTAAATCAACTACTTCAGGAGTGTCCGTTACAGATTCCGATACCTTCACTTTCTAAGCAGTTGAACTTATTGGACTTATAACCGGACACTAATGGTACCAGGACTTTCTTCAATTTCTAGAGATCGGATAAAATACTCTTTTGATTTCTCATACTCTCTCCTTTTAAAATAGATAAATCCTAAAGATTTAATCGAAAAGAGCAAATTTGGATCAAAGGCATTTGCTGAAAGAAAACACTCTTCAGCTTCTTCCGGCTTCTCTAATTCTAAGAGTACCCCTCCTAACAACATCAAAGCACTAGGCTTTGGTTCACGCTTAACGATGCAGCGCAGGCAATTGGCGGCCTCGACAAGGTTACCTTCTTTTTCTAGCTTAAAAGCTAGTCTGATTAGCGTTCCAAGAGGGGCGGTTGCATAATTGTGTAATTCAATATCCAAGATGCTCCAAAAATAAATCCTTCAATTTTACGTTCTTTTTAGTAAGGGTATCCGAATTCTGCTAAATCTCGGTAGCCCGCCATCCATTCAGTAAACAAACTCGTTCTATATCCTGCTCACTCTACGCCATAATCATTTTTCTTGCTCGCAGCGACGATTCTACTTATAATCCTCACGACTCAAGCGGTTCACTCCGGTCCCAACCATCCGCCGCTTAGATTTCATACCGCTCCGCCCCTTTCTGATCAACCCCTGCTTTATTTTTATGCTCGTGTGAGCCTGCGTTCGCTAAATCTTTGCCCCTTGATGGTTAATGTATGCTACGAATTATTTCTACTGTTTCATTTCTTTGCTGCACTCTTCTCTTGCTGGCTTGCCCTCAACAAACAAAGCAGACTTCACAAAAAATTAATTATAACGATGCTGAAACGCGGCTCCGACTGGCAATCAACGTCAATGAAATGGCGTATACCAGCTGGAATCGTGTCTACGAGAATTTTGGTCAGTTGAAAAAAGACGGAAAGCTGAGCGATGCCCGGTGGGCTTCGATTGCGGCTATTGACAGCGTCATCGTTCTCACGGAAGCCGAATTAATTGACGGGATTGATCGTTCTAAAAAGTTACTGGAAACCTGGCGCAAATCCTCTATAAACTTGCTTTCAGCTGAAAGTCCAAATGATGTCGTGAACCTCCGCGAAAAGGAATTGGATGCGCTTCATTCGTTCAAGGAATCCATTACGCAATTGAATAATAAATCATTAAAACTACGTGATTCTTATGCAGAAGCGATGCTCGTTACAGACAAGGCTATGAAAGAAGGACTCCCCATTCCGCAGGAACATGCATTTGCGATTCGTCAGGTGATTCAAATGGTAGATATGGAATTAAATGCAGGTCGCTCAACTAACGCTGCCAAGCAAAATACTAATAAAAATCCGGGTACAGCGGCGGCGATCAGCGTTAAATGAAACTAGGAAGTCGGAACAAGGAATGCCAGGCGATTCGATTCTTCCTTCCGACTTCTGCGTTTCACTTAATCCAACACACCTAATTCATTAATCAATTTATGCAGATATTGGCGGCTGATGTGAAGTCGTTGGGCGGCTTCGGAGCGTGACCCGTTACATTCGCGCAAAGCGGTTTGCACCAACTGGCGTTTGTAATTTGTAATCGCGTGATCAAATGAAAAATCTTCCTGATGAAATAATGTTTTCAGATCGCCGTTTGAACTTGCCGCCAGTTGCACGACCGGCGAAATAATTTCTGTAGTTCCATTCTGTTCTGCCAACACGCGCGCGCTGACGACACGATATTTTTCTGGCAACACATCGGCATCCAAGGTCGCGGCAGAACTAATCACAACGCACCTTTCAATTACATTTTCGAGTTCTCGAATGTTGCCCTGCCACGCTCCGGCGGACAAGGCATCAATCATCGCATTCGTAAATCCGGGGATTGGTCGGTCATGCTTTTGTGCGGCTTTGCGGGCAAAATGCGCCGCCAATAAAGGAATATCATCACGGCGTTCACGCAAAGGCGGTAATTCCAAACTCACTACGTTCAAGCGGTAATATAAATCTGCGCGAAACGTTCCCTGATTCACCATATCTTCGAGATTGCGATTTGTGGCGGTAATCACGCGAATATCCACACTCAGCAAATCTTTTCCGCCAAGTCGTTCGAATTGTCTTTCCTGTAAAACCCGCAGCAATTTAACTTGCATCGAAGGTGAAAGTTCCCCAATTTCATCCAGAAATAACGTTCCCTGATGGGCGAGTTCGAACCGCCCCTGCCGTCGGGTCGCGGCTCCGGTGAAGGCTCCTTTTTCGTGTCCGAATAATTCCGATTCAATTAGATTTTCGGGCAGAGCCGCAATGGAACAGGCTACGAATGGCTTGCTTGCTCTTGGACTGGCACGATGGACGGCACGCGCAAGAACTTCTTTTCCAGTGCCTGATTCGCCGGTAATCAAGACTGTCGCACTGGTCGAAGCGACTTCTCTGGCCTGCGCAAAGATGGCTTGTAATTTAGAATTCGAGCCGACAACCTCTTCAAAACCTCCCGCCATTTGCTGACGAAGATTGGCGTTTTCCTGCTCCAGCGTGAAATTTTCCCGCGCCAGCCTGATCTTATCCGCAGCTTGGCGAACAATAATCGCCACTTCATCAAGAGAAAAATCATCTTTCTGAAAAAAGCCGTACGCGCCACGTGCCGTGACTTGCACTGAAATGGCTTTTTCTTTGCTGCCCGTCAAAATAATTACGGGTAACGGCGGATTAAAATTCCGCGCTGCTTCGAGCACCGCCATGCCTTCCGTGATTTCGTTGACGAGTGGTGGCAAATGCAAATCGCACAGGACAACGTCAATATTTTCGGCTTCGAGATGCGCCAAAGCTTCCGCACGGGAAGCGGCTTGCAATACCCGATATTGATCTTCCAACGCCCAATAGAGTTGATCCCGAATTCCTTCGTGATCATCTACGATTAAGACCGTTTGTTTTTCTTCTTCAGCCATAAATCAATCAAATCAATTTTGTCCTGCCGGACGAGAAAGTCTTTCTTCAGCAGGTAAGACAATGCGAAACTCCGTGCCGACATCCTGCTGGCTTTCTACTTCGATGGTTCCACCGTGTTGTTCGATAATGTCACGACAGGAAAAAAGACCTAAGCCGATTCCTTTCTGCTTTGTCGTCGCGAACGCATGAAACAAGCGATCTTTAATGAATTCCGGAGTCATCCCTTTGCCACTGTCCTTGATACTAATTATCGCCTGCGCACTTTCCTTTGATGTGGCAATATGAAGTTTTCCGCCCTCAGGCATCGCTTCAATAGCATTGATAATTAAATTTTCAACCACGCGCTCAATCGCTGAGGCATTAACGACAGCGCTGACGTTTTCGTTCCACTTTGTGGTGATCTGGTATCTTTCGCCGGATTGCACAGAGCTGCGCGCCAAAACATTTTCAGTCAATCGCGTCAGGTTTTCGTTCCGGCGCTCTTCGCTTAATTCCGAACGTGGATCCGCTAATTTCGTAACCAGATTTCTTAAATTCCCCACCGAATCTGCCAGTGTTCGCATAGCGGATTCTTTAAATCCTTCGCGGTCAAATTTGCGCTCCATGTTCGTCACCAGAAATGACAGCGAAAGAATCGCATTTTTTAAATCATGCGTGAGTACTGCCGATAGTCGGTTGAAGGACTCAAATTGTTTCAGTTCACTTTCACGCGCAATCATATCTCGTAATCTTCCGGCCATTCGATTAAAGGTATCAGCCAAAACCCGCGTTTCGTCATTGCTTTTCACCACCAGCACCGTATCCAATTTTCCAGCGCTGATCGCCTTCGCCCCGCGCGTGACGATGCGAATTGAATCTGTGATGCCGCTGATTATGAGATACACTAAAAGCAGAGCGACAATCGTCAACACGATTGTTATTCCGAGCATACTGAAAGCTGCTAGATCAAGCTGCTCTCTTCCCGTGTCTTTTTCAATGACGAAAATAGATAAAGCCTTTGCGCCAGAGTGCTTAAAATATCGAATTCTCCAGTACTGATTATCCCATAAAAAGCGATCCGCCGTTTCCTTGCGAACCAGGGTCAGGAATCCTTGCTGGTCGTCGCTGCCGCGCATCATTTTATTGAGAATATCTACCAAATTTTCCGGTGCGACAGCCTTGACTGATTGACCTTCCCAGCTCCGATGTCCGGCATACAATACAAGTTCATTGGTATCAAGGATCAATATTTCACGCTGCGAAAGCACTGCCTGCTCATCAAGCGGCATTGAATTTTTTGTCACTGCTACAGTCCTCGGCCCAACGGCTCGCTCTAATAACTCACTTTTAATTTCTGTCGGTTGCCCCTTACTAAGCCTCGTAATCTGATCGCTTATTTCTCTGGCTCGAATATCTAAAGAATTTCTGACCAACGTCGAAACACTGCCCACCGAAGTGTTGTACCAAACCAGCGTCAACACAAACATGGGGAGAAGAGCAAAGACGAGGATGATCAAGACCAACTTGGCTCGAATTGGAATTGAGTAGGTCAGTTTCATGCTTCAAATAATGAGGGGAACGTTACCTTGATGCTTGATAGTACCTGCCCGCTGAATTTTAGTCAAAAAATGAATCGCTTAAAATTCCATCTTCCGGCTGGTATTTTTCACCGCACTTGCATAAAATGGTAATACCTAATAATTCTCCAAAAGAAGTATTATTCCAGCCGGCAAAGCTAAAGAATATGATAGGTACTTTCCTATCATAATTGTCAAATATTGAAACCCTTACATGTTATGTCTAAACCTCTGTAAGTGAATTCAAAATTTCTAATTGCTTATGTCGAAATTGCTTTTATTGCTGATGCGCAAGCCCGGTGAGAACAGAATTAATATAGCCCTACGCATCCTTGCTTCCGCCTTATCTCTCGTCCTGTTTTTTCTTGTCACATATTACTTCTTATCCGTGAATAGAACGCAACCACTGATTGATCAATTGAATACTCGTCTGACAAATGCCAGCAAGTCAGAGAATTATAAATCTGACATTGCTTTAATGGGTCGGATTAAATCAGTTCTTGGTCAATCCAAGCGACTACACGGTTATAGTATAGGCGTTGAATGCAAAGACGGAACCGTCAATATCGACGGCGAAGTCCCCACCCAAATTGATAAAGATTTAGCCGGACAATTAGTGCTGCAAACGCCTGGTGTGAACGGCATTACAAATCATCTAACTATTCTTCCTGCTGCCAACAGAAATGATCAGGAAGCATTCCCTTCAACATTTCCTATTAAGGTTGAGGATTTTGAACTGGAAGCCAATTTACAGGAAAAAATCTCGACGATGGTTGATCTCAACAACCCCAAAATTTCAATTAAAGTAAAAAATAAAATTGTGATTCTTCAAGGAACTGTTGCCAATGATCAAGTTCGGTCACAGATTGAACAAATCATCGGAAACTTTCCCCAGGTGTCACGGGTCAACAACCAATTGAAAGTACTCAGCCGATCAGACCAAAAATAACTTCAGGTGCTTAGACTGGAGCGCGAGCGTCCCGATTGCCCCGCGAGCGCATGCAACGCCGCTCACGCACGCGTGGCGAGCGGCTCACTTTATCTTTAGCGTATTTCCTCACCACTGCGTTTGCATTGCTTCGCTCGCAAACGGGGCAAGCGGGACGCTCGCGCTCTAGTCATGAATGCTGAATATAAATCAATTCGTTGTTGACTCAAGACTCTTCCAGGCGCAAAATTCTATTGTCTTACATGCTTCATGAAAAATCTTAACCCAGCAATCATAAAACAAGTGGACTTGACCTGAATTCAGGCAAAGATTTACTGAACAAGATAAATTAGGATAAAATATTGTTAATTTCGGATTCAAGAATTCCGAATGTTTTGCTGTGAGGATTTGCTGTCATGAAGTTCGTTAAATCAATAACATTTTGGAATCATAATCGTTCAATAGAAAAAAAATTTCAGGTTTGGAAAATAGCTCTACTTCTGGTGACTTTCGCTACAGCTTCCACTCTCATCAGAACTACCCACGGAGCCGGTCAGCCCACCACAACCGCCCAAGCAACCTTCACACAATATTGCCTGCAATGCCACAGTGGAACAACGGCGAAAGCCGCTGTGAACATCGAAAAATTGATGGCTCAAAATGCCTTCGGTGAAAACTTCCAGCAATGGGAAAAAATTGCCACGGCGCTGGAACAAAAATCCATGCCGCCGAAATCCATGCCACAGCCAATTGACGCTGAACGTGCGCAGGCCATCACCTGGATTCGCGGAGAACTCAAAGCCTACGCCGAAAAACATGATGGCGATCCCGGACGCGTAACCGTTCGAAGATTAACGAGTGGCGAATACGCCTACACCATCAAAGACCTGACTGGCGTTGATATAAACGTTGGCATTGATTCTTCCAGTGATTCCGTCGGCGGCGAAGGATTCACGAATTTCGGTGACGTTCAATTCATGCAGGATGCGAATTTAGAACGCTACCTCGGAGCTGCAAAAATCGTAGCCGACCACGCCGTCATTGGTTCCGGCCCACTCGAATTTTTCACACATCCCGGCAAAACCGGATTTGAACTTTCAGCTGTGACGCGTATCAGAGATATTTACACCGAGCACGGAATCCGTACGGTTTCCGGCGAAGGCGGAAAACCTTTCGGATTAGAAAAATATGGCAAGGCTTTGTTTGTAGCGTGGCAATTTAAGAATCGTTCCGCTCTCGGCGAACCCAGTATGTCCTTGAAACAATTCGCTACTCGGGAAGGAATTTCGCCTCGCTTTGCGCAACATATCTGGCAGGTCGTAAACAACCCATCGCTAAAATATCCCACATCAGAAATCGTTTCTCGTTGGAGCAATTTACCATCAGCGGATAATAAAAATACGACTATCGCTCGCGCTGGATGCGATGAAATTCAGAAATTCATGGTCACCTGGCCGAGCTGGTTATTCGCACGCGGAGACGTAGCCGCAGGTGGCGCAGGCGATGAAAGCCCACTTGAATTCAGCAATCGAACACTGGACGTAAAATCTCTACATCGGTTCGCATACGTGCGCGGCGCAGGACGTGGCCCGATTCAATCAGGCCCGGCAAAAATCTATTTGAATGTCTCCAATGTCAATCCGGCTATGGGCGACAAGCCCGTAATCATTTGGCGTAACCTCACATTCGGGTACCGCGCATTCGTACCCCGTGGGCCAGTCGCAGCGGGAGAATCTGCCGTCGTACTTGCACAGGATGTCGAAGCCGCCGCGAATTTGCGAAGAGGAATTATGCCTCCGGGCGAACGAAAAAAATTAAAGGATATTGTCAGTCCTGAAACCGCTCAGCGTTTGAATTTCGGCAAGAGTCCTGATGGAACTCCGATTGGCCCTGATGATTTTGCTTCAGAAGGTTCAGTGATGTTTGAGGTTCCGATGCCCGACCAACCAACCTTGCTGAATATGCAGGTTGAAGCAGAAATCGGCAGCAATCGTGATCAGGTTGCTCGCATCGTAATTTCTGATCGTGCCGATGGTCAAACGCGAGGTGCGCCAACCCGCGCTCTCGTCGGAGACATGAAAAGCACTGGCTATAAAAATTTCCGCGCAGGCGTGATGGAATATGCGTCGTTATTGCCTCCGAATACACATGGCGAACCAACGCCCGCAGATAAAGACCCCGTGCCTGAACCATTCGACAATACCTATAACGTTCCTGAACACGACGAATTTGTCGTCAAAGTTAAATATATCCGCGACGATAAATTCCTCGTGGAGAACCTGATTGATGCGCCTACCAAGGCTAAAGTTAATCACGCCTGGAATGATTTGTATTCTTCGTTTGAGTATCACGACAGTTATTTGCGATTGCTGGCCAAGCATTATTCGTTTGATCTGAAAGGCAAAGGAATTGCTGACATGGACAAGGCCGCTATCGAAGGCCTGCCCGCTGAGATGAGGAAGTATGTGACTCCGTTGCGAAGCGAATATGATGCCGTCAATGCGGCACAAGTAGCAGCGCGTCCGAGACATATCAATGATTGCCTTGATTTCGCTAGCCGCGCGTGGCGACGACCGTTAAGTGAGAAAGAAAAAATAAATCTTCGCGCGCTTTATGAAAAAGCTTTTGCTGCCGATCCCGATCACCGCAAAGCAATTCAGGCCATGGTGATTCGCATCCTGATCGCTCCGCAATTTTTGTATCGCGTCGAAGGTGGACAGAATGCAGGTATCAGAAATGAAGTGTCAGGTGTCAGTCCGGCATCTTTCTTGCCACCGACCACCGACCACCAATCACCAACGACCTCTCCTTTATCTAATTGGGAAATGGCAAGTCGGCTAAGTTATTTTCTCTGGGCATCGATTCCTGATGATGAATTGCGGCGAGCAGCGCAAGCTCGTGAATTAACTACCGAACAAGGTCTTCAACGCCAAGTCAAACGCATGTTAGCTGATCCGAAAGCGCGACGGCTCTCAACTGAATTTTTCGGGCAATGGCTGGGCTTTTATCACTTCGATCAATACAAGGGCGTAGACACCAGCCGATTTTCGGAATTCACTGACGACGTGAAAGATGCGATGTATGACGAGGCCGTTTCTTTTTTCGAGCACGTCGTTCGCAAAGATCGTCCGATTAATGAAATTCTGTTCGCTGACTACACCTTTCTGAATAAAGAATTGGCGAAATTTTACGGCGTCAAGCAGGAAATTAAATCCAAAAATCAACCGGAATTAGTCGAAGGCGCGAATGCCTTTCATCGTGGCGGATTGCTGAGGCTCGGAGCAATTTTGACCTCAACTTCCGCACCGCTCAGAACGAGTCCCGTCAAACGTGGAGACTGGCTGCTGCGAAGAATTCTTGGCACTCCAACGCCACCGCCACCGGCGGATGCGGGATCGCTTCCGGCGGATGATAAAATGTTTGGCGGACTGTCATTGAAAGCAAAACTGGAGCAGCACAAACGTAACGCGACCTGCGCGAATTGCCATACGCGGATTGATCCACTCGGTTTTTCGCTCGAACGTTACGACTCTACCGGACGCTGGCGCGACACTTATTCTGATGGAAAACAAATTGAAGATTCAGCCGCATTGCCCGATAAAACTGAGATCGCGGGCATTGATGGCTTAGTCAAATATTTAAGATCAAAAGAACCACAAATTCGTAAAACACTTTCGTCTAAATTAGTCGGCTACGCGCTGGGACGAACGGTGCAAGCGTCCGATCAATTGCTGATTGACCGGATGGTCAAGGCTGGCGGCGAAGCTACATTTTCACAATTAGTTTCAGAAATTGTCACGAGTAAACAGTTCCGTCATCGTGCCCGAACCGAAGAAAATCCGATTGAATCTCCCTCGAAATCAAAGATTGCATTAAGGTAATAAATAAACATGAAATCCTCAAACCTAAAATCTCGACGTAATTTTTTGCGCGGCGCCGGTGTCGCTCTCACGCTTCCCTGGATGGAATCCTTATCGGTCTTCGCGCAGGAAAATAAAGTCAATAAACCTCCGATTCGTTTTGCACATCTTTATTTCTCCAACGGCGTCGAACCCATTCACTGGTGGGCGAAAGGCAGCGGCGCGGCAATGGAATTCGGGCAGGGAGCGCAACCGCTCGCACCGATCCGCGAGGACCTGATTTTCCTGCGCGGGCTTTATCATCAAAAAGCTTTTACCGCCCCCAGTCCGCATCTTGGCAGAATGAATTTACTCTCTGGAGCTTTGGTCAGCCTTGATCCGAAAGAAATCCGCGTCGGAACTTCGTTCGATCAAATTCTGGCGCAACGAATCGGAAATCAGACTGCTGTGCCGAGCCTCGTCCTGGGAATTGAACCAAACGAGTTGCGCCTCGAAGACGGGCTTTCGATGATTTATGGTTCGTCAATTTCGTGGACTTCTCCGACCAAACCCGCAACAAAAGAAATTTATCCTTCGCGCACTTTTGACCAACTCGTAGGTGACGGTACAGGCCGCAAGCTTGACCGCAGCATCCTCGACATCGTACTCGCGGACGCAAAATCGCTGCAACCAAAAGTCAATTCCGGTGACCGCCGCAAGCTTGACGAATATCTTGAATCCATTCGCGACATTGAAAAACGGATTGATCACGCCGCGAAAGAAGAACGCCTTGAAGGCTGGCGTCCAACGCTCAAGCAACCGAATTTGCCGCGCCCTGCCGAACAAATTCCGCAGAACGTTCCCGAACACATGAAACTCATGCTTGACCTCGTCGTTCTCGCGTTTCAAATGGACAAAACGCGCATCGTCACGCTGATGCTCAACAACGATCTTTCGCAGATGAACTTCAAATTTATTGATGGCGTGCGAGGAGCCTTGCATCTTGATCTAACGCACAACGGCAAAGCGCCTGAACTCGAAGCGATGTATTTGAAGACGAATCAATTCCACGCTCAGCAGTTCACGTATCTCGTGCAAAAGATGAAAGCGATTGATGAAGGCGGTTCGACATTGCTTGATAATTCAATGCTGATGTTCGCTTCCAGCCTCTTCGATGGAGACACGCACGGAGCCGATCAACTCCCCATCGTCCTCGCCGGAAAAGCGGGCGGAGCCTTGCAAACAGGGCGCATGCTGGATTACCTCGACAAAGGAAATGATAACCGACGCGCTTGCAGTTTGTATCTTTCATTGATGGATAAGATGGGTGTGCAACTGGATCGGTTCGGTGATGCTGATAAGCGGTTAGCCGGATTGTAGGAAGACACAGTATGCGATTCGCACTTAGCAACAATTATCAAGCTGAGATTAAATGCCAAAGAAAACTCTGATAATTTTGGTTATTTTTATACATCTATTTTATGGATGTACTAATCCAGACAAATCTGCAAGTGTAGTAACAGCACCCACGCCAGAACCTACACGAATTTCTACTCCAACTCCGTTATATAACGGCGCACCAATCAGTGTCGTAAAAGAGTGGGAATCCTTCATCAAAGACGGTCGTTATAAATTAGCGTCGGACGGATATAGCGGTAAGCCTTATCATTACAGTTGGTCAAATGACCTTCTTGCCATCGTTGAGGATACAAAGGCAAAAAACGTTGGCTCTCGTTTTAAGTTAATCTACTTCGTGGAGAACGGTACGACTGGGAAATTCAAGCCTAATTGGGTTCTGCACAATTTAGACTTATCAAAATGTACAGTAAGTAATGCAAGCTCTGCTTTAGTTATTTATCAAGAAGGAAAAAATACGGGGGCTACTCTTGAGTGGGACGTAAGACGAAAGCGGTATACTTGTTTACGTTTCCGCTGAGATTAAGTTTGAAATAATTCTCAAAAAACTGCGAACCACAAACTCTCTCTACTGCGAACTTTTCCGAACTGCTTCCAAATCTTCCGGCGTATCAATCCCAATTGAGCGATGCGCCACTTCGACAACCTTAATCCGAAAGCCATTTTCCAAAACGCGTAACTGTTCTAACGCTTCCGATTGCTCTAAAAAAGTCGGAGCCATTTTCGCGTACTGCAATAAAAATTCACGCCGATAAACGTACAACCCCGTATGCTTAAAAAAAGATTTCAGCAGCTCCGGCTGCGCGTGCAAAGCGTTTTCCATGGAGCCGTGTGCTTGCACTTCTGAACGCAAATACGGAATCGGGTTCCTGGAAAAATAGAGCGTAAAATCTTCCTTGTCGCGCACGACTTTGACGACATTTGGATTCATCACATCCGCGACGGAATCAATCGGCTCGCACGTCGTCGCGATCATTATTTTTTCATCCAGCAACAATGGCTGCAACGCAGCTTCTATCGTCGCGGCTTCGATGAACGGCTCATCGCCCTGCACATTCACAATAATTTCGGCGTCCAATTTTTCAGCAACTTCGGCTAAACGATCTGTCCCCGTTTGATGATCCGGGCTGGTCATCATGGCTTCGTAGCCTGCTTCCGTCACGACCTCAAAAATTCTTTGGTCATCCGTCGCAACGATGACTTGATGAATAGATTTGACGGCGGTAGCGCATTCGACTACGCGCAGGATCATCGGTTTTCCGCCGATTTCAAGAAGTGGTTTTCCCGGCAGCCGCGTCGAAGCATAACGGGCTGGAATAATCGCAATTACTTTCATAACCAAAGTATAGTTCACTTTTTACCCGAAGTCTCAGCACAGAAATATTCACAGCTAGACAATTTAGCAAGCGCTATTGTAGTATCCCCGCAGTCGCATACGGTTCTGTTTTCGCCCCCTGCTAATTTTACTAACGAGATGAGATTTTTATGAACCCAGCTAATAAGTTGTACGCTTGTGGTTTAGCATTGTGCGCCATTCTCTCGCTTTCCTGTTATCAAGCTCCCATTGCGCAACGTTCACTGGCTCCGGTTTTAGATTACCGGCAAATGAGCGATACGGCACTCGGCGATCATACCGGAACAATCATCGTCGTTGATCCGCATTATGGTCGCGTCCTGAATCGAGTCGCGCACGGCATGGATGTGCAATTCACAACTTCACCTTTCGAAGTCGCGCAGATTATCACTGCCTACGCGGCGTTGGATTCCGGCGTCATCACGGCCAAAACAAAGTTTCCTTGTGGACTGGATGCTGCTGATGAAGTCAGCGTGACCGAAGCCTTATCGCGTCCGTGTGCAAATTTTTTTACGGAGCTAAGCAAAAAAGTTCCTCCCGC
>JAYTCQ010000181.1:0-4558 GCA_043736395.1 Blastocatellia bacterium | reverse complement strand
CACACTTTTGATGCTCGTCACATTCTTCACTGTTCGCATCTGGTCGCAAAATCCTGCGCAAATTGAACTCGGAAAAAAATTATTCAAGGACGAACGTTTCTCTACCACGAAAGGCGATTTGCCCGCGAGTTGCAGCACGTGTCACCTCTTCGATGAAGACCCGCAAGGCTTACGAGCTTTTGCAGATTTTTTCAATCGGAGCTGGTTTTCTTATCGAACCGAATCGCCGCAACGATTCATGCTGCGCAACGCACCCGGACTTTTCGACCTGCGAGATTTTAAGCAATTACATTACGACGGCGAATTTTCCTCGCTGGAATCCTTGGTCAAAGGAACGTTCAGCGGACGTCCGATGGGATGGTTGCCAGGCGAAGAAAATGAAGCCTTCGCACAAATTCAAAAAGTTGTCGTGAATGATCCGGGCTACGTCACAGCCTTTAAAAATGCCTATCAGACCGACCTCAAATCCCGCTCGCGCGACGAAGTTGTGAATGACACTGCACGCGCCGTAGCGGATTTTTTGCGAACGATTAAAAGTAAATTTAATTCGCCGTACGATGATTTCATCAAGCTGAATCAGCTGGAATCGCAGCCAAATCCGAATGAATCCGTCGCGCAGTTTTCGGCAAAATTACTCACGAAAATTGCAATTCTAGAAAAAGAAAAATCTATCAATCTTTCACAAAAATTCGATCAAGCAGCCATTAGCGGATTGAAAATTTTCTTTGATCCAAAGCGCGGAAATTGTGCCGAATGCCACGCGCCACCGCTGTTCACCGATCAGAAATTTCACAACCTTGGCATCAGCCAAATTGAGTACGACCAAGTTCACGGCGAAAGCGCTTTCGCGGCAGTCAACATTCCTAACGCAACCACCGCGCAACGTCCAATCGCAGCCTTTCGGCAAATCCCGACCAAGGCAAAACCAAATGAAGTTGATCTGGGCTATTGGAATTTTGCGAATTTGAAATCTTCGCTGATGCGAAATGAGAATGAAGCTGACAATGAATTTTTAAATCGAATGATCGGCGCAATGAAAACACCTACGCTGCGGCATTTAAATTTCACTTCGCCCTACATGCACAACGGCGCATATACTTCGCTCGAAGCTACTATCGAAGAAATTTTGAATGTCAGTGAGAAAGCACGCGCGGGGAAAATTCGCGCTGCCGATGAAGGGCTGAAAACAATCAATCTCAAAACTGAAGACATTGCTCCGTTGGTTATTTTTTTGAATTCGCTGAATGAAAATTTAAAATGATCAACATTACGCCAAAATATACTGAAACTAACCAGACATATATCGAGTTAAGAAAGCACATAGATTCCATCTGGCCTAAAAATAAAAAGAAGGAATATGCGTACGAAGATTCGAAATTCACAAAATTTCTTCCCAATTGGCGTGTTATTGAAATCGCACCATCTAAAGCTCGTGAACCATGGGTATATATTTCTTTAGGCACTTGGGAACTAACCAAAGACGAACTGTATGAGGCGGGTCGTTATGGAATAGATTTTCTGATTACTTCTCCTGAGCGAAATTTAATTCATGTTAAGAATTTGGCATGGGTAGCATTTTTTCATGCTGATCCGAAGTACCGGCTTTATCTTGGTGACACGATGGATATAGGAGATCCTTGGATGCCTAACGCAACCTGCGACCATTTCCTGGTTTCGTATCCTCACCCTTTTCCTGATGAATTAGAAACAATACAAATTAATGACATCTATGTTTCCTTTTGGTGGCTAGTTCCTATTACAGCCAAGGAATTCGAGTATGCAAATAGCGACGGTGTTGAAGCACTCGAAACACTACTAGAAAAAAATAGAGTTGATTCAGTTGATATAAAAAGGAAATCTGTAGTGTAAGATTGAATAGGTTTTCTTACTATTTCTTCCTTCCAATTCCAAACTGATCACCCACACGAATCGGTTTCCCATTGGCAAAATCAATTTCCAATAATTTTTCACTGTGAACCTCGCGGCCTTCCTCGTCCTTGAGTGCCAGCACCATTTTCTTAGTCTTCGTTTCGTAAATTTCTCCGGTCGAAGGGTACGCGTATTTTCCATCAATGCTGAACGTAATCCAGCCCGGTTGATCGCGCATTTTCAGGCTCTTGATTTGCTTCGGCGGCATCACCGTATTGTCGAATATATGCACCATTTCATTGTGTCCATCCGCCAGCCAGAGTTCTGTTTCGTCGGGCGTCAACGCTACGCCGTGGCTCGGGCAGCCATGCCGTTTGACGGGGCCTTTTTCAAAACCTTTTAATTCGACGCGTTGCAACATTTTTCCAGTTTTTAAATCTCCAATTTCAAAGCCGAGCAATTCGTTGACGTTCACATAGACCAATGATTGCTTGCCGTTGACGGTGAACGGACGAATTGAATTACTGAACGGTCCAACTTTTCTGACGACCTCATGCGTCTTCGGATCAGCCACCGCCAGCAACGGAGATTTCAATCCTGCGAGATAAACTTCTTTGCCGTTCGCGCCGTAAATCGTGTTGTGCGCGCCGGAATTCAGGATAAGTTTTTTGATGACTTCGCCGGTCAACGCATCCACCGCGTACCAGCATTCTTTTTCAAACGAAGGCACATACAAAACTTTTCCATCGGGCGAAAGCGACATTCGATCGGAGCCGAGTTCATACATCTTTTCCCAGACTTTCTTTTCCGTGATGAGGTCAAAACAGGCTACACGTTGCGGCGTTGAAACATAAATTTTCGCCGTCTTTTCAGAGGCTTCGACGCCTTTGACATTTTCGGCTACCTGCCCCGGCTTCCAATCCCAAGTCGGAATTCGTTTGACGAATTTGTGATTATTGTTGATGTCGAAAACAAGAATTCCAACGCCTCCCATGTCGGTGTAATTGCGGATTCCTGGTTCGGCGACGTACAAATATTTTTGTTCGTTTTTTGCTTCATGAAAGTTGGGGATGAACAGAACAGCGATAACGACAAGCAGGCAGAAAGCTAAGATAAGACGCATAAATGAACCTCAGTTACGTGGACAGGATTGACAAGATTTACAGGATTATCTACAACGGGAGCATTGTTCATCATCTTGTTCATCCTGTAAATCCTGTCTGGCAAATTAAGGTTCGCGAACAGGTCGTTCAGAGTTCGCACTTTAGTCTGTCACGCCCCTTTTCGCCGGCGTTAGCACGCTGAAGCGTGAACTCTGAACAGGGATCGGTTACTTCTTCAGATAATTGCGATGCAGCCATTCATCGCTTCGCTTGCGATCACGCGTTTCAAAGAAAAGATTTTTTTCAGATTCGCTTTTGACCATTGTCACATGCGGAGTCAATTCTCTGGATTCCGCTTTGCCGTTTTCCGCTTCAGACAAAAACGTTTTGATAGAAGCCGTTGTCACTTCTTCATGCTTTCCGCTTTTATCGAATTCAGCGATCGCTTCAACGGCGCTGGCTTTCAGCATTTTCGGCCACAGTTTAGTGAATAACGCGTTCGACGAATAGACATCAGCACTATTAATTTGCCCGTTGATGGCAAAGGCATAACCAATCACATCAGCTTTGCCAGCGATGATTTTTTTCAGCTCTTTGAGGTACTCATCAGCCGTTTCTTTTACTACTTTATTTTCCAATGTTAGTTGCAGGCTGGAGCGCGAAGCAGCTGAGGTTACGTCTACAACCGGAGCCAGGGTCATCTGGGGTGGCGCTCCTACTGAGACGCCACCAGCAGCACCTGAAATCGCTTTTGGCTTCGGAGTTGCACTTGCGGCAACCATCGCATTCCGCCCTAACTTATCCTGCGATTCCGCCACTTTTGCCCATACTTCATTTTGAGATTTTGCGGATTTTGCAGCCATCTTTAAATCTTTGTGATTGAGTGATTGTTCAGACGAACTGAACGCGGTAGCCATCTCTGCACCGCGTTGCTGCCAACGACCTTGCTCGACACAAAATGAATCAATCGGAACTCGACCTGAGCGCGGAGGGACGAGCAAATCCATTGCCAATACGCGATCTTGTTGACCGCCTTTCACAATATCGCCGGATTGCACAAAGACTTCCTGGTCAGAAATATTTTGAATCGCCAGTTGATTGACGTCACCCGTCTCAATCACTTTCACTTTCTTTTGCGCCATCGCTTCCTGCAACGTGAGCGGCACTTTGCCAGTTGTTTTATTGTCGCCATGAATTAAAAACACGGTCAGATTTTTATGTGTGTACGGCCCACTGATTTTGTAATCAGAGGCGGCAACTTGTGTAGGAGTTGTTTTCCATCCTTCCGAAGAATTTTTGAGTTGCGCCTGCGTATTTGACGTGCAAGCCAGTGCGATAACACCAATTAATATAACCAAGCCAAGAATCAGGATTCGTTTTTGCATAATTCCTCCAAAGAAAACATTCATCCACGAAGGACACGAAGAAAAACGACTGTTATCGGTTAGTCAAATCCGAGCTAATAACAATTTCTTTCCTTCGTGTATGAATGTTTTCATTAATTCCATAAAGTTTTTATCTAGCAACAAAGCGTGACGGCGCGATCACCGCACGCGCTTCAGGATTGTAATAGTCATATAGAATTG
>JAYTCQ010000180.1:0-2962 GCA_043736395.1 Blastocatellia bacterium | reverse complement strand
ATCGCACCACGAAAGATGTAATTTGGGCGAAGAATATTTAGACAGGATTGACAAGATTTGCAGGATGATTAAAAGAATCAATTCTCAAAATTCGTAAATCCTGTTCATCTTGTCAATCCTGTCTAAAATAATATTTATGAATCAAATTCACCCCATATTTTTTGTCTTAGCCGGTACAGTTATCGCACTTATCATGCATTGGTTGATCGGAAATTTCCGTCGCCGCCTGATCAAAAAGAATCCTGACCAGCCAAAATATTTTCGCCCCTTGTTGATTGAATGGGCAGCGAAGGGGCTGCAAACATTGCTCTGGATTATCTATCTTGTTTTCCTGTTGAAGCTGCTGCCAACCGTCCGCAATAATTTTGCTGAAGCCCGGAAGACATTCGAAAGTCGCGCTCAGGAGTCGCTCGATTTTTTATTGCATAACGCGCTAGGTGCCATCGTCATTCTTGCCATCACGATTTTTCTGATGCGCTTTGTTTCGGCTTTCATCAAATCGGCGATGGAACTTTACGATCAACGCCTGGGATCAACCATTCACGAAGCGACGCGCAGACGCGCTTCTACACTTTCCGTCATCTTCAGTGGGCTCGCGCAATCAACTATTTTCTTCATTGGCTTAATGGTCGCATTGCAACAGGCGGGACTAAATATTACGCCAATTTTAGCGAGCGCGGGAATCCTCGGCTTAGCCATCGGCTTCGGCGCGCAAAGCCTGATCAAAGATATTTTTGCCGGATTTATCGTCTTGCTCGAAGATCAATACAGCGTCGGCGATACCATAAAAATTGGCGATGTATCAGGAACTGTCGAAGCTTTGACGTTGCGCTCAACACGCGTACGCGGCACCGATGGAGCCTTAACCATCTTCCCCAATGGCGGCATTAGTACCGTTGCGAATTTATCGAAAGAATGGATGCGCGTCGTCCTCGATTTTGAAATTGATTATGCCAGCGACACGGATCGCGCGATGCAAATTATGCTGGAAACCGCGCAGCAACTTGCCAGTGAACGACCGCTTGAAATTCTCGAAGCGCCAACGATGCAAGGAATTGAAAAAGTCTCAGGCGGAAACTTAATGTTGCGTTTGGTGATGAAAACTACGCCCGCGAAGCAGGCGGAACTCGCGCGTGAACTGCGCCGCCGCGTCAAACTTGCGTTTGATACGGCTGGCATAAATCCGCGCAAACCTGCCGCCACTCCAGAAACCAATGCAGAAACCCGCACGCTGTAGCGCGAAGCGTTTAGAGCGCTGCGGCTGAGCGTCGCTTTGGTATGCTTTCCATTGCTGTAGATTTGCGATGAACGCCTCTTCCAAAGCGGTGACAAGGCACCGCACTCCATACGCTCCGCGATTCTGCTATTCACCCAATAATGCAGATTGACCGATTCTTTTTCATTTAATTCAATTTGACCCTTGCCACTAACCATCGTCAATAAATAAACGTGCTTTGGGGGGTGAGAATTGATTTCTTTAGTTGAACTTTGATTTTCCCTCGTTATAATTCACAGTGCCTAACCACTGTAACTTTAACATTTTCGCCTCGACCTCACTTTGCTATGCACTTCAATGCGTTTAGCCTTTTAAGGCAAAAAAATATTCGTTCCTTCTTCTCGCTATACTTTAGTGTAGTAATATTTTGCATCTTCTCCTCTCACTCAGGCTTCGCCAATACTCTCAAAGAAAATTATTTCACCTTGCAAATTGCGGCTTGCACAACGGTGACCGAAGCGAATCAAATCATTACAAATTTAACGGAACAAGGAATTCCAGCCATCATTTCTGAAAACGCTACGCCAAATCGCCCGACGATTTATCGCGTCCGGGTTGGTAAATTCAGTGATCCCACGCAGGCGCGAAATCAGGGCGAAGCGTGGCGCACAGGCGGCCTCATCAAAGAATACTGGGTTGCGCACGAAGAACGAACGATGTCG
The DNA here is from genome assembly GCA_043736395.1 of Blastocatellia bacterium. Lineage (GTDB taxonomy): Bacteria > Acidobacteriota > Blastocatellia > RBC074 > RBC074 > JAFDVL01. The sequence goes on along the minus strand of JAYTCQ010000180.1, from coordinate 1,024 downwards.
TTACGTCCACGAACAGTCACGGTGCGAACGCAATCCGTCGCCAAGCTAGCTGGTACCAATACCGCTTCTGAATTAAAAATTGAGCTAAAAGCTAAAAATCTTCCTGACATTGGACTCGGAGAATTAATCTCCGCCGTCGAAGGAAAATGGGGCGTCCGCATTCCAGAGGGAATCACTCTGGTCAATGCCCAAATATTTTTTCCCAATGCCGGAATCATCAAACCGGCGGTTGTCCTGATGGACGAGATGAAGGCTCGCGCTTTAGTTTCTCCGTTCAATAAAGGCCGCGAATTTATGCATCCGATGGAGCTGCGATTTGAACCAGGTATCAAAAACAGCCCCGGCTCTTACAGTCTCGACTTCAAACAATCACGCGAATTGCTTAATTCTTTACGGAACATTTCCGGCTTTAAAGACCTCGACTTTGATGATCGCGGGATTTTACTTTTAGGCGATAAAGTAGAAGGCGGCTCTGAAATGGCGCGGGTCTTATTGCGAGCTGCGGCGAACAGTACTGAAATTATTGAGATTGAAAGCCTCGAAAGCAGCGACGTAGTAGTCTTCGGATCAACCGTCAGCGCCGAATACACTAACAGCGCCAAAGGCAGAGTTTCGCACAATCGAATTCAACTGGATTTCAGTGATTTCAAATCCTTGCGCGGTGACATTCGATCACGCATCGCGTTTGATCCCGGCTTTGTTTTTCTGCATGAATTGACGCACGGTGTATGGAAACTTTCAGATGATAATCGCTTCGGAGGCGTCGGTGAATGTGAAGCGTACATCAATCAAATCAGGCGTGAACTCAATTTGCCTGAACGCGCGCACTACCATTTTAAAGTGCGTAAAGTCGCGCCAGGAGCCGAAGAAGGCGAATTAATTTTCGTGCAACGTCCCGAAAACAAATCGCAAAAACGCGAAGTCATGAAATTAACCTGGGATAACACTGCCGTCGGTTCAGGATCAACGACTGCGCCAGTGGTAGCAAAACAGAAATAAATAATGCAGAAGCCCGCACGCAGTA
>JAYTCQ010000179.1:0-25685 GCA_043736395.1 Blastocatellia bacterium | reverse complement strand
ATCCTGCGGGCGAGCCTCACACAAGGATCACTTTTCATCGCAGGTAATTGGCTCTCCAAGGATCGCCCGCATCCTGCGGGCGATCCCAGTAATTCTTATGAAAAAACGTCCCATCAAACATTTGCGCTGGTATATTGCGATTCTGATTTGCTTTGCTTCGGAATTGAATTACATGGATCGCAATACGCTTTCCGTGCTGAAAGTCACGATTCAAAACGCCTTGCATTTCGACGATAGTGGCTATGCGATGATCACGGCGACGTTCTTGTGGACATACGCCATCGCGTACGTCATTAGCGGTTGGATCGTCGACAGATTGGGTTCGCGGTGGAGCTTTTTGATCTTCGTTTCAGGCTGGTCAATTGCGAATATGCTGCACGCTTTGGCGACGGGCGTTGGCAGTTTTCAATTCTTTCGCGGGTTGTTGGCGACAATGGAGCCCGCCAGCTTTCCAGCCGGTATCAAAGCTGTTTCTGAATGGTTCCCAATGCGCGAACGGGCTTTAGCGGTAGGGATTTTTAATGCGGGGACGGCACTCGGAAATACCTTGGCTGTGCCTGTGGCTGCAGGGATTGCGCTGCATTATGGATGGCAAGCTGCATTTGTTTTCACGGGCGCAATAGGATTCGTCTGGGTAGCAATTTGGTTTTTCGCTTATCGTTTGCCACAAGAACATCCGCGAATTTCGGATGAAGAAAAACAATTAATTTTGGAAGGTAGAGAGGCAGAAGATGAGGCGGGTGGAGAGAAGCCTTCGTTTTTGGAATTATTGAAAATGCCTCCGACGTGGGGCTGTGCGCTGGCGAGAATGCTGACCGATCCGATCTCGTATTTTCTGTTCTTTTGGACTCCGAGTTATTTGGAAAAGGAACGAGGATTCGACTTGAAGCAAGTTGGGATGTACGCGTGGATTCCTTTCGCTGCATTGACGCTTGGAAATCTTTTCAGTGGAGCGATGCCACGATTTTTAATTAGTCGTGGGTGGACGCTGAACAAAGCCCGCAAAGGAACAATGCTCGGCGTTTCGCTGTCAATGCTGGTGCTATGTTTTCTGGTGACGCAAGCGACTTCTCCTGTGATGGCAGTGCTGGTTTTGGCGGCAGTAATGTTCGGACATGCGGCCTGGGGAAATATCACGTTACCTGCCGAAGTCTTTCACAAAAATGCAGTAGGTAGTGTGACCGGGTTTGGCGGATTTCTCGGCGGTATCGCTGGTGGCGTTACACAACTTGTGATTGGTGGAGTGGTGGGTACATATGGCTACGCGCCAATTTTTGCGGTCTGTTCGGTGATGTATTTAATCGCGCTGGCAGGCGTACATTTTTTGATTGGAGAATTGGGTGTCATTCGGCGGGTTAGGCCTGCGTGATTTATTTTCCGCGTGGCTTTTTGCTTTTTTTAGCGGCATTACTATTAAAATCTTTTTCCCAGGAATTTTCTGCGGCTACCAAATGCGCGGTTAGCAATTCTTTGGCGCGCCGAGCTTCACCATTTTTGACGGCCTGATAAATTAGTTCATGCCATTCAATAGCATCTTCCTTACCACTGGCACGAGCGATTGTTTCGCGGCGCACTTGTAACAACAAAGCTGCTACCGTAGACATCACTCCGCTCATCACCTGATTGCCTGCGGCTTCTGCTAATGCTTGATGAAAGGCGACGTCGTGCTTGAGATATTTTTCAGGATCATTCAGGGCTTTTCGCATTCCTTCAATTTCAGCCGCAATCGCTTTCAAATGTTCAGGCGTAGCGCGTTCTGCCGCCAATTCAACTAAGCCAGTTTCGATGATGCGACGCGCTTCGAAAAGTTCAGGCGTAGCCGTCTTATGAATCAGCGTCATGAATTCCATCGGCTCCGCAAAAATTTCCGGTAACGATTGCGCGATGTAAGTTCCCGCCCCAGGTTTCGCGCGAATGATTCCCATCAATGAAAGTGCCTTCAGTGCGGTTCTTAGTGAAGGCCGGCTAATGCTGAGCATGTCGGCTAATTCGCGTTCCGGTGGGAGGCGACTCCCGGCTTTTAATTCACCTTGTTGCAATAATTCCTTGATGCGTTGGACGACAAGTTCGGTAATGCCGGAACGATCAATAGGAGCAAGAGAGCGACTGAATTGAATAGACATAATTGGTTTCTTTATCTGTATGATGGTAAGACCAATATACTGTAGGGCTACGTCACCGCGAAGTCAATACAGACCAAAGAATTTCCACTTTTTTGGATGATTTTCAAGTTTTCGGACGCCTCGGTTTATTAGTGAGTAGAACCTCATTTAATAATATCGGCACTTTTGTTAGCGGTTATGGTTTTCTGTTGTTTATAAAAAGTAAAGTTTTAAGATTGGAACATCATTTGCTTGTTAAGGAAAAGTAATAATTGAAATACCACAAATCACGTTTTTAGTTTCAATCAGATAAGTTAACTGGAAAAACTTTTATCACCGAGGTGTCCTATGATTCGTAGATTCTCAACCTTTTTGTTTCTCTTTTTATTGGCTGTGAATGTCTGGGCGCAGACAAGTACTTCGCGTATCACAGGCACCGTCAAAGATGCTTCGGATGCCATCGTTCCCAATGCCAAAGTGACGGCAAAGAACGAAGCCACGGGCATTACGCTGACGCAAAATACTACGGGAGCGGGCGTTTATTCTTTCCCTTCGCTGAACCCAGGAATTTATACGATCACCGTTGAGATCGCCGGATTTAAAACCGCCAGCCGAACAGGCAACGTGCTGGAAATTAATACTCCTTTGAGTGTTGATGTGACATTGGAAGTCGGACAAATGACGGATGTTGTTTCGGTGGCTGGCGGCTATGAACGCTTGCAGACGAATAATGCCACGATTGGCAATGTCGTTGAGCAAAAAGCGATTGAAGCTTTGCCGCTCAACGGGCGTAATCCTTTAACATTGATTGTAATGGAACCGGGAGTTGTGCAGCGTTCAGCCGGTGGCGCGGGTTCCGGGATTTCCGTCAACGGTTCACGTGACCGCGCTTTTAATGTGACGATTGATGGAATTGAAGCGAACGAATCCACTGTACCGAATCCAGTATCGAATCTTTACCGCATCAATCCTGACAATATTCAGGAATACAAAGTCACAACGAACAACGCAACAGCTGAAGAAGGTCGCAACAGTGGCGCTTCGATTTCAATTGCGACCCGCGGAGGAACAAATGAATTTCACGGAACTGTGTGGGAATATGCGCGCAATACGGCATTTAACGCGACTGATTTTTTTGCGAAAGCCAAAGGCTCACCAAAGCCGGAAATTAAATTGCATCAGTACGGTGTCGAACTTGGCGGCGCGATCATCAAAAACAAGACATTTTTCTTCGGCAGTTGGCAAGGACAGAACGTGAAATTTACGCAGCCGATTGATCAGACGTTTGGCTTCCCGACAATTTATACACCATCAGTATTGGCTGGAAAATATCGTTATTTGAAAGGTGGCGTGAATAGTCCTTCTCTTGTAGATCGTAGAACCGGCGCCTTAGCTTCAGGGGTGCGCAATTGTGATCCCGCACTGGCAACTGACACGAATTGTGTTGCGACCTACGATATTTTCGCGAACGATCCGCGGGCAATTGGAAATTTGCCAGGCAACAGAGGACTGGATCCCGCCATCGCAAAATTATTCAACTCCTATCCAAAGCCCAATGATTATGCGGTCGGCGATGGATTAAACACCGCCACCTATTCGTGGAATCCTCCAACACAAAACGAAGGCCCAAACTACTCGTTTCGCATTGATCACACAATCAACGAGCGAAATACATTGTTTGGACGATTGCTTTATGCTGATCAAAATACGAAAAAAGGCGATCCGTTGAATGGACGTCCGCAAGTGTTTCCCGGGTTTGCTCCGCTTGGTGAAGTGTTTCGTGCCTCACGAAACATCGCGTTGGGCTGGCGTTCGCAATTAACTTCGAACATTAACAACGAACTAATTATTGGTGCGGCACGTTTCTTCTTCTTGTTTACGCAAGGTGAAGCAAATCCTGATTTTCCAAATATTGTTCCGTTTACTTTTAATAATGCGAGCTTGCCGTATATCAATACACCGCGTACTGCGCGTGGCGTAACGACACCACAATTGATGGATAACCTGGGAATCGTTCACGGCGCGCATCAAATCGGCGCAGGCATCAACATTCGTTTTTACCAGCATAACGATCAGCGCGGACAACCTGGCGGTATCAACGTCACTCCTTCATTGTCGTTCAGTGCCGGCGTGTTACCACCAACGATTCCGGCGAATACTACCAATGGAATTAACGCGAACGATCTGACGCGTCTGCGCGGTACGATCAACGACGTGCTCGGAATTCCTGCTCGCTTAACGCAAACATTTATTGGCGATATTAATAGCGATGCGTTTTTGCCGTTTGTCAAAGACGGAAAGGTTTCACTGTTTGACGTGGGTACGCGCATCAAACAATACAACGCGTATTTGCAGGATGAATGGAAAGTTCGTCAAAATTTCACGATCAATTACGGCATCCGCATGGAGTTGAATAAAGCACCGCGTGAAGCCGCCGGACGTGTCTATGTTGCGCTTCAACCGATTGATGGTTCGAAAGGTTTGGTCACGTACGGACAATCCAGAAGTTTCTATTCGGGCGAACATGACTTAGCGTTTGGCCCACGTTTAGGAATTGCGTGGAGTCCCGGCAAGGGCGGAAAATTCGTCATTCGTGCTGGATATGGAATTGCTTACGATCCTGTTTCTTCGTTTCAGGTGACAGCAGTGATGGGACGCGCGCCCGGGCTTGTGACCACTTGTACGACTTCAGTGGGAACCACGCCGACTCCTGGCTGCGGTTCAGTGCCGACGAATACGCGTGTTGGTGAAAACTTCCCTTACGCATTAGCTGCGCCAACAACGAAGCCTTCGTCGTTCTTCACGCTGCCTGCTACGTTGCTGAGCAATGCGCCTCCAGTTGCTGCGTTTGATCCAAATTATCAAATGCCAACAGTGCATCAGTGGAATTTAAGCGTTCAGCATGAATTACCAAAAGGATTCGTTGCACAACTTTCTTACATCGGTCGTCGCGGTACGCACCTGCAACGTGCATACGACATCAACCAGATTGATGCGGCTCCGATCTTGAGTGACTTCCGATCGATGCAATCGAATATTGGAAAAAATTGTACGCCCGACGGATTGGCTACGCTTGATTCAACCAAACCTGCTTGCAGCGGTGGACAATTAATTTCTATCGTCAATTATCCAACGACTGTCGCGAACAGTCCGAAAGGCGCATTAACACAGGCGTTCGTGAACTCAGGAGTTACGGTGACTGATCTGCAACAAAACGGTGCAGGAAATTTTGCCGGACGAATTGAGCAAACAACACTCGCTTTGAAATTGCGTCCCAATCAACAATTTAGTGTCATCACATACATTGACGCCGGTGGAGATTCTTATTACAACGCCGCACAATTCACCTTACGCAAGCGATTTGAAAAAGGCTTGATGGTAGGCATGGCGTACACCTACGGCAAATCAATTGATAACCAATCTGTTGATCCGGTCGGAGCCGCTTCCGGTGGCGGATTGTCCACGACAAATTCACGAACGCCAACGAATGCGCGGAACTGGCGCGGAGAACGTGCGCGTTCTGACTTTGATCGTCGTCAAGTGCTAACCGCAAATGGTGTGTGGGAATTGCCATTCGGTAAGGGGAAAATGTTCGATACGCAAAACGCATTTGCTAATACAATTTTGGGTGGATGGGCAGTGAATGGCATTTACACACGGATGACGGGCGAACCGTTCAGCGTGACCAGTGGTATCAGAACGTCGAATTTCTCACACGTTTCTCGTGCTGATGTGAAGACGTTTGTGGATGCAAAATTACAAGAAAAAGCAGGCGTCATCGGTCCCGTAGTCTTTGCCGATGCGAGCAATTTTGCGATCCCTGCGGCTGGTTCAGACGGAGCCGGACGTAATATTTTCCAGGCCCCCGGATACTGGAATGTAGACATCGGAATCAACAAAACATTCCAAATTACGGAGCGGTTCAAACTTGATTTCCGTACTGAAATGTTCAATGCACTGAACCACACGAATTTTGATAATCCGGTCAGTGCCTCGGTTGGTAGCCCCAGCATTGTTTCTACAGTGTTTGGGCAAACTTGCTGTGCGGCGGTGGCTCCACCAACGACACAGACGATCATTCAAACAGGTGAATCCGCTCGCGTGATTCAGTTTGCTTTGAAGTTGAAATTCTAAAAATTTCAGTAACAATAATAAAGGCGTGGAGCGAAAAATCTCCACGCTTTTTTGTTTGGTTTTCGCATAAATCCTACAACGAAAATATGTAAAGTTACGCAGTATTTTCTATTAGCCCAGCCCGTTTACGGCTGGGTTAGATGCGAAATAAAAAACATTAGCCCGGTTTACCGGGCTTGCAAAGAGCTTTAGCTGAAGCCCTTCGAAAGCCCGATAAATCAGGCTGTTCATAAATCTTTTCTAGTTACCCAGCCGTAAACGGGCTGGGCTAATAAAAAAATAATTCTCGTGCTATCGTTACTTCTTCGCGCCGTTTTCAGATTCACCTTTTACCTTCATCTGATCCTTGAAGAGATTCAGCAATAACAGCGTTCCTAAATTTCCTGCACCATCACCGTTGCCTCCGCCGGTAGCCATTACGTCTGGCGTAATGCGGACACCTTTTTCGCCAATGACTCTCAACGTCTCAACTAATGCTACGCCGTTGGCTCCGAGTGCGTTCACCTGTTCGTGATATGCGACGCCTTGCGCTTCGCCCATCAATCTAACCTTCTCGGCTTCGGCTTTACCCGTAGACAAAATGTAATGTGCTTCGCCGTCGCCTTCGGCTTTACGTTGTTCGGCTCGTTTGCCGAAAATTTCTACACCAACCGTAGCCACCATCAAATCGCGTTGGTTGTCAGCCTGCGCTTTAATTTTTTCAAACTGGATGCGCTTCTCTTCGGCTTCGCGCTGTGCGTCGTACATGCTTTGACGTTGCTCGGCGAGAATTTTTTCCGTCTGTGTTTTCATCAATTCCTCTGGCAAACGAATGTGGCAGATCAGCACGTTCACGACGTCAACGTGATATTTCAGCAGGTGCGCACGAACCCTGGCTTCGGCGCGTTCCTGTTCTTCGTGACGGTTTTGCAGGTACGCCATCGCGCTGGATTCCGAAGCCTGATTTCTAAAAATCGAATCAATCAACGGATGCATCACATTTTGAATGAGGCGATCAATCGAACCAATTTTCGCTACCATAAACGGAGCGTCTTCAGGTTTGACGCGGAAGACCACACGAACTTCCAACCGCATCGTGAAGCCGTCTTTGGAAATGACCTCAAACGGATCAAACGTGTTTTGAATTTGCTCCATCGTCCATTCAACGGTTTGGTTCGTAGTCGGAATGATGATCGGCGAAACCGCCAGCGTATTCACATAATATTTTCCAGGTCCAACAACACGTTCCTGAATGCCGCGAAAACCATCGGGTACGACGTAGGCTTCATGCGCGCCTTGATCCAGACGACGATCAAGCGGGTCGCCATCCTGCGAAGATTCCTGCAATCCGGCTAAGACATCGTTGACATGTTCGCCTGCGCGTTCGATCTGTTCCTGTTTTTCCTGTTCCAAACGCTCGCGAACTTTTCGCGCCATTTGTTTGCGAATTTCTTCCGATGGATCTTTGCCGACGTTCGAGACGATGACCGCGACTTCACCAGGTTTTACCTCTCCCGCTTTTTCAGGAATGACCTTGAAAAGCAGCGGATTGATGTACGACGTACCTGGCAGCAAAATATCTTTTTGCGGCCCGCGCTGACCGCCGCGTTTGATGAATTCATCACCATTTTGGAAGCTGTCATGTCCGACTATCGGATCAGCAACGTAGTTGCGCGGGTCAAGCGGAGAACCATCGAGAGCTTCAACCAAACCAATTTGATTTTCGTTAATGACTGTCGCGTTGAAGATTTGTACGCTGAATAATCCCTTCTTCATTTCGTTGACATTATCAGGATTCACCATCGTCAAATTCGTTGGCATGGAGTCCGTCAAAATTCGATAAGTTCCCGGCGTCAGGATTTCTACCTGCGGGCCTTTCTGTCCGCCGGAGGAGAGAAAATGTTCAGCATTTTGAAAGTTCGAATGTCCTTCTGTCGCCTTTGCAACGAGGCGCCCGGCGTCCAGCGCAGCTCCGTCAGCACTGACGACGACTCCGATTTTTCCTTGTGGAATCACGGTAGCTTTCGCGACAGAAACACGAAACAAGTAAGGATGAATTGGCCACAATCCTGGAGGCAAAACGCGAAGCTGAATTCCTTTCATCCCGCCTTGTTTGATGAAGGCAATCGGGTCTTGAAAGTTATTGTGAGCATTCTGCGCACGGTCAGGAGCGAAGATCGGACCAGGAGGCAAAGGTTCACCGTCAACGGCTTCGACGACGCCTAATTCGTCCGCGCCGATTTCCACGAGCGGAACTTTTCGTACGACCGATTCAAACGGCCACTTGATAAAATGTAAGCCGGGTTTCAAAACATCGGCTTGAATTCCGACTTCGCCTTCGGTGGCTACGACGCGACCGGGAGGCATTTTTTGTCCGATGTAGCGCCGTTCTTTAATCGCGATTTCACGCGCGCGGACGTTGACTAAAATTCGGGTGATGAGGAACAGCAGTAAAAAGAATCCTGCTGCTAAAAGCATAATAAATGGAATCATAATTTACCTTTCTAAATTGGTTCTATGTTCGTAGCCCCGCTGCGTTTGTAGTCCCGCCTTTTAGGCGGAATGACTTGCTTAATGAGACTTTCCGCTTAAAAGCGGGACTACGAACACGAAGCCAATTCGGTACGCATTTGCGTTAAGAAATCTTTCAAAGCCATATTCGTTTCGCGTGCGGCAGGTGTTAGCAACCAGTATTCAGCTTCGATTACGGCGGCTAATTCCTGTCCTGAAATATCTGGAATCTTCTGTTCGCGCCACGCGTTTCTCAGAGCTTCGACCGCCAGAAAATAAATTTCTGCGTCGTCACTCAAGGCGGAAATGTGCAGCAATTTTGCTACTCCGTGACGCGTTGGCATTTGCTGCCAGGCTTCCAGCAAAGCTTCGGTGAATGGCGCGTTCGTGCGCAATTCGTCGTGACGCGAAATATAATCCGCTGTAGCCAACAAATCCAGTTTGGCAAAAACGGCTAACACTTCGTCGTATAAAATTTGCTGTGTAGTCGCGTCGTGGAGTGCGGAAAAATCTCCGGCGTTCGCACGGTTCAAGATCTCTTCGCGTAACTTTTCCGCCTCGATTTCAGCGATGAATTGCGCCGAAGGAGGATCGAAAAGCGAAGTGGAATTCATAAACGTGACCGACAGAATTTCCGTCGCAAAATTGTGCTTGTGGTTGGATTTGGCTAAGGCAACAACAAGAAACAGGAGAACCAGAATCATCAATATAGCGCTCATCGAAATGGCGCCTCGCGTAGTCTCTGGAAGGCTGGGTCAATCGCCCCTTGCCGCTATTCGTCAAACTACATCGGGAGGCTTGCTCCTTTGTGATATACGTTGCGGCCTTGAAAAAAGTTCTGAAGGGAAAATGGGAAATAAAAAAGCCTGCTGTTGCACATGGCAATAGCAGGCTTAAAGAGGTTAAGTAAGAAACCTAGAACGAATAACGCAATGCAACTTGCATTTCACGTTGACCGCTCTTGGTGGTGACTTTACCAAAAGTCGTAGCCAGATTGTTCGGATTAGTATCAACTCCACCCCAATTTGGATGATTCAACCAGTTGAAGCCTTCTACAACAAATTGCAGAGCATGACTTTCTTTGATGACGAATTCTTTTGTAAGACGCAGGTTGTGATTCTGGAATCCTACGTTATAAAAAAGTCCGCGTCCTTTTTGTGACGAGATTGTTCCCGCCGTTGGTCTGGTGAAAATCCCTGTTGTCCCATTTGAGGTATAAGGATTGAAGTAGTAAGACGCGTCTGTGTTGTTGTTCGCATATTGACCCTTGATTTCAGGAGTCTGCGAGAACAACCACAGTTGTGCACCGCTACCTGGTCCAACACCAGCGAAATCGTCACCTGTACCGATGGTGATCGGGTTGCCAGTTGCCATTTGCGAAACACCGCTGGCTACCCAGCCGCCAAGCAATTTACCGCTCAACTTTGTTTGATCTCTGAAGATCGGAAGTTGATAAGCAAAGCTGATCACAACCTGATGGCGACGATCAAAAGTGGATGGACCCCACAGGTTGCTGACGTCATACGCATTCGGAACAACATCGCGCTGTGCCGAACCATCATCTTGTGATTTAGACAACGTGTAGGCGAAGCTATATGCAAGGCCTTTAGTGAAGCGACGTTCCAAGCCTACCTGGAAACTGTGGTACATCGAATTCGCATCGTTGTTGGTTACTCGGATGATGTTGTAACCCTTGTATGGACGAAGCGAGTCGGCATTGATGCCAGGATTGGCTTGAAGTGTACCAACTGGAAGTTGATTGATGTTACGTTCGCGTTGTGCGTGTAATCCACGACGACCGACATAACTGACTTCAAGTTTTGAAGAGAAACCAATTTCTCTTTCAAAGGTTCCGTTCCACGTCCACGCTTCAGGATTTTTGAAGACCTTGTCCTGTGACGTGATCTGCTGCGTGAAAATGTTTCCGGCCTTACCACCTGGATTGTCAACGTTGCCATTGGTCACAGAAACGGTTGGTTGCAAAGGTGGATTACCACCGAGGAAGACCGAATCGCTGACACCGAGACGTGTCATGAAGCGACCAATACCAGCACGGAAGACGTTCTTGTCGTTGATCGCGTAAGCCATACCAGCACGTGGCTGGAATGTATTCTTATGAATCTGCGAGAACGATTTGCTTTCGCCTCGGAAAAGAAAATCGAATTGACCAGTTGTCGCAATTGCGATACGACCAGGGCCTTTGGCTGCATCAGTCCAACCGCTGCCAGGAATTACCAGACCGTTGTAAAGTGACTGTAAATTAGTTCCACTTGAAGTGATAAATCCATTTGTCGGACTGACAGTTGGAGCTAACGCTGGATTGTAATACTTGGCATCAAAGACAACCATGTTACGCCACAAGCTGTAATATGGCTGGATAATACTTTGACGAATACCTGCTTCCAATCGCAGTTTCGGAGTTGCTTTCCATGAGTCCTGTGCGAACCATTCGAACATGTGACCGCGATAAGGGGTATACGAACGGTCACCGATTTCAGCGTAGGTGTCGAATAGTCCTAGTGCTGCGTTGGCAGAGGCAACGCCTGTTCCATCCGACCTACCGGCATTTGAGAATACGAATCGTCCGTTCTGGTTGTTGGTTCCGCCTGGTGTACCAGCAACGTTGATTTGGTCGAAATCGTTTTGTCCGGCGCGTTCGAAGTAGCCACCGAATTTGACGGTGTGACTTCCACGAATATTCGTCCAGTTATTGTTGACCTGATAAATCGGCCCTGTGGAGCTTGAAGGATATGGACCACCATCAAGGCTTCCGAAAATGTCCAGACCGTCAACGGTAGGAATCTTATCTTGAATTTCTTTCGCAGAGCTAAAGATGTAAGGGTAGTTAATTCCGTAGTTGCTGCGTTTATAGCGATCACCACGTGTGTCAACAGCAATGTCAACCTGATCGCGGCTGCCCGCTACTAAAGTTTCACTGATCCACGTTGGCGACCATGTTTTCGTCCAACCAATTGACATTGTCTGGTTTGGACGAGTGATGATTTGTGGTGCACGATCAGTTGCGCCACGGAACGCACTGACGTCAACGAAATGATAAAGTGCCAAACGAATTTTCACTTGATTGTTTTCATTCGGTAAGAAATCAATATTGACGTTTTCTTTGCGCTGATTGGTAAGTGCCGGGCGACTTTGGAAGAAGTTCGAACCAGCGTTAAAGAAGCCAGGAATTGGATCAGGAAAAGCTTTGAGCAATGCCAGACCGTTTGGGCTTAAACGAGCGGTTGGGATTTTATTTATGACTCCACCATCGTTAAAGCAGGCCGTTTGATCAGTTGCGCTGCAAGCACCTGTTTTTAGAGGGTCTTTGACGAAACGCGTAATGCCAAGGTTTGCATTGAAGTTTGGTCCACCAGGGAAAAGTTCACTGAAATCTCCCACCCGCATTCTGGCCGTTGGAACGCGATTAATTATGTTGCTCGTTTGACGAACCTTGACCCATTCCATGCTGTAAAGCCAGAAGAGTTTGTTACGGTCTTTGTTGAAGCCAGTTCCAGGAATAACAACTGGACCACTCAGGTTAAATCCGAACTGATTGTAACGGAATGGATTTGGACGACACGCGATATCTTTCTTGAATGCTGTGTCGGTGCAGGGACGTGCAGGATTGTAGGTACGGTTACGATCCCAGCTGTTGGTATTGAGTGCTGCGTTGCGCAAATACTCATAGGCTACGCCGTGAATGTCCTTCGTACCGCTTTTGGTAATGATACGAACCTGCCCACCAGCCGAACGACCGTATTCTGCGTTATAATTGGCTGTTAGAATTTGCACTTCCTGAGTCGAGTCCACATCGGCAACACCGATGCTGGTTCCGTTGGAACGGGTACGGACACCGACTGCGCCGTCGAAAGTGACGAGCGTGTCTTGGGTACGAGCACCATTGATGATCAAGCCTGCGGTGGTTAGACCGAAGCTGTTACCACCTAGCGAACCGCCGAGGACGCCTGGTTTCAAAACAGCCAGCAACAAAGGATTGCGTCCATTGAGCTGGGTATTTTTGATGGTCAATTCATCAACCAATTTACCGACTGTAGCGGTTTCTGTTTGGACTTGGGTGTTAGTAGATGTGACGTTCACAACATCTGTGAGCTGTCCGGTTTGAAGGGACACATCAGCAGTTGCCGGAACGTTCGGGTCAAGTTTTTTACCCGATTCTTTGTAGGATTTGAAACCCGCAGATTCGACCGAGACGGTGTAAAGTCCCGATGGAAGCTGGGTCACAATATAATAGCCTTCGCCATTCGTTGTGGTAGTACGTTCGAAGTCACGTGCCTCACTTTTAACCGAGATTTTAGCGTTGGCGACGACGGCGCCATTCTGGTCTCTGACGAAACCGGAAATTTGCGTGTTGTCAGATTGAGCAAATGCGAGCAAAGAACTCAGCGTCAGACTCAAACCGATAGTCATCACGCGAGCCAACATTTTTAGTTGGTTGATTGTCATTGATGTACTCCTCTTAAGGTTGGTGGATAGAATTCAAGGCGATTATCTGATAATGCCCGCGCACGAATTCAAAAATAATTCATGAACAATTTAAGTTCGAGGATAAACTTCAGCCCAGCTTTGCCAACTGAGTCTGTCATCGGGGAACCTGGAGGATGACATTTTTTACGTGGATCTCGTCAGCTGTTGTTATTATCCACAATGGTTTGACCAAGAGTCAAGTACCAGAGTATTCTAAACGCCTTCGCTGAGTAGTTATTCACCCTTTTTACCAGTTACCGGAGGTCAAAACATAATGTCCGAAAAGAAATCACGGAGAGATTTTCTCAAGCAAGCAGGCGCAGTATCCGCTGCCGGTGGCGCATTGCTTTCGATACCCACCTTTGCGCAATCCACTAAAATAAAAAACATCCTCGCACCCGGGAGAATTCTTGGCGCGAATGATCGCATTAATCTTGGTTGTATCGGCGTTGGCGGACGCGGTACGGGTGTTATGAAATGGGCAATAGAAACAGGAAAAACTTCGCGTCCAGCTGATGTCGTCGCGGTTTGTGATGTTTACCAAAAACGCCTGACCAATGCCAAAACAATTAGCAACGCTCCAATGGCGACACTGGATTATCGTGAAGTCATTGGTCGCAAAGATATTGATGCTGTCATTATTGCTACGCCGGATCATTGGCACGCGCCGATTGCGATTGCTGCGATGAATTCTGGCAAAGATGTTTACTGCGAAAAGCCAATGACGAAAACCGTCGAGGAAGCCAAGAAATTTACTGAAGTTGCCAAAGCGACGAATCGCGTCGTGCAAATCGGTTCGCAGACGACTTCTTCTGATCAATGGTGGAAGGCGCGCAAAGCCATTCAAGATGGAATGATTGGCGAATTGTTGATGAGCCAGGGTTCGTACCATCGTAACTCCATCGAAGGCGAATGGAATTACAAAATTGATCCAGCGGCGAGCCCCACGGGCAAGGGCGACGATTTTATTGATTGGAATATGTGGCTTGGTTCAGCGACGAAACGTCCGTTCAGTGCCGAACGATTTTTCCGCTTCCGCAAATATTGGGATTATTCCGGCGGCATCGCGACTGATCTTTTTTATCACGTCGTCGCACCGCTCAACATTTGCTGGGGCGAAGCGCAATTCCCATACAAAGTAATGGCTTCTGGCGGAACGTACGTTTTCAAAGACGGACGCGAAGTGCCTGACACGTTCCATTTGATCGCAGAATTCCCCAAAGGACATTCATTGATTTTGAGTTCTTCGATGGCGAACAGTGCGCATATTCCTGGATTGATTCGTGGACACGAAGGAACAATCATGATGGTTCCGCACGGACAATTTGAAGGCAAAGTGGATTACATTACGGCTACGGCGGAACGTCAGTTCAAAGACAAGTTCGTCGCTAAATTCGGCAGTGCCGAAGTCAAACTCGAAACGGATAAAACACGTGAAGATCACATGCAAAATTTCCTGCGCTGCGTGAAAACACGTGAGAAAACTGCCTTGGATGCTCCAACTGCGTATCGTGCGATGACTACCATTGGCATGGCGGTAGAGTCCTATCGTTCCGGCAAAGTTTTATACTTTGACGAACGAAATGAACGCGTCGTAGATCGTCCGTTGGCGCCGGTCAAAGCTTAGGATTATTTTAATTGGGGACGCGGATTTTCCCGCGTTCCCATCTCCCCAAATTCTTAATACCCAAAACAATGAAACAAAAATTCCTGCTCATAACTCTCCTTCTTGCGGTTTGTGCTTTCACTGCTTTCGCACAAAAGAGCAATGAACTTTCCAAAGCCGAAAAAAAAACCGGATGGAAATTATTATTTGATGGAAAAACCTTCACCGGATGGCGCGGGTTTCATCAGGATAAAGTTCCGACTGGATGGATCATCGAAGACAATTGCATCAGCCGCATTCAAGCGCACGGCGAACTCGGCGAAGCTGGCGGCGACCTGATTACCGTAGATCAATTTGAAAATTTTGAATTTTCGATGGAATGGAAAATCAGCAAAGGCGGCAACAGCGGCATCAAATATTTAGTTTCGGAAACGCTTCCGCCCAAAGGAAAATCTGCTGTCAGCTTTGAGATGCAGGTGCTCGATGATGAAAATCATCCTGACGCGAAAATGGGCATCAACGGCAATCGCAAGGCGAGTGCGTTGTATGACATCATGGCTCCAAACGATAAGAAGAAACTCAAACCCGTTGGCGAATTCAATCAAATCCGCTTAGTTGTTAAAGGCAAGCATATCGAGCATTGGCTGAACGGCGAAAAAGTTGTGGAATATGAACGCGAGAGCGAAGCCTTAAAAGAATTAATTGCCAAAAGCAAATTCAGCAAGACAAAAGAATTTGGCACCTTCTCAAAAGGCCACATTTTATTGCAGGAACACGGCGATAAAGTATGGTATCGAAATGTGAAGGTTCGGGCTTTGAAATAAAGGTACGAGAGGCGTCCCCGCCTGTCGAATTTTTAGGACAGGCGTCGTCGCCTTTTCTTGCAAAATATTTCTAGTGAAAAGAGGACAGGCGGGGACGCCTATCCTACCCGATAGAATCTACGATCCCTACAATGGCGGAATCAATCGCAGCTCCGGCTTCGCCCGTGGCTGCGGTTGAAGCTCCCCATCCTTCCTGGACGACAATCACGACATCACCTTCGCCGGAATCTACGCTATCGAGTGCCAGCATCGTAGCTCCCCGAAAACTCCCATCAGGATTGATCGGTTGCACTACCATGATGCGTGCGCCTTCGTACCGCGAATTTTTGTGCGAAGCGACAACGTTGCCAATGACTTTTCCTAGGAGCATAAAATCAGTTAATAGAGAAACAGTGAACAGTTAACAGAAGTGTCTTGGGCTGTTAACTGTTTTCTGTTAACTGTTCACTTCTACATGTCTATCCGAATCAACAATTCCAACAATCGTGCAATCGGTCGGAACATCGCTGCCTGCGAAGGGGAAGCTGGCTTCTTTGCCGCGACACCAGAAGACTAATTCTCCGACACCGGCTCCGACAGAATCTACGGCGACTAATGGTTTGCCAACGGGAAGCAATTTCGCATCCAGCGTTTGCACGACCATTAACTTGCGCCCTTCCAGCGTAGTGTTTTTAATCGTAGCGACTATATTTCCGATGACACGGGCTAATTGCATAAATTAATTCGGAAGCGCAAACGAGATGCTTACGCTACACGTTTATAGTTTCCGCGCGACCACGCGAATCCGACGGTAGTCAGCATACCATTGCCCGTCATGATACTGAACGGCGCGCAGTTTTGATTCGGCTAAATGGAAGGCTTCGGCGCGTTGCGCTTCAGATAAATTTTCAGTTTTCATCGTTGCAAACATGCGGAGCCAATTCAGCATTCCATCTTCGCCTTCCAATTTTGTGGGGCGATCAAAGAGAAAAGCTTGTTCGACTTCGAGTCCGTATTTTTCAAGCACAGGCGTGTATTCGCCAATCGAAGCGTAATACATTTCGCGGCTGACATCGGGAATTTTTAGCTCTTTTAATGATGCTTCAAGCGCAGCCATGATATTGGCAATGTTGCGCTTGCCTCCGAATTCAACAATCATTCGACCGCCTTGTTTTAAGGCGTTGGCGATGCATTTCGTAGCGGCATCAATATCAGGAATCCAATGAAAAGTAGCATTGGAAAACACTGCATCAAACGGTTCATCAAAAGAAAAATTTGTCGCGTCGGCTTCGATTAATTCCAGCGTCGGATATTCCGCTCGCGCCTTTTCGATCATCGCGGCGGAATAATCCATCCCGATAACTTTCGCACCTGAAGCCGCAATTTGCGCGGTCAAGTGTCCGGTTCCGCATCCGATGTCAAGGATGCGTTCGCGTGGTTGCGCCTTCAGCAAGCCAAGTAATTCTTTGCCGTACTCATACACAAACGAATGCTTCTGATCGTAAAGCGATGAGTTCCAATTATCATTTATCTTTTCACTCGCCATTGGTATTTCCTCAGAGCAAAGTTTATCCTGTCCGATACTGAATTTTAAGACTACCCGAAAGGATTTTGAGAGTGAAGCCAAAAGCTATTATTTTTGATTTTAACGGCGTCATCGTTGATGACGAACCGCTCCACCTTGAATTGTTCCAAAAAATACTGAAAGAAGAATTCATTTTTTTAACCGATGAAGATTATCACGAGAAATATTTAGGGCTGGATGATCGCGGATGTTTTACGGCGGTGCTGTGTGATAATTCGCGGACTCCTGATGCCGCCGATGATGAATTTATTCAAATCCTGATTGATCGCAAAGCCGAATATTACCGCGAAGAAATTTCCAAGCGAATGTTACTTTTTCCCGGTGCGGTGGATTTAATCAAACGCCTCGCGGATCAATATCCAATGGCAATTGCTTCCGGTGCGCTGCGCGGCGAGATTGAATATGTGCTCGAACATGCAGGCGTTCGTGATTGTTTTAAAATCATCGTTGCGGCGGAAGACGTGAACGATTGCAAGCCCGATCCTGAAGGCTATGAAAAAGCTTTGGAGCAGTTGAATTATATTCTAAATGCAGAAATTCAGCCGACCGAATGTGTTGTGTTTGAAGATTCGATTGCGGGCATCGAAGCCGCGAAAGCCGCGGAAATGTACTGCATTGCTGTGACCAATAGTTACAGTGCAGCACACTTATCTGCTGCGGATTTAATTGTAACTACATTGGAAGGATTTGAAATTTGAAAGGGTTAATATAGTGAATTTCAATTGGATGGAATGACCGAATCAGTACCGCGACCGGTAGGGAGCGAAATCTTCGCGACTGATCCAATTGCCGAGACTGCGCTCCCTACCGGTCGCGGTACTGACTCAAATCAACAGGTCGCACCCATCTGGAAACCGCTATATAAGTTTTTGAATGTTACCCGAAAAATGAATTTACTAAATTTTTTGGGCAACAACATTAAGTGATAAGTTATTACAAGAATTATCTGTGATACCCAAAGTGTAAGGTTCTTCCACACGGAAATGTTGTTTTCCAATCACTTTGAAGCCATTTTCATTCAGTAATTTAGATAAACTTTGATAAGTGAAAACAATTTTATGTCTATACTCAGGTGGAAGATCAAGTGCATATAATCCGTTGATCCATCCATTTTGGTAAGTTTTCTGATCGAGGTTAAAACCTGAAGGATTCAGGATTGCTCGCCATGACAAAGCAATGTAGTTTGGCACGCAAACCACGAAATATCCGCCTGTCTTAATAACCCTGTGCCATTCTGACAAAATAGCTGGAATTTCTTCAAGGCTAAAATGTTCAAGAACGTGACTGGCTCTGACCAGGTCATATTCATTATCTTTAGCAAATTTCAGTTTCCTGATGTCACACACGATGTCGGGGTTTCTTTCCTCAAGTGCATCAACATTCAAATAGCCAGGAATTGATGAAACTGAAGACCCCAGGTTCAATTTTTTTTGTGATTTATAGACTGAATTCGGAATTAATCGCTTTCTGAATTTATCCAGCAGAGGTTGGATTTTATAGTATCCACGAGCTTGCGAAAGGATAATTTCTTCTACAGTAACAATAAACGAATTCATAGTGCCTCTCAAAGCTCAAAATATTACGCAAGCAAATGAGAAGCAGCGTAAAAAGGAAAATTTGATCAATACTGAGAGTCCGCAATTTATGGCGGATAGTGGAATTTTACCACACTAAATTGCGGACTCTCAATTTTTTCAAGTTCCTATTTTTTCAGAGGAAATGGAATCGTCGAATCGTCAATTGATTTGACGAATTTCACTAACGCATCGAAGAATAAAGGATTCTCCAACAGGTCATTCGCTGGATTGCTCAGCCCTGCCTGACGATGTGGTTTTTGTTTGAGAAGGTCTTCAATCGTTTGCGCTGAACCGTTATGGAATAATTCACCAAACGCGTGAACACCCAATAACGACGGTGGATTGAAGCCATCAGCGCCAAGCGGAGCGGCTCCGTTCTGGCGAATTTCATTGACGGCTGCCGGATCAAAAGTCCCTACCTTTTTGAGGAAGCGAATTAATTGTCCATTCACTACTTCAGCCGGAGCCGGAGGCGGAACATAATCACGACGACTGACTGACCAGCCTCCACCGGAATGACAATTCACACATCCCATCTGCTCGAAAATTTGCCGACCCAAAGCAATTTCCTGACCTAATCGTGTCCACGGTCTGACCTTCGAAAAAGGAGAAATTGGAGTGCGAATCCGTGCGACATATTCCGACAAAGCATCCAGCCCTTTGCTGCGTCCGGTGTTTGCCAGCGCGAAGGCATTCAGCGTCGGGTCTTGTGATCCGTCCGGTGCGGTAATCAATCCGAGTCCGCCGGAAACGCCGCGAATATTATTTTCAAAATCCTGCACTTCATCAAAAATTGCTGAGTAATTCAGAACTTTTTGATCAGCAGGATCACGTGGATTAAATGATCCATTCAAATGAACTGATCGGCGCGGCCCGGCTCCAAAAATCCAAACAACAGCATCAGTGGTTCCAAAGGCGTGGCAGGAAATACAACCGCTCCAGCCTTCACTGGAAAGCCGTTGACCGATCTCACCGTCGGCTCCGAGCTGCGGCAAATTCACACCCGTACTGCTGTGAAAAATTGCTTTGCCAATTTGTAATTTGGCTTCGAGTGATCCGGCTGGCGGCAGTGGCGCAGACCGTACCAAAGATTTTACGGTGTTGCTTTCCAGGTTGATGATGCTGACATCACGGGAAACTTCATTCATCACGAATGCCCGATCATCTCTGCTGTTGATGACGATGCCTCTGGGATTTTGCCCAACGTTGATGCGGATGATGTTGCCCAGATCGCCTACCTGTTTAGGAGCATTGATGGTGGGCGTCCCATTTTCATCGAGCACGACTTTGACCACAAAATTCGCTGCCGAAGCCACGACATAGCCTTCATTGCTGTTGTGCTTGAAGGCGATGTGCCAGGGAACTCCGGGGAATAATTTATTCGGCCCGGCTGGCTCAAATTGAATGCCGCGATTCATGTTAACCGTTTGTTTTTGCCCATTGAATTCTGCTTCTTTGTCTTGCTCCGTATCAATCACCGAAAGAAATGCTTGCACGTTGACATTGAATCGCACGGGGCCATCGGGAGACGCCGCATTATTGGGCAAATACGCTTTATTTCCTTTGATTACTACGGCGTTCAGGAAATTCGGAAAGGCTCCGGTCGTCACAAAAAACTCTGCCGGAGTACGCGCTGGAATTCGCTGTAAAGCAGAACCATTGGCTCTGAATCCGGTGTCGGTCATTGGATTCAAAACAACTTGTTTGACAACTCTATCGCGGTCAGTGGAGATGACTGTGACGCGACCTTCCTTGTAATCATCCGCGCCGATAATTGTCCCCGGACGAGTCACGGCAAAAAATTGAGTGACGTAAACTTTTTCGTCGTCATCGTCGTTGTCACCATCGTTCGTAATTGCAATGCCGCGTGGTTCCAATCCAACATTGCGAATCGTTCTGATGACGCGCCAACGGTCAGGATCAATGACAGAAATATCGTTGGAACGAGCATTTGCCACATATAGTTTGTCACCATTCGGAGTGAACGCCATTCCATAAGGCTCAGTGCCGACTTCGATAGTTGCAACGATGCGCGGACGATCAACATTGGCGCGGATGACAGAAACTGTCCCGCTCACACTGTTGCTGACGACCACCCATTTATCATCTGGCGAGATCGCCACATTTTGCGGTTCCCGACCAACGCGAATTTCTGCTTCTTTTACGTTTATATCGGCATCTACATTTAGCATCGAAACAGAGTTATTATCAGGATTTGCAACCCAGACATATTTATCATCGGAAGTAATCGCGATAGGCCCCGATGAAGACGGCGATTGATTTTCAAATTTATTGTGGTGAGCCTGTGCGATGGAACGTTCTCCGCGTGGTAGCAGCACTGCTGCGCTCAGTCCGAGAAAGATTAGACAGGCAATTAATTTGTAACGAGTATTCATTTTCCCCCCTCATAAATAATTAGAAAGGAGAGTTGATCTCTGATATAGCCGGATGACAAAAGCAATCTCCCCCAAGCTTACTTCTCATCTCGACGATCTGAATTTCAACTCTCCCAAATTAAAACGCGCCATGACAATTCGATAATGGCTTTCCCGTCTGGAGTTTATTGGTCTAAACCACTAGCTGGAGATCATTACCGAATCGTCAGGCTCGGTTGTCCAATGCCTTGCCAACGATTAGAATGTTCAGGATCAAAGATTACTCCCCCAAGAATCTCTAAATTCCGAACGTTCTTGCGTCTGCAATTCACTGGGCGTTTTGTGATATGGAGAATGCAATAAAACTATAAAAATAGTCTTGAAGTTGTCTTGAAATCTTTTTGAGATTTTTCTAAAAGAAATATGAAAGCCCCTAAAGCCTTGCCACGCGCCGACTTATACAAGTTTGGAGATTTTGAATTAATACCTGATGAGCTTCAACTTCTGCGTCATGGAAAACCAATTCAGTTAACCCCCAAAGTTTATGAAACCTTGCTGGTGTTGGTGGAAAACAGCGGCCACGTGATGTCCAAAGATGAATTAATGGAAAGAGTCTGGGGCGATACCATTGTCGAAGAATCGAATCTGGCGCAAAACATCTCAACGCTACGAAAAGCGCTCAATGATGATCAGCAGAAATTTATTCAAACGGTGCCGAAACGCGGCTATCGTTTTGTCGCTGACGTAATTGTTTTATCTCACGAAGCTGAAGAATCGTTGCCCGAATTCCTAAATGCTGAAATCGTTGAAACCCCTGAAAATAATCAACTCATGCTGACTGAGCCAGATTCGCTGGGTGATGCCAATCCCCGCAAGCTTTTACCTTTTCAGTTGACGATGGCAATGATGTTTATTGTTACGCCGCTCGCGCTTGCGTGGTTTATGTTCATGCGTCAGCCGCCGCCGAAAGCTGTTCCGTCCATGTCATCGCGCCAGCTTGCCGTACTTCCTTTTCGAAATCTCAAACAGGAAGCTCAAACAGATTTCATCGGATTTTCGCTAGCAGATTCCATCATCACCAAACTCGGTTATGTGAATTCTTTATCCGTCCGCCCCTCTTCGTACGTCGAGAAATTTCGCCGTCAGGATTTTGACCCGAAGCAGGTAGCGATTGATCTGAACGTGAACACTTTGCTGACGGGAACCTATATTCACGAAGGCGACGATTTAAGAATTACGGCGCAATTGGTTGATGTCATCACGAACGAAATTCTCTGGAAGGAAGCGCTGGATTTGAAGTATGAGAATTTAATTTCAGTCCAGGACAAAGTCGCTCAGCAAGTGATTCGCGGCTTAAATTTAAATCTCAGTACCATTGAAAACGAACGTTTCAGACGCGACTCCCCAACAAATGCTGAGGCCTATGAATATTACCTGCGCGGCGTCGACCTCTACGCTTCCAACGAATTCAAACTCGCGGCGCAAATGCTCGAACAATCCATTAAACTTGATGCTAAATATGCGCCGGCGTGGGCACATTTGGGGAGGGCACATACAGCCCTGGCTTCGTTTGATTTTGGCGGAGAAGAATTTTACCGGAAGGCACAATCCGACTATGAAAAGGCGTTGGTACTGAATAACGATTTCATCGAAGCACGAATTTTCATGGCGAATTTGTTTACGGATACAGGGCGTCCTGAAGACGCCGTTCCGTTACTGCGACAGGCAATTGCCGACAATCCAAATAATGCCGAAGCACATTGGGAACTCGGCTACGCTTATCGTTTTGCGGGCTTGCTAAAAGAATCCATCGCCGCCGGAGAAAATGCACGTCGGTTGGATTCGACCGTTAAATTGAATAGTTCTGCCTTCAATAGTTATTTTTATGACGGACAGTACGAGAAGTTTTTATCGAGCCTGCCGATGAAGAATTCGCCCGGATTTATTGTGTTTTATCGCGGTCTCGGTAATTACTATCTGAAGCGTTTCGACGAAGCCGCGAAGGATTTTGAGTTGGCATACAAAAATGATCCGAACTCAATGTACGTGCAAATTGGCGAAGCACTGCGGCTGAAAATAATGCAACGGAACACCGAAGGCTTAGCATTGTTGCGTACGATTGAAAAACAAATTGAGAGCCGCAAAGTGACTGATGCGGAAGCCGTCTACAAAGTCGCGCAGGGCTTTGCTGAACTCGGAGATTCAAAGGCCGCGATGCGATTATTAAAGCGCAGTATTGAAGGTGGATTTTTTTGCTATCCGTATTTTGTAAGTGATCCGTTGCTGAATAATTTGCGTGGTGAACCAGAGCTGGGGAAAATTTTATCGCTGGCGCAACAACGGCATGAAACCTTCAAGAAAAAATTCTTTCCGGTTTAATTTCAACAGGCGAGGACGTTTGGTCAAGGTACGATAGGCGTCCTCGCCTGTCGAATCGTGTTGGTTCCGCGTCGTGGGTTTCAAGTGAAATTTTCCGACAGGCGGGGACGCCTATCGTACCTCTATCGCCGAATCGTCGTGCCGGTTGTCGCATCCTTCATTGCACCGTTTTCCCACGAAATTTTTCCGTTGATGATGACTGTTTGAATTCCTGTCGCCAGACGATGTGGATGCGCGTACGTCGCACGATCTTTTACTTTCTCAGCATCAATTAAAACAAGATCCGCAAAGGCTCCGGCGCGAATGATGCCACGATCTTTCAACCCAAAAATCTGCGCCGGATACGAAGTCATTTTGCGAATTGCTTCCTCAAAAGTCAGCGTCCGATCTTCGCGGACGAAGCGAGATAGAATTTTTGGAAACGCGCCGTACGCCGCAGGATGCGGGATGCCGCGTCCGTATTCTTCAGCATCCGTGCAAAATGCACTGAGCGGATGTTTCGCGAATTTGCTCAATAAAACACGGGATTCATGTTCACCGCTGACTTCAAAAATCAGCATTGAAATTTGCCCGCGTTCCGCGACGATCAAATCTGAAATCGCATCGAATGGTTCCTTGTTTGTGAGCTTCGCCAGCTCCAGCAAATTCAATTTTTCATAACGTTTATTTTTGTGGCTCGCCACGTAGCCGATAAAAATTTCTTTCCAGCCCGAAGCGCGTACCAAATTGTGTGGCCATCCGTCCGGCTGACAACTGGATTTTTGTTGCTGAATATCACGTCGAATTTTCTCCCGCGTCGCCTTGTCCTGCAATCTCTCAATCAGTGAATCAACTCCACCTTCTAATGCCCACGGCGGATAAATCGCAATCATCATAGTTGCGGCGGCGGTGTACGGAAACATATCAAAACTCACGCGCAGCCCCTCGCGCATAGCCTTTTCTTCCATCGCCAAAACACGATCAATTTTCGACCAATGCTTTCGTCCAACAGCTTCGTTATGTGAATGATGAACGCGTACTCCGGTGGAACGAGCGACGTCCAATAATTCTTTGACCGCTGGAATTAAAGTTTCGCTGGAGCCGCGAATATGGCTGGTATAAATGCCATCGAAGGCTTTCACGATTTGTGCGAGAGTTTGCAACTCAGCGGCTTCGGAATACATTCCCGGCGGATAAATTAATCCTGAGGAAAGTCCGAGCGCACCGTCCTTCATCGCCTGTTCGGTAAGCGTTCGCATTGCTTTTAAGTTTGAACGCGAAGGTTTGCCTTTGCTAAGTCCCATCGCCGAAATTCGAATCGGCCCGTGCGGGACAAGCGTTGCGACATTTAACGCAACACCGTGATTGTCTAAAAAATCCAGATATTCACCGATCGTGTGCCACGCCCATTTCATCGGCTCAGGAGTCATCCATCCATTGACGGCGCGTAAAATTTCTTCCGCTTCAGGATTGCCAATCGGAGTGCATCCAAGTCCGCAATTGCCGACAATCGTCGTTGTGATTCCCTGGGATAATTTGCCACGCAACAACTCTGATTGACGCTGCGGCGCAAGCGGGAAAATTAAATCAGCGTGTGAATGCGGATCAATGATTCCGGGGATAAGGGAATATTTTCCGGCGTCAATGCGGTGCTTAGATTTTAAATTCTGTAATTGTCCAATCGCTGAGATACGATTTTTTTTGATTGCCAGATCGGCACAATAAGCAGTCTGACCTGTGCCATCAATGATCGAGGCATTGGAAATAATTAAGTCTTCCATGATCAGATTTTATTTGCTTTCAAATCCTTCAATGGATAAAACGTCCCCCGCCATTCGATCCCGCCCCGACTTAATGTTTTCAACGCCGCCTTCCACATAATATAAATTAACAAGATTGTAGCCAGCGGAAACCCAAGGGCGTACCAACGATTTAATCCTAAATATTTTGCACTGTCCCAGAAAATCAGAGCAATCAGGATCAGCGAAGCGAGGCTCATCCAGAACGCATATCCACTGGTAATAAAAACTGCTGCGAACGGAAAAACGCAAAAGGTGAAGAGGGCAAGCGATGACGGAATCCAAAAGAAAATTGATATTAGCTGGCCGCTATTTTGGGATTGCGCAGAGCGCGCAGTTAGCACGCCAGCATCCGTGAACCATCGATCGCT
>JAYTCQ010000178.1:0-5945 GCA_043736395.1 Blastocatellia bacterium | reverse complement strand
CCTCATTAAATCAACTACTTCAGGAGTGTCCGTTACAGATTCCGATACCTTCACTTTCTAAGCAGTTGAACTTATTGGACTTATAACCGGACACTAATGCTTATATTTATATCATTGACTTTTTCTACCGCTTGTTAGATAGCTAGGACTCTATCGCGCCAGACAGACTTACAGCAGGTTCTCGTACACCCCAAAATCAAGCAAACACTGCTGATTCTGAACAACTCTATTGACTAATATTACACTAACTCATCGATATCCAACTTGACTTACACCGTTTTCGTGACCTTCGACAACGACCGTGACACATCAGGATTTAATCCCTTCGCCTCTGAAAGCATCGCCGCGAAAAGCTGCGCAGGAATAATGTACGGAATCGGAGAAAGCATTTCGCTCATTTTCTGTGGCATCTTTAGCGACCGCGTACCCAGCTTTAACGCTGATGCTTCACTGGAGATAATTAATGTCTCTGCGTTCAATCCTTGCAGCCTTCCCATTAATTCTATTGTGCCTGCAAACGTAGCTCCTGGCGGGGCGAAAACCATTACGGGGAAGCCGCGTTCGATCATCGCAATCGGGCCGTGCAGAAAATCTGCGCCGGAAAATCGCTCGGCGATCACATAACATGTTTCCATTAATTTAATCGCGAATTCGTACGCGTTGCCGTAGTTCAGTCCGCGCCCGATGACTACGCAATGATCCATAAACACGTAGCGTTCGACGATCTCCTGGACTTCAGATTTTAGCGTTAACGAAGCTTCGGCGAGTTCTGGGATGCGTTCAATTTCGTGTCCTTTCATTTCTCCGGCTAAGGCTCTCGCGAGCAGGTGAAACATCAATTGTTGTCCGGTATACGTCTTGGTCGCCGCGAGACTTTTTTCTTTTCCGGCGTGAATCAAAAATGTCTCGTCCGCGATTTTCATCATTGATGAATTCGGTTCGTTCGTGATGCCCAGCGTCATCGCGCCGCATCGTTTGGCGTTTTCGAGCGTAAGGTTAATGTCTACGCCTTCACCTGATTGCGAGACACCGATGTAGAGCGTATCGCGCAGATCAAGCTTCGCTTTGTAAAGCGTATGCACCGCAGGCGCAGCCAATGAAACCGGTATTCCCGTCGTGATTTCAAGTAAATATCTGCCGAACGAACTGGCATTATCAGAGCTGCCACGCGCCGCAATAGCGATGAAACGGATGCCACGTTTTTTGATTTCGGCGGCAAAGCGATTGACCTTCGCGGCTTCGTGTTTGATGGTGCGTTCGAGCGCGGCGGGCTGTTCGGCGATTTCTTCTAGCATTAAGGACATATTTTTTTCCAAGGTAGGATAGGCGTCCCCGCCTGTCCTCTTTTCGTGTCTTCACCTTTTCGCGAAAACTGTGGCTCACCAATCAGGACAGGCGGGGACGCCTATCCTACCTCACTGGCATTTCGATGATTTCCATGGGGATCAAATGAATCCCTACTTCTACTTCAATTTCATTAATATTTCCAGGCTCAGCGAAATGAGCGCTCAGCCGTTGAAGCAGTGAAACGATGAACGGCGCGCGCTGGCCTGAAGCAAGCATGACAGTATGAATATTGCGTCGAAATTGCTGATCGAATAATTGATTGCCAAGCGTTTGCAAATTATTTTTCAAAAATTCTTCCGCCTGCTCCGCTGAAATATTCGGCTCTTTGAGGTAAGTTTCCAGTTTAGGTTTCACCACCGCCACGTAGCCCCAATCTTCAATGTATCGCATCAGCATCATTTCAACCTGCGCGCGTTCTCCGCGTTGGAGCTGATCTTCACTCATCTTCAAGCGTAGCACTTTGGCGGAAATCAGGCGTGCGGAAATTTGTGACAACACATTTCCGAAAGCCGTGTCAGATGACGTCGAAGCCGCATACGCATTCAATAAATCCAGCAATTTCCGTTCACGCAACTGCGCCATTAACCGATCTGGATTGCCGCTGAGATCAACTACGGCAACATAATATCCAGCCGCGACAGTGCGCGTCACAACCTCGACCAGATTCGAAAATTTAGCTTCATCGGTAGCGTCCGCAAAAACGAATAAAAAAACGTCCGGCTTGCCCGAAGCAATCAGTTTTACGCCGGTCGAATCAGCCTGTTTCACTAATGAAGCCTTCACCGGATTGGTTGCCTCGCTCGAAAATCTGACTATCAATTGCGGTACACGCTGATGCGTCCGATTGAGAAATTTTGCCACTGATAGTTGCGCTGAACCTTTCGGTGATTCGTCAATAATCAATTCATCAAAAACAATTTTGCTCAGCGCGTTAGAACTTTTATTGGTAAATCCATAGACCGGAAGCTCAGCTTTTTGCTGCCGCAACCAGTTAACAATGTCAATCCGTTGCGCCTCTTGTCCGGCTGTGAATCCGATGATAACTCCGTTAATTTGCGATAGATTTTGCGACTTTACCCAATTCATTAACTCATTTTCATTCGCCAAATTTTCACGCGAAGGATAGAGCACATCATAATCAGCAATCCGCGCAAACGCGCGAGGCAACTTTGTCGAAGAAAACTGCGCATCCAAAGGAATCAATAACAAACTGCCAACGAAATCTTTGGTCGGAACGGGAGCCAGCCGGGGACGTTTTTTTTGCGCAAATCCTTCAGCATTGCTCCACCCCAGCAGCAATGACAGCATCAGGAATTGGAGAATAGATGTCTGCAATAAAAATCTCAGCATAAAAAAATGCACTTCGTAATAGACCGAAGCATCGAAGATATTTATTTTGCATTATCTTTTAGCGACTGTAAAATTCGCGCTCTTTTAAAACAGATAGAGAAACCAGCTAATTGTGAAAATTTTCCGACCACTCAAAATTGTTTTTTTGACTCTCCAAAGTGAACCCATTACAATTCACTTTCAATGAAACGAGTTACGACTACAACGCTTGCAAAAACTAATTCCTCCAAGAAGTATTTGGCAAATCGTATTGAGCAATTAAGCGAGCAAATTGTCTCTAATTTTCATCCACATAAAATCATTTTATTCGGTTCACAAGCTTACGGCGCACCCACACCTGAATCTGACATTGATCTACTGGTAGTGATGGATTATGAAGGACGGCATACACTTCAGGCGATCAAAATTCTCCAGCATTTAAATACTCTTGTTCCGGTTGATTTATTAGTACGAACGCCTTCACAAGTGCAAGAACGGCTGCGGTTGGGTGATCGTTTTATGGAGGATATTATGGCACGCGGGAAAATTTTATATGAAGCCAATCACACAAGAATGGATTGATAAAGCGGAGGGAGATTGGCAGGCGGCATTATTGCTTTCCCGCGCCCGCAAGTATCCTAATTACGATGCTGCCTGCTTTCATACGCAACAAAGTGCTGAGAAATATTTTAAGGCAAGATTAGAAGAAGCAGGCATCAATTTCGCAAAAACACATAATTTGCTTCAATTACTTGCACTTGTCCTGCCCATTGAACCGTCTTGGCTGGCACTTCAACCCGCACTTATTGCCTTAAATATTTTTTCGGTGGATTTTCGTTATCCGGGAATGAACGCGGCGAAAGCCGATGCCAAAGATGCAGTGAATCATTGCCGTGCGGTACGTCAAACCATTCGTTTGTCATTCGGATTGTCCATCTAATTTGCCCGTAACCATTACTTAACATTAATCTTCACCACATTCCCTACCTTGCCATCAACTGTCAGCACCACATCAACTAAGCCCTTTCCGGCGAGAGTTTTCGGCAGCTGTAAGTTCATCTGATCTACGCCGACAAAACAGCAATGCGCCCCGGCGTAAAGCACCGGCACGCTCATCCCTCCGATGGTCGCTTTCACGTTCGGCAATCCGCTGTTGGCGCGAATTCCGGTGCCGTACAGCTCAAGATAAGTCTCGTCGTAGGCGTTCACGTCAATCGGAATTGCGGTGCAGACCTGCGCCGAACACTGGGCAACTGCGCCTCCGGTGCGCACGCTATTTTTAATTAATAATAACGTCGCCGCAGCCGCGCCTGCTCCATCCGAAGTCGCCGAGAAAATTCCAGGCTGCGTAGCCGCAACATTGACAGCTCCAGTAGAAATTTCGCCGTTGGCATTCGTAATAATAATCGTCGCAAACCCTGCCGCCGTGCCTGCCGGAATTTGATAGTTCACCTGCCCCGCACCCGCATAAAATAAGGGCGCTAAGCGTTCGACTCCGGCACTGTCGCGAACTTTGACGGTCGTCCCAATTAAACTGGTTGGCAATGGAAGCGTAGTTGCCGCCTGCGATCCAATCGCCAGATTATTTCCAAACGCTGAAGCAATGGATTCAGCCGCAACTGGCAAAGTTGCAGTGAAACTTGCGCCATTCACGGAAGCTACATTTTTGAACGCGGAGATCATCACGACGCGATGATTATTGGTGTCGGCGATGATGATGTTCCCTGCACGATCAACCGTGACTCCGGCAGGAGCATTGAGCGTGGCATCCGTTGGAGCGATCACCGGGTCTTTCAAATTCGTATTCGCCCCGCGTCCGGCAGCCGTAGAAATTACGCCGCTCGCATCAATTTTGCGCAGGCAATTATTGCTCTGATCCGTGACGTATAAATTCCCTGTCCCGTCGAGCGCGATTCCACCGGGAGCATTGAATTGCGCGAGCTTTGCATTCGCCCCATCACCAGCAAATCCGGCGGTTCCATTTCCCGCAAAATTCGTCAAAATCCCAGCAGAATTGATCTTTTTGATGTTGTGTCCTGAAGTATTTGAAATGTAAATATTGCCTCCCGTGTCTGCGACTACACTGGTGGGATAACGCAAAAATGAATTAGTCGCTGCCGTGCCATCAGGAGTCCCCAAACCATAGCCTTTCCCGGCAATCGTAGTCAGGACACCACTCGTCAAATTCAATTTCCGAATACGATGATTCCCCGCATCAGCAATCAGTAAATTCCCTGCCACATCCAGAAAAATCCCAACCGGAGTATCGAGTTGCTGCAACGCAGGATTCGCGCTGCCATCGCCATCAAAACCCTGTATCCCACTGCCTGCAATCGTCGAAATAATTCCCGCCGAATTCACTTTGCGGATGCGTTGATTATTGGTGTCCGCAATATAAATGTTGCCGGAATTGTCTACCGCGACACCATTCGGAGAATTAAATGGAGCGTTGATCGCCAAACCTCCATCACCACTGGAACCAATTTGCCCGTTGCCTGCGACTGTGCTGATAACACCTGCCCGCGTAACTTTTCGGATGCGATGATTGCCTCTGTCGGCGATGAAAATGTTGCCGGAATTGTCTACGGCGACCGTTTCGGGTGCGTAGAGTTGAGAGATGAAAGATGAACTGGATTCAACATCATAGCCCGCGATAGTTGTTCCAGCGATATTAGACAACAGTGTCGGCAACGTGTAAGTTATATCTAAGAATTTAGTAACTAAATTCCCTGAAGTATCACTGGCGGTAATCGTAATTCTATTTGTACCAGGGAATAATTTGATGTCATTGAATGACCAAGACTGAGAAATGTCAGCTCCAGAGCCTCCACGATCGCTGACCCAGCTCGTTTGTCGCAACCTGATATTGTCATTCGACGTACCCTTAATTGTAATTAAGGGGCTTGTGATTGTGTAACTCAATACAGTTGTTGGGAATAAGATATTAAGTGATGGTGCCGTTTTATCAAGAGTATTTACCGGCGATATTTTTCGAATTTTATTTTCGTCCACTAACAATAGCGCACCGGAATTGTCTACTAATAGCGTTCCTATTCCTATAAATTTTGCGTCCAAAACAAGTCCACCGTCGCCACTGGTAGTATTTCCATTTCCACCACCAATTGCCGAAATCACTCCGTTCGAACTGGCACGCTTGATGGTATTCGCACTTAAGCACCTCACTAAAAATTTTGAGGTAGAATCAGTAGAGTATGAAAACACCTACGAAATACATCAAGACGTTGACAGCGGAAGAGCAGGAAGAGTTG
>JAYTCQ010000177.1:0-9768 GCA_043736395.1 Blastocatellia bacterium | reverse complement strand
CCTCATTAAATCAACTACTTCAGGAGTGTCCGTTACAGATTCCGATACCTTCACTTTCTAAGCAGTTGAACTTATTGGACTTATAACCGGACACTAATGTATCTCAATATGTAACGAATGGGATACTGATAATCAAACCACATAAGTTATAGGCGCAAAAGATATTCTACAAATAAAACACCTTCTTGCGGAAGGCAAGCTCTGATTCACCAATCCTAACGCCAATAGTCAACACCTCATACTGAAATTTACAGACCTACGACTGATTCCGGCTGCGCAGCCATCCCCCAATCAATATCCCCAGCGGTACAAAAATTCCTACGCTCCACGAATACCAATGGGGCAACGATGGAGCTTGCGGAAAGACACGCGGCATCACTAAAGTAATGACAATGGAAATGACGCCAACAATTCCTGCCAGCACCGCCGCGTGTGCCAAACGATAGACGCCGGAGATTACTGCTGCGACGTAGCCTCCAAGAAATCCTGTGAGGCTATTCGTAATAATCATCGTGACCAAATACGCTGAAACGTCGGCTTCTGGTGAAGGCTTAAATATTTTTGTTGCAATAAATCGGGGGATCACTCCCGCCGCCATCATCACTAAATATCCGCCAATCACTGCGCCGATGCTTCTCGCAAAATCAATCGTAGTTTTCATTAGACGTGTAATCTTCTCACTTCAATGTCAGTTGTAGTTTCAAGAATTTCTTCGCATTTTTCGCATTGGTAATAAACTTCTTTCGGATAAGCCGTCACGCCTAACAGCATTCGGATCATTCCAAAAGCAGTGTAGCGACAACGCGGAATAATCCGATGATGGTGCTTGTGATACCCGCAACGACAGGTTTTCAGTGATTCTTCATTTTCTATTTCCATGATTAAATTTCAACAAATAACTTTTAACTGCGCGGCTCCCGATAACCCGGTCGCGCCCTCACAACTGCTCCCTGACGTGCAACTTTCACCTGCACTTTTCTAAATTTTCCAGACCGCATTTGATTCGTTGGATAGTACCCCAACGAGTATTGATTACGAAGCTCGTTGGCAATATTCGCAAAGGCTTCCGGGAGGTTCATCAAGCTATCAGCGCGATGCAGCTTCCCTCCCGAACGAAGCGCCAAATCTTTCAAATATTCATCGGCTGTTTTGTAAAGATTATCCAGCATCGCACCAACGCCTCCATCATTCCTGCTTCGACGCGGTGAAGAATTAACATCAGGCAAACGCGTGTCGGCTCTGCCTGATGCATCGGGAAAACGATTATCCTGCGGATAACGATTATCAGGATAGCGATTGTCCTGTGGATAGCGATTATCTGGATAACGATCCCGATCTCGTCGAATGGGCGGAGGATTTGTCATGACTTTATCCCAAATTCCTTCGCTGCGTTTGATCGTAGGAACTTTGGTATCACCGGGAACCGTAGTGGGAGTTGATGCGCCGGATGGCATAGATTTAATAATTTCGCTGAGCACTACGGCTCCGCCCTGCTCTTGTTGTCGCCGCACTAATTCTTCGGTTTCAAATCTGGTGTCGTAGCGAATGGGATACACAATCACACCGGATTCTTCGAGCATTCGCATATTTTCATCGTAGCGCGAATCGTAGCTTTTATAGTCTACGCCGTCGGTGAAAATCACGATGGCTTTACGCCCCTGCACGCGCGCCAGATTTTGCAAAGCCAGACGCATGGCATCGTAAAGCTTGGTTCCTTTGCCGGGTTCTAAATCATTAATAATTTTTTTCAGTTCTGCACGGCTATTCGTAAAATTCCCCCAATCCTGGACTTCATCATCGAATGAAATGATCTTGACCCGATCCGCTGGTTGGAGTTGATTTACAAAGGTTGATGCAGCATTTTGAATTTCGTTAATTTTTTCTTTTGTGCTGCCGCTCGTATCAATCATCAGCACAAGCTGAAAAGGTACTTTGACTGGCGCAAAGAAAGAGATTTCCTGTAACTTTCCATCTTCATAAATCTGAAAATCCAATTGTTTCAAGTCGGGCAAATAAACATCATTCCGGTCGCTGACAATCACGGGAATCGTCACTAACGAAGTGTCAATTTTCAGAATTTCTTCTTTGGATTGATCTTGTGCGACGACAACCCGGAGGGCGACAAGTAGCAGGAGAAAGGCGAATCTGGCATTTTTCAAGAGCATTGGCATGTTTCTACCTCATTGGAAAGTGGAGTTGATCTTACAACTCTATAATTGACGATTCAAGAAAGTGGCTGTAACATCTGCGCGTTCGATCTTTTTCAGGCGCAGCCAAGTTCTAGCTTGACGCGCCGCCTACTCTCTAGCATCAACGGTGATGCGCACGTTCGATCTGGACCTACGCAGTCGGTATCGTGAGAGCAGGTTTGTTTCAATCACCCGGAGCCGTTCAGTTTCAATCGCAAATTTCGTGACTGATCGCCGATGATGTTAGTTGGGGGACCGTTCCCGCACTGCAATTTCTTGCTTCGATTTGAGAGTACCTCAGTACTCGTAAGGAAAATTCCATGTCAGTTAAATTATACGTTGGGAACTTACCCTTCTCCGTGTCGGATCAGGACTTGGTAGATTTATTTTCGCAAGCTGGTCAAGTGGATTCGGCGCAGATTGTCACCGACCGTGAAACAGGTCGCTCGCGTGGGTTTGGCTTTGTCGAAGTCGAATCCGCCGAAGTGGCTACGGCTTCGATTGATCAATTCAATGGCTTTGAAATGGACGGTCGCGCACTCGTCGTGAACGAAGCTCGTCCTAAAGAAGCTCGCAGCGGCGGCGGCGGTGGTGGCGGTGGTCGCTTTGGCGGCGGTGGTGGTGGACGTGGCGGTGGTGGCGGATTCGGTGGTGGTGGCGGCGGACGCGGCGGCGGTGGCGGATTCGGTGGTGGCGGTGGCGGACGTGGCGGTGGTGGCGGCGGACGCGGTGGTGGCGGCGGCGGACGTGGTGGCGGTGGCGGCGGACGCGGCGGCGAAGATCGCGGCAATCGCTGGTAATTGACCTCCAAGCCAAATAATCAATGGTCAGTGGAAAATTGGAAAATTCTTCAATCACTCCACTGACCATTTTCATTTACAAAACCTGAAACCTAACACCCGACACCTGCTCTATGTTTTCCGAAATCATCGCAACCGAAGGTCACTTGGTAGATTCGCAAATTCTTTCCAAGATCATGGATCGCATCATCGAATGCGGAGCCTCTTATGAAGTTTTGGATTTTTATCTCGGTCGAACCAACGAAGATATTTCTCGCCTGAAAATGCGCGTCAATGCTGATTCGCAGGACAAGCTGGAAAAGACGCTGGAAGAATTAGTCGAACTCGGTTGTTACCCCGACGAAATCGCCAACGCATTTTTAAAACCTGCCGAAGCGGATCGCGTCGTTCCCGATGATTTTTATTCCACGACAAATCACCGCACCTTCGTTCGCTACGACGATCAATGGCTGGAAGTTGCCAAGCAAAGAATGGATGGCGTCATCGTCATTGCTCCCGAAAAAAATTCTGCCGAATGCCGCAAACTGCGCGATGTACAAAAAAATGAATTAATTGTCTGCGGCGTTCACGGCATCAAAATTCAGCCCGAATTCAAAGAGCGCGACCGCCACGGCTTCGCGTTTATGGCGAATGATATTTCTTCTGAACGCCGCGCCGAAACTTCCGTCATCCGCATTGCCGAAATGATGAAGCGCATCAAAGCCAGTAACGAAGGCCGCATTGTCTTCGTCGCTGGCCCCGTAGTCGTTCACACCGGAGGCGTCAACGCCTTCAGTGAAATCATCCGCAAGGGCTATGTGGATTCCCTGCTATCGGGAAATGCTATCGCCGTTCATGACATCGAACACTCGTTGTATGGAACTTCATTAGGCGTAGATTTAGAACACGGTTCGCCCGTTGAAGAAGGCCACAAAAATCACATGCGAGCCATCAACGCGATTAACCGCTACGGCTCCATCAAAGGCGCAGTCGAAGCCGGATTCCTCAAACACGGTGTGATGTATGAATTAGTCAAAAACAATGTCCCGTTTGTTTTAGCAGGTTCGATTCGCGATGACGGTCCACTGCCTGATACCGAAATGGATTTGCTGAAGGCACAGGAACTTTATACCGAGCAATTGAAAGACGCCAAAATGGTAATTTGCCTTTCGACGATGCTGCATTCCATCGGCGTCGGAAACATGACACCTTCGTGGGTGAAAATGGTTTGCGTAGACATTAATCCTGCCGTCGTTACAAAACTTTCAGATCGCGGCTCCGCACAAACCGTCGGAGTCGTCACCGACGTGGGAACGTTCCTAACCTTGCTTTCACAACATTTGTAAATCGGTGGTCGATGGTCGGTGGTCGGATAAAAACTTTGATTTACAACCACGACCGTTCGCTTCAAAAACCGACCACCGATCCCTGACCACCATTTCTCAAAAACCTTTTTATCGCTCCTTTCCAATAAATTCGTAACAGCCAACGCATAAAACAATCACGAGTAGTTTTGTCAGAATCTTTCTTCTCTCACTGGAGATTGTTATGCGTTTTAGCGTTATTATTTGTACGCGTAATCGTGCCGCCTCACTGCGCGATACACTTGAAGCCGTCTTTGATCAAGTCCCAAATCAAAAAATCAGCTATGAAGTAATCGTCGTCGATAATGGTTCCACTGATTCGACTAAACAATTAATCGCTGAATTTATCGCAACTTTACCTGACCGTCATCATGGCAATCTGAAGTATTTTTTTGAGTCCCAATCGGGGCTTTCTTACGCCCGCAATCGCGGACTGGAAGAAGCTACCGGAGAAGTCATTGTCTTCACTGATGACGACATTTTGCCGGAATCAATCTGGCTGGAACAAATTCGTCAGGAATTCGTCAACGATCCTGAATTACATCTTTTTGGCGGACGGGTTTTGCTGGCTTCTCAGAAGTTGCAACCAGTTTCCATCGTCACGTCAGAAGCCCCGCAAACACACGTCGCGCCGGATGCCTGCGCCACTGTCATTGGAGCGAATCTGGCATTTCGCCGGGAAGTTTTTGATGAAGTGGGGAACTTTGATGTGCGCCTGGGAGCAGGCAGTTTTTTCAGCGGCGGCGAAGATGTTGAATTTCTCTATCGTGCGATGCGTGGCGGATACAAATTGCGTTACGCGCCAAGCGCTACCGTGTATCACAATCACGACCGCTTCAGTCATGAACAGGCCTGTGGATTAGAATTCAACTACGGCAAAGGCGAAGTCGCGTATTTGACCAAACACATCTTCAAAGGCGATCTCTACGCCCTGAAAATCGCGTATTGGACACTGACAGGATTGTTCAAAAGAGCCATCGGCACAGTCAATAGTTCACGCGAAAACATCGAACGTTCCAGAGCGCATTTCAGAGGATTCGCCAGAGCATTTTTTCCGGCGATGGTCAGAATGTGGTAAGAAAATTTATTGCGGATCGCCTAAAATTCGAAATGGATTTTGAGACAGTATTAGCCTTCCCTTTTCACAGCTTCCAGATAGAAGTTGCGATCAACTTCTATTGATTTAATGTCTTCAGAAAATTCGAACTTTTGCTCAGATTCTTTCGGAATGATCGTCGTTTCTTTTCCATTAATCTTCACACGAATCGGCATCGCAAAGCTATCTACGACGCGTTCATATTTGTACGACAATGACTTCCCTCGCAACTGATATTTCAGCAGCGGAATTTTTGTCGTACGCAAATACTGATCAAAAATTTTGCTTAAATCTATGCCTGCTTTTTTCGACAGATAATTTTCAATTTGTTGCGTCGTAACGGTCTGATGCCAAAAATCTGCATTGAGTCCGCGCAGGATCGAGAGCCATTTCGCATCATCGTGAATCACGTGACGAATCGTATGCAGCATATTTCCGCCCTTGTAATACATATCGCCGGAGCCTTCGCGATTCGCGCCGTACACGCCAATAATGGGGCTTGCATTTTTGATATTGTGACGGCTGCCGATGACATAATCTTCAGCATCTTTTTTGCCAAAGTGATATTCGACAAAAAGATTTTCTGAGTAATTCGTGAACCCTTCGTGAATCCACATGTCCGCGACATCCTTCATCGAAATATTATTCCCAAACCATTCGTGTCCCGATTCGTGAACGATGATGAAATCAAATTTGAAGCCGATCCCAGTACCGCTCACATCGCGCATGCGATAACCGTTGCGGTACCAATTTCCATAAGTGACGGAACTTTGATGCTCCATTCCCGCGTACGACACGGCTACGAGTTTGTAGCCGTCTTCATAAAATGGATATTTCCCGAACCAATGCTCAAAGGCGGCGAGCATGCGCTGGACTTCTTTGAATTGTTTCATCGCCGCTTCTTTTTGATGTGCGAGCACCCAGTATTCAATATCCAGCACACCGCCTTCGCCGTTGTATTTTTCAGAGAAATTCACATAGTTGCCGATGTTGAGATTCACCCCGTAATTATTGATCGGATTCAAAACTTCCCAATGAAAAGTTTTGGTTTTGCCAGCAACGTTGTGATCAATTTTTTTCAGACGACCGTTGGAAATTGCCGAGAGATTTTCAGGTACGGTGAAGCTCATCCGCATCCCGCGATCAGGTTCATCTGCGCCGTGATCTTTGTTCGGCCACCAAATGCTGGCACCAATTCCTTGACAAGTCGTGACAATAAAATGTTCGCCTAAATCATCACGCCCCCACGTGAGTCCGCCGCTCCACGGAGGATTTTTGCTTTCGACAGGTCTGCCTTCATAAAAAATTCCGATCTTTTCTTCGATGCCTGAGGGAAGCTCTTTGTCGAAAAATACCCAATAAACATTGCCTTCGCGCTCAAATTTGAGCGAAGAATTCCCGTGCAGAATTTTTGTAATCGCAAGCGGTATCTGCAAATCAATTTGCATTTTGCTCCCCGCTTTTATCGTCTTGAAAGTGATTGTATTCGATCCCTTCAATGATTTCGTTTCAGGGAAAATTTCAACCGCAAGTTGATAATGCAACACGTCCCACCATTCGCGCTCCGACGTAATAGAGCCGCGTAGCGTTTCCTGACGCGTGATAGTTGGCGACTGCGCAGAGACTACGTTTGCAGCAATTTGCAATAGTAAAAATGCGGCGATGACAAAGATAAAAATTTTTCGCATAACTTAGCGGATGGTTGAATTCATTTGCTTCACGCAGACAGAATTCGTGTCTGCGTTGCCAATCGTAGAGATGGTTTTGAGTTGTTTCATTGAAGTATTTTCTGTCGAAATATTTGGAGCGCATTTAGGAATGCCGAACAAAGCGTTTTGCGAGCGCGTTATAGTACTGATTGAAACCTTTGCATTTCGAGTAACGCGCTTCGCAACAATGTATGTTAGGTCAGTCTATTCACAATTTATAGATGCTAACTCCGTTTGGAATGTTCCTGGCGCAGCATTTTCTATTATTTTCTGAAAGCCCTGTAACAATTCCTGACGATCAGGCTCACTACAGCGTGGATTATGGTTCCGCATTTCGTGTACTGGCGTATCAAGCGGTTGCAGATTAAGAGGACGAAAAAGAGTAAGTGGATGAGCCTTACTTAACGCTCGCACTTACCATCTGTGGGCGCAGCGAACAGTCCGGTGCTGCGTGTTGTTAGCCCCCCAGCTAATCGGCTCAGTTGCCAAAGA
Source organism: Blastocatellia bacterium (assembly GCA_043736395.1). Lineage (GTDB taxonomy): Bacteria > Acidobacteriota > Blastocatellia > RBC074 > RBC074 > JAFDVL01. Next base: position 2,139 of record JAYTCQ010000177.1, on the reverse strand, counting down.
CCCATCACTTACTCCACCATGCTTCAGTTATCCTCTATGGGTACCCGATATCTCTCGAGGTAAGCCGTGAAATGTTCTCGGATGCCGCCAGCACTGAGGCCGAACTCCTCCGCTGTGTAACTGTGGCTGCCGTGCTTGCCCCTGGGGTTCTCCTGTAGGTAACGCTGAATGGCTGTAGACATACTCGCCGGATAATCCAACCCAACCGCTTCGTAGATTTCTCGAATCAGCGCCTCCGGGTCTCGCATCAGGTCACGGAAGGTCACGTCAAAGATCAGACGCGCCGGACGTTTGTCACGATCCTGCATCGCCTGTGCAACGCCCCCCGCCATCATCCCCAGCCAGTCCGCACCGATCTCCTCATTGTGCGCAGAGCCCGAATTGCGCTTGCGAACCGCGCGACTCATGCTACACATTGATGGCACTGACTTGGCCGGATCGCGATGTGTCCAGATGACATGCGCATTGGGGAACTCATCCAGCAAGTGTCTCAACATCCACAGGTGCTGGGGTGCCTTCAGTACCCAACGAGACCCGGATCGGTATTGTCCCACGTACGCGATGAGGTGCTTCAGTTCACGATACAGCGCGGGAAGGTCGGCTGATTTCAGTACCCAATTCCAGTATGACGGGACGTGTGCCCGAAGGGGTTCCAGGAAGGACGTAAAAGTGTAATTCATCAGGAACACTTCTTCATCAGGTGTCCGTGGTTCCATCTCGTGAATCTTTATGATATCCGGAGCCCACTTGCGGAGCGTAGCCAGCTCCGCTGATACTTCCTTGATTTTGGCCTCATCCTCCGCCGTCCCAGGGCGGGTCGCCGGGACAGGGTAAGTCACATCGCAGTAGCGCAGCGCGTCTGTCTCTGGATCGAGAGCCAGCATACGCTGCAACAGAGTCGTACCCGTCCGTGGGGGACCTACGATGACGAGAGCGGGCTTGTCTGCAATCTGGGTCGGAACGCGGTCGTACCCAGCGCGCCGCAACAGTAGTCGTTGCTGTAGCCGGCTTGTGATTCCCATCCAGCTATCAAACCGGCCTATGCGATTTAGGTCAGCCTCAGTCTCCAGCGCGGAAAGCAACTGATCCAGGGCCGGCTCAAATACGCTCGTGTCGCCCCAGTCTGTAAGGCCTGTTCGCTCCTCTGCCTCTGCGAAGAGCGCAGACTTCGTCAACTCGACTATAAGATTATTCATGTTCTTTTCTAAACTAAGTAGTACGTTTGATGGAGCGTCTTTCCCTTTCACCAGAAGACGTCAGGTTGCCACTCTCGATTGTTTTGATTCTTAATCGTCCCAACCCAATCAGTGCTAACAAAGGGCGTTGTTGCACGAATAATAAATTATAGTTTTAGTCTCAAAAATCGCGCCGCAAAAGCCCGACTTTCGAAGACCTACCTATAAAAATAAAAATACGAGCCTTCAAACTTATAAAAATGAATTCGTGCAATAACGCCCTAACAATACGTTTTGCGAGCGCGTTGCAGTATTGGATATAACAAACTCATTCCGAGCGACGCGCTTCGCAACAATAACTGTTCGGTGTCAGTTCAATCACATCATTGTTGTGTTTTTTTCAGTCCTTGTCTTTCTGATTTTATTGCTCAGATAACGAATGATTTCCCAACCACAAATGGCGACAATCGTATGAATAAATACGAGCATTGCTAGTGCCATAAAACCACAATGGATTTGTCGTTCAAAGGCAGGCATATCAGGGCGTTCAAGGGGTAAGGGATCAATCTTTTCCAAGTATTCACAATACAATCTTCCTGGCAAGCTAATAAGATGGCGCACTTCAGGCGCGGCATAGTTGGAGAAGAATAATGTCACAACGGTCAGCAGCCCCCCTATCATAGTGAAACAAATTAGCCGAATGATAATGATTACGAACATGGGAACTCAAATGGTTAAGAAAAAGGTGGAGTTTGTACGTCTCACTGATGCAAATTCGCACTTAATTTATGTTAGAACACCGAACAATTCGTTCACCGGGTCGCACCTGTAAATTTGGCATTGACCACAACACCTGTTGGCGCGACTCCTGCGAAACAAATGCAAAGGAACGAGGTTTTTTACAAACCTAGCGCTGCCTCGTCCCTTTTGTGGGCGAGTTTATTCTCGCTTTTCTTGTCTTTGC
>JAYTCQ010000176.1:0-3832 GCA_043736395.1 Blastocatellia bacterium | reverse complement strand
AGGTCATCCCGTTAGCTGGCAGTGCGAAGACATTGATCGAATTTACGCATCGCGCGACATCCGGACTGGCGGGATTGGCGGTGCTGGTACTGATGGTCTGGGCGTTTCGCGCCTTTCCTAAAAGGCATTCGGTCAGAACCGCTTCTGTTATTTCTTTTGTGTTCATTATCATTGAAGGCTTGATTGGAGCCGTCCTCGTGAAGAAAGGTCTGGTCGCGGACAATGACTCCATCGCCCGGGCCGTAGTCATTTCAATTCACCTCGTAAATACCCTGTTATTGTTGGCTGTCCTCGCAATCACTGCGTGGTGGGCGACGAATCAAAAAACAGTTGGTAGCCCTCTGTTTTGGCGACAAAATTTTAAGACTGCTACTCTCTTAGTCATTTGTATTTTGGCTGTTCTCGCCCTCAGTGCAACTGGAGCTGTAACCGCGCTCGGCGCAACTTTATTTCCCGTCAATTCCTTAGCTGAGGGACTCAACAGAGATTTATCACCGACTCACATTCTGCAAAGCCTGATTTGGATTCATCCCGTCGCCGCAGTCGTGATTGGGCTGTTATTAACCCTTGTGGTAGTGCTGCTTGGCTATGCACAAAAATCTTCCATCGTCCTGAAACTAACCAAAATTCAGATCGGATTGGTCGTCGGACAAATAATTTTAGGTGGATTAAATCTGCTGCTGCACGCCCCCGTCTGGATGCAACTTGTTCATCTTTTTATGGCGGACTTAGTGTGGGTAAATTTGATATTATTTGCGGCGACTTTGTTGGCGGAAGATAAAGTTCACGAAGTAGTTTCTGAAAAAGAATCCGTACTGGCGGCGATTTAAAAAATGAGTCGAGGTTATTTTCTGGGCGAAGTAATCCATTGCCAATCTTCACCAGCCTGCATTCGTGCAAGCAGAACAATTTGTCCAACGTGATAACTAACGTGCGCCAAAGCCCGTATTAATGCGGCTTCGGCTGACATTGACTTGCCTTTGATGCTGACGATGGTAGATAAATCTTCTTCAGAAAGTTCGGCGAGTGCAGATTCTAAATACTGCCAAGCTTGCGTCCAGTGCTGCTCGACTTCGGCGCGAGTATAATTTATTTCGCTAAATTCTGCGGTACGATCACGCCAAGATTTTTCTCCGTCTGTAGTCAAAAAATCAGTGAACCGTGAATGCAAATTTCCGTGCAAATGTCGTACGAGAATTGCGATGGAATTTTGCTCAGGAGCAGGAGTAAAATTTAATCCTTCATCAGAAACTTGCGCGAGCGTTTTCGCTCCGGTGGATTTGTATTTTTGTAATTCTACCGTCAGATTTTTTAGCATAGAAATAATTGTTCAAGATAATTTTTCGGCTTCGCAGAGTGGTGCTCCTTCAATTACAATACCCCCAAATTCCATGTCTTCGGGTGCCTATTGAATGCACATACTATCAATTATTCCATCGAAGAATTTCGCCGCAGCCGCAGAAGCTTGCCTATACATTATTCCGGTCGAGCCGATATTCACATGTCGCCACTGCCGCCCCTTGACATCGCTGCCGCGTGCATCTACACCCTCTCTCGCTTTATCGACGCTCCGCCAATATCGCAATTTTATTTCCCTTGATTCCTCGATTAAATCGCTCGGTGGTCTCGGACCAGACGCGGACGGCCCTATCCAGAATTCTAATTGTTGTGGGTTCCATATACCGAATTCAATCGTGCCAATCACGTAATCAATATCCCCTGGTCTGGTTTGATACCTAACTCCTTTGGGCAGGTTTATCCGCAATCCATCAAAAGGCCCAATCACTTTTCCAACTGGACGTTCATATGAACATGTTGTTACCCACCAAGTTGATGAAGCTTCTGGCTCAAGCTCTATGTGGACTTGCTCACCGGCAGAACCAATAACTCTTACAGCAGGTCGGTACCCGGCGTGGGAAATAAAAATGACAGGCTTCTTGATTGTGGTTGCGAAGGTGAATAAGCCATCCGAATTAGTCTTAGTCTCAGGGAAGTCGCTACCGACATAGATTGCGACATTTGCAAATGGAGTACCATCATTTGACTTTACTGTGCCAGAAAACTTTGCAGCAAGGCGAGGTTGTATCCAGCCTGCCAGTATCACGGAAAGTAAAATTAGCTTAACCCATACCCGCATAAACGCCCCTTTTACCAAGTAAATCGGCAGATGGTTACGTGTCACTGACAACTAAAATTCGCCGCATCATCAACACTGCCACTCCCATTATATTTCGCTACTTTCGGATACGCGCACAACGGACGCGTACGAACAGGATTTGTTCCCTTGCCAATGATTTTTTCAGGCGCTTTCCCCTGTTCAATCCATTCATCAAGTGCGGCAACGTAATCTGCCTGATGGCAACCTGGACCGCCGCTGCAATGCAACATTCCGGGAACTAAAAATAATCGTGCGAAGGAATCCGTATTCTTTTTTCCTCCCATCTCGCGCTGCATTTTTTCGTAATAATTGATCGTCGCCGTCGCCGGAAAAGCGTTATCCGCCCAGCCGTGATAGAAAATAATTTTTCCGCCACGCTTCTGAAAAGCCTTTAAATTCGGGTTCTCCGCGTTGACTAATTTTGCGGCGGCTAACGTGTCCGGTACGTTTTTTTCGAAATTGAATTGATGCAATTTGTAATTTGGATTGTCATAAACCCAGTACCGCAAAAATCCTTCGCCGAACGCGTACGAAAGATTTGGGCCGAGTGGTTTGATTGGAGGAATTCCTTCACCAAGCCACACATTCCAGCCTGTTTCGACGCCGGGAGCAAAGCCGGGATAAAGCTGTCCTTTACTATTTTTTGCGCCGCCATAAATTTTTTGGAGCGTAGAAATTTGCTGCGTCGTAAAACAATCCGCCGCGTCTGCACCCGAACATTTTGGTAAATCTTTCGCCGGATCAAAATTGCATTTGCGCGGATCATCAAGCAAGCCGTCTTGCAATCCATCCATCGCATCACATTTCGCAAGGACTTTGGCTTCGAGCAGTTTTAGTTTTTCATTCGAAACTACAGGCTGCGATAAATTATTTGAATCAGGAAACATCGCTTGTCCGTTCCAAATAAAAGCAAAATGAAATCCCGTTAAATTGTACGCCGGAGCACCGACAATGATGCCGTCAAAATCTTCAGGATAACGTTGCGCTTCGATCATCGCTTGGCGTCCACCACCGGAACACCCTGTAAAATAAGCCTTGCGCGGCGAAGTGCCATAAAATTGCTTACTAATTCCCTTCGCCGTAGTCGTCGTCAAATGAAACGCACGATAGGCAAAATCCGCTTCAGCTTTCGGATTATTGAGCGCCCAACTTGTGTCTCCAGAATTGCCTTTGTGCCCGGCATCGGAAGTTGCCGTCGCATAATTTTTCTTCCATCCGATGGATGTATCAGAAATCGTTCCCGCATTTCCGCCGATGCCGACGACTAATAATTTTTGATTCCAATTCGCGGGGAGATTGACTTCGAAGCCGATGGTTTGATCTATCGTGCCGCTGACTTTGCAACGCGACGGAGAAGAATCTGTCGAAGGAATTTCTTCGGTTGAAGTGATGGTTGCGTTGTCGGGGAGCTTGATGGATTTGAGTTGTTCGCAAGATTTTTTTTGCGCGAGACACAGTGTTGCTGTGACAAAGAAAAAACAAAGCAAGAAAATATTTTTCATAGAAAGTATTTTGTTCGTAGCTCCGCCTTCAGGCGGAAACTATTGCTAAAGACAAAATCTTAAGTAACCAATCCTTTCCGCCTGAAGGCCAATGAGGTTAAGTTAGGCTTCCAAACCCATAGACACAAGCGGGTCTATGGGTTAAAAGAACGTCATGGTCAAAAAAAGAACT
>JAYTCQ010000175.1:0-24029 GCA_043736395.1 Blastocatellia bacterium | reverse complement strand
AGTTGGATTTGCACCCGACTTTCATTCATAACCATCCTCGCTACGAGGAACTCAGGACTTATGGCTCCATTGCCGCCTGATTTTTGTCTGCACTATTGTCAAAATCACTTTTCACTTCATCGGATGTTTTGTTTGTTTCTTGCTTTGAATTTTTAGCTTGCGCTTTCTTTTTCTGAGCCATAATTATTTTCTCCTGGTAAGTTGTAGAAAGGATTAAAAATGGATGCGCCGTATGGCGCGGTACAGTACGAGGAGCGGTAGCGACTTGGTAACTCGGGGCATTTACCAAGTTGCTACCGCTGCTCGCAATGATCCAATCAATTTTCACTCTGGTACGAGCGCCATCCGAAAGCCTAACAAAGTCCAATCGGTGTCGGTTTCAATCTCGCGAATGTACGAGAAATCTCTGGGCGCGTTCGAACCTACTGCGTAACATTTCGCGTTGTCTTTTTCATCGCGGTAAAAACCAATTTCGAGCGTTTCGGTGTCGCTCCATTCGGGATGAAAAATTGTTCCGATCAGATTGAAAACTACCGGTGGGCAAATCGTCAGGCGAAAGCCGGGCGGCATCACAGAGTGCGCGCGCCATTCCTCATTGATCAGATTGACGAGCTGACGCAGCGAAACATAGTTGTGACCGTAGCGCGTGCCGACTGAGCGAGAGCCGGTCAAAAAAGTCGTGCGACCAAAATATTGCGCAAAGGGATCAAGCCGTTCTTCGAAGCCATAAGGCGTGCCGTAAAACTGTCGATTGCCCGGCAGGTAACGTGGCTTGCGGGTAGTTTCGATGCCAATAATGCGCCCTTGATGTCGGCTATGACCACTGATAACGGCTTGGTATGAACTCGTTTTGCGATAATCGTAAGGCTGCGGATCATGCCTGACCATTGGGTAGAGCCGCATTCGATATGCATCAGTCTCAATGGAAACAGCCTGCTCCGATGGAATGATGTGCCACTCAAAATTAGATCGAGTGAGGTGCGCGGCGATGGATGCAGGAACCTCAAAATCCTCCACTATCTGCGGCGCAATCAGCTTCGTCGCGGGATTAATTCCGAAGAATTCGCGCATTTTTTGTTCGCGTTCAGCGATCCATTCTTCCATCTTGGCCTTTCATTTTTGCTCCTTCATTTTTCCGTTCTGAGTTTTACGCTGATGTGATGCGTCTGAAACGTGTCGCCGGTTGCGCGCTGAAAATCAGCAATTGCTTTGTTGAGATCGGTCTGCGCCTGCAATTCGCGTCCGCGTGCCGCAATCAAATCGGTCTGGCGTTGCAGCAATAAAAAAACTGTCGAAGTCCCCGCTTGCAGCTTGCGTTGCTCGCTGTTGTACAACTGCTCAAACGAATCGCGGGAGGCCGCCGCCGCTGCCAGTCGCGCTTCTGCCGAGCGCACGGCTTGCATCGAATTTCGCACATCAGCTTCGATCAATTGTTCGGTTTGCGCGCGTTGATCCTGAATGCGTGTCCCTTCCGCCAGCGAGCGTCCCAGATTCGCCGATGCGATGCGATTGCCGAGCGGTAAGCCGATGCGAACGCCGACGCGAATGGTTGGATAATTTTGCGCAAACAAATTTCCAAGTGATCGCCCCGATCCTCCAACTAAACCAGGTGGAAATACGCCTGTACCAGTGTTCAGCGGTGGCAGCGGCGGCAGTCCGGCATTTGCCGATAAAAGATTCAGCCGCTCAAACAATCCACCGAAGCCAGCTGTCAACGGATTCGGGCCATTGTCCAGCAGCGTTCCTGCCAACCCGTTACTGGTATAAGTGCCAACTAAATCCAGTTGTGGTTTTGTCTGATCGCGGAAGAAACGCGCGTTGATTTGATTGACCTCGGCGCTGGCTTGCAGCTGCGTAATTTCCGGGCGATTGGCCAGCGCGGTATTGATTGCTTCGGGCAACGCGATGCGCGGCGGGTCAACGTTGACAGGTGTTGTGGGTAATAATGCACGTGACCATAGCGGCGCAGTACGCTCCGCGAGCAGCAGCGTTTTTAAAGTATTTTCAGCCCGCGTCACACCTTCTTGCGCGGTATAAACATTTTGCTCAAAAGTTGCCACCTGCGCGTTCGCCGCGACAATATCTACCGGCGCGAGAACACCCTGATCCACTTGCCGTTGATTGCTCTCGACCTGCGCCCGCGCCTGTTTCACCGCATCAAGCTGCACCTGCAAATTTCGCAGCGCGAAGGTCAAATCCCAATACGCTCGCACAACGTTCGTAATCACTTCAGTTGTTTTCTGGCGGAACTGCGCATCGGTCAAGGTCAGATTCTTTTTCGCAATTTCAATATGACGGCGATTGTCGTCAATGCGCAGTCCACGAATTAACGGTTGTACATAATTCAAAGTCAGCGCCGAAGGAAACTGCGGATTCAGTGCAGTAAATTGGTTGTTTGTCGTTTGGCGCGACGAAGTAAAATCGAGCTGGTAATTACCGCCTGCCAACGGCGTGAAACCTCTCAGTCGCGCAGAACCAACTACACCGGTTTGTTTCACTGCCCCATTATCGGCGCCGCCGAGCGATGACCCGGTTGGAATCACACTACGCTCAAAATAATTTTCCGATGAAAAATTCGGATCAAATACTCCGCGTGCCGCTTTCAAATCAAAGCCTGAAATAATCACGTCCTGCCGCACGGTATCAATGTCATTACTATTTTGCAGTGCCATTTCAATCGCTTCCTGCAAGGTTAATGGCGCGAGGTCAGTAGCGTCCACGCCAACGCGTTGCGCACCGGGCAATGGACGCGGCGGAGCCTTGAAAGTCGGTGCAATAGGCGGAGGCGGCAAGGGTTGATCGGGCGGCGTTGGAGTCGGGACAGGTTTATCCTGCGCGGCACTCGCTAAGGTCATACCTAAAATCATTGCCAGCCAGATAAACATTTTCACCGACGACACGACTCGCGTAAATCGGCGACGCGCACCTGCCTTGAAATTATCGTATCCCTGACCAATTCGCTGCCACATGGGTGATGCTCCAAGATCATCAAAAAGCGAATAGAAAACCGGAACGGCAAGCAACGTCAGCAACAAACACAGGCTTTGCCCACCGACTACTAATACGCCGATGCTGCGATTTGTGCCTGCTCCCGGCCCACTCGAAATGACCAGTGGCAACATCCCTGCGACTAACGCAATTGTTGTCATCAGAATCGGACGCAGGCGGTCGCGGTTCGCTTGAATAATTGCGTCGAAGCGACTCATTCCGTGCGAGCGCAAAGTGTTCGTATGATCAATTTGCAGAATCGCGTTTTTCTTCACAACACCAAACAACAGCAATAATCCGAGGCCGGAAAAAATGTTGACCGTTTGCCCTGTCACCAGCAGTGAAAGAATTCCGAACGGAATCGCCAGCGGTAGTGTCAGCAAAATCGTAATCGGATGAATGAACGATTCGAACTGCGCGGCGAGCACCATGTACATAAAAATAAATGAGAGAGAAATCGCCACCATAAAATAATACCCGGCACGCGCCAGCTCTTTGGAATTGCCCGCCGCGCCCATTGCATACCCTGAATCAAGCTTGATTTCTTTGACGAAATTTTCCATTTGAGCGACCGCCGCCGCCTGCGAACCACCGGGACGAATGTTGGCAGAGAGCGTCACCTGACGCTGGCGATTAATGCGATCAATCGAAGACGGGCCGGAACCTTCAGCAATGCTAACCACCTGATCAAGATTGACCGGAACAGCTGTAGTTGAAGAAACCGACATGTTTTTCAAGCTTTCAGGACTGATGCGAGCGGTTTCAAAAGCACGTACTTCGACATCGTATTGATCATCACCGCGATTGTATGTTGAAAGTTTTTGTCCTGCGACCAGCGTGTTCAGCGCCTGAGCGATGTCGCCGACCCGAACGTTTAAATCCGCTGCACGCTTGCGATCAATCGCTACGCGCAGTTCCGGCTTGCCGATGACCAGCGAAGTGTCCGGGTCAACGACGTCGGGAATGGTTTTCATCTTCTGGAATAATTCGTTGGAATATTTTGTCAGCTTATTGAGGTCAGGGCCGGTGACAGCAAATTGCACTGCGGCATTGCGCGCGCCACCGCCGCCAATCGCGGCGACGGGCTGGACACTGAGGCGGAGTTCCGGCGGAAATTGTTTGAGCAATTCGCGCGTCCGCACCATCAATTCTTCCTGCGATTCTTCGCGGTCTCCCAGGTCGCTCAGCTTGACGTAAACGCTGCTGGTGTTGACCTGCGCCTGCTGTCCGCCGCCAACCGTGGTCAGCGTATGAATGACGCCGGGCATCTGACGCACTTCACGAGCGATGCGTTCGACGATGGTCGAAGTCGCGGTAAGGGTTGAGCCTTCAGCGGCCCGGATACTGATTTCAAATTGCGACTGATCATCCTGTGGCAAAAAGTTTTTGCCGACGAACATAAATAGCGGCACGATGCTAATGATGACCAAAGCACAGGCAATCACGACCATCCACCGATGCGCCATTGACCAGTGCAACAGCCAAGTGTACGTGCGATCAACCGGACGATAGAAACGCGATTCTTTGGAGTTTGGATTTTGATTTGCGGATTGCGGATCGGCTTCAGCTTTTTCGTCGCCTTTTCTTTCTTCCCGTTTAATAAATCGTGAGGAGAGCATCGGCGTCAGCGTGAACGAAACCAGCAGCGATACGGCAATGGCGAACGCGGCGGTCAAGCCGAACGAAGACATAAATCTTCCGACAATGCCGCCCATGAATCCTACGGGCAAAAATACAGCCAGCAGGGAAAGCGTTGTAGCCATGACCGCCAAACCAATTTCTCTCGTGCCTTCAATCGCGGCTTGATACGGTGACATGCCTTTCTCTTCAATAAAGCGGTAAATATTTTCCAGCACCACAATCGCGTCATCAATCACAATGCCGACCATCAGCGTCAACGCGAGCATCGTAATTGTATTCAGCGTGTAGCCAATGGCCGCCATCATTCCAAATGTAGCGATGATTGAAGTCGGAATCGCAATCGCCGCAATCAGCGTCGAACGGAAATTCCATAGGAATAGAAATACTACCAGCGCAGCCAGCAAACCGCCTTCAATCAAATGGGTTTTGATTGAATCCACCGAGGCTTTGATAAAAATAGATTGATCGCCAATCACTTCGAGTTTGACATCCTGTGGCAGTGTTTTTTGCAGCGCGGTCAATTCCTGTTTCACAGCTTCGGCGACGCTCACCGTATTTTGACCGGATTGTTTTGAGACGATTAAAGTGACGGCAGGCTGACCATCCAGACGCGCGGCGGTGCGAAGTTCTTCTCCCGCTTCGCGAGCAATACCGATGTCGCGCAATTTGACGACGTAATCCCCGCGCTTCGTAATCGAAATCTCGTTAAATTGTTCCGCTTCCGTCAGTCGGCCTAAGGTTCGCACGGTCAATTCGCGCGTGCCTTCATCTACACGTCCACCGGGCACTTCCAGATTCTGTTGGCGGACGGCATTTGTCACGTCTGTCACCGTCACGCCGTAAGCTCTCAACTTAAACGGGTCTACCCGAATTTGCATTTGACGCTGACTGCCGCCGACAATTTGTACTTGTCCGACGCCGTTGATGGATTCGATTTTTTCTTTAATTTGCTTGTCAGCAATTTCTGTCACATCGCGCAAACTGCGGGTAGCCGAAACCGCCACGCGCAACACAGGCGTCGCATCAGGATCAATTTTTTGGACTACCGGAGCTTCGGCGGTGTCGGGTAAATCAGGAACTACGAGGCTGACTTTATCGCGCACTTCCTGCGCCGCGACATCGCCGTCTTTTTCCAGCGTGAAGGTCACAATCACCGTCGCGACACCTTCCACCGAAGTCGAACGCAATTCGTCAACACCGCTGATCGTATTGATCGAAGCTTCAACCTTGTCTGAAATTTCGGTTTCGATTTCCTGCGGCGAAGCGCCGGGATTAACTACCGTCACAACGACCGTCGGCAAGTCAATTTTTGGAAACAAATCTACTCCGAGCGAGAAATACGAGAAGCCTCCGACGACGGTCAACGCCAGAATCAGCATCGTCGCGAAGACGGGGCGACGAACACAAATTTCAGCTAGTTTCTGCATAAATAATAAAAGTAAAATGTAATACTGGCTGAATGGTCTTTGAAAATTAATTTCGGCAAGATGCCTGACGCCCCGCAAGGGGCTGCCAGAAGGTAGCCAGGGGTTAAGCGTCTTCGCGCCACCCCTGGTAGCGAGTACAACAAATCCCCAAGCCCCAGCGGGGCGGCAGAATTTGGGATTCTTGAATCAACGATCAGAAAATATTTCTGCGCATCCCTTCAGGATGCGAAATCGTTTTCCCCCCTTACCAGAGGCGGCGACCGCGACGGTCTTGCCACTGGCTACCATCTCATCGCGCCTTCAGCGCATGACCGGAATTAATTTTCAAAGACCATTCAGCCTGTTTTATTTTCGTTAGCGGCGATAACGTTTGGTGACTTCAAAGTCGGCGCGGCAACCACGATCTACCCAAACGCCATTGCGACCAACGCCCCACGTGCGCCCCTCAATGCATCTTCCTTTGCGCTCCCTTACCAGGCGCACTTGACCGCCGATACCTTCATGACACCAATGAAGTTTCCCGTCGCCTGATTCGCAATAGAATTTTTGCACCTCGCGATCTCGGCCCCGATTATTATCACGGTTACGATCACGCCATTGTGGATCACCTGTTTCTGAAAATAGCGGCTGCGCAACTACCTCAGTGTTCCCGCGTTGAGCGGTTACAAAAAATAAACTTCCACTAATGAAAATAACCGTTAATAAAGCCAGTAAACTAGCTCGGCCTCGTCTTCCCAATTGGTTTATTTTTAAAATCATCATTCTTACTCCTGGTAAAATTTCCCTAATGGAATTTGTTTGAAAAATTAATTGCGCCGAATGACAGCGCCATCAAAAAGTTGTTCAAGTTGATTCGTCGCGATGACTTCATCGCCTTTCAAACCGGTAACAATACGCACCAATTCGCCTTCCTTCTCACCCAGCTGGACGACGCGCACGCGGGCGGTGTCGCCTTCAATGACGTAGATCTGCGCTGTCGCGCTGTCGGTTTGCATTTGCGCGGCAGAAGCGGGAATAAAAATTCCCGGCACTGTTCCCGGTTGCTGAATCCGCGCCGTCGCGAACATGCCGGAGCGCAATTGATTATTCGCATTCTTGATTTCAGCTTCGACCGCTACCGACCGTGAATTTGGATCAATCGCTGGATTAATGGCTGTGATTTGCCCGCTGAATTCGCGGTCGGCATAACCTTCGACTTTAACCGTCACGCCCATTCCGACGCGCAAATTAGCGACTTCGGCTTCCGGCACTTGCGCACGCAGCTTCACTGTTTGCGTGCGCATGAGAGTTGCAACTTTCGTCGCTGGAGTGACCGACTCACCTGCCGCCACGGGACGTTCGCTGATGTAACCGGAAAACGGAGCTTTGATCGCCGTATCGTTGACTGCTTTTTGTGCCAGCGAAACCTGAGCGCGGGCGCTGGCAACATTGGCTTCTTCACGTGCGATGCCTTGATTATTTAAGCGTGCAGCATTGATTGCCACTTCGTATTGACGCTGGGAAGAATTCGCGGCGGCTTCGGCGGTTTCAGCCTGTGTGCGGTATTGATCGTATGCTGTGCGCGCCACATCGCCTGATTCAATCAAAGCGGCATAGCGGCGTTCATTGGCGCGTGCAAGCCTTGCCTGGGCGCGGGCTGAAGCAACATTGTCGAGCGCTGCCCGGACTTCTGGAATCGCGTTGACATCAAATTTTCCGTTCGCTCCCAGCCCGAGTCTCGCCTGTGCCTGCCGCAAAGCTGCGACGGCTTGTTGTTCAGCGGCGTGTGCCTGTTGCAATTTTAATTGTGCGTCACGATCATCCAGCCGTGCGATGACAGTGCCCTGCGTGACAAACGCGCCAACATCCACGGGCGTTGCGATGACCTGACCGGAAGCCTGCGAAGCGACATCTGACGCTTCATCGGCTATTAAGCTACCGGTTGCTTCAATAAATTTAGGAAGCTCGCGCGTAGCGACTTGCGTCGTGCTCACAGCTACCGGATTCGTTTGACTGCCAATGGCAACGGGCGGCGCAGGTTTTTCGGCAGTATTTTTTCTTGACCATAAATAAGCGACGAGTAACACCACTAAAATCAAGCCAATGCCGATTAAATATAATTTATAATTTTTGCGCTTCTGACCTGTAATCAGACTGTCAGAGTCAACCTTGGTTTTGGGTTGTTGATTCGTAATCTCGTATGCCATCCTGTACGCCTTTCGAACACTTTTTTCCTTAGTTCTGTATTAAATCCATTAGTGCAATTGTCTCGCCATAAAAATGACGTCGCGCAATTTCCTGAACCGTCCTAACGATGTCACTACGCGTTATCGTTCAGGATGACTTAGCAAATAATTAAAAATGTTTTTCGGATTGCGGTAGGAAGACAAATGCGCATGGAGTACAAGCTGAAGCTTGTACTCCATGCGCATACTCTTGACGCCTGTTTTGTTACGTTTTAGCTGCTTTGCGGCGGGCAATTAATTTTGTAATTTCTACGATTATAACGGGGCAGATTACTGCCAAACAGATAACGCCCCAATCCTGTGGGTTTGGGGCAACGGTTTGCAGGACGCGCGTCAGTGGTGCCCACCAGACGGCCAGCAGTTGTAGCGCAATGACAATGACAACGGCACCCCAGACAAATATGTTTCTGAATAATCCTTCCAGCGCCGAGCGCGTTCGCGAACGACAATTGAAAAGATGCCCAAGCTGAGCGCCGACCAGCGCCAGCATTGCTATCGTGCGGGCGTGCGGGCCTGCGCCATACGCATCAAGCGCCCAGAGGTAAGCAGCTAATCCAAACGCGCCGAGCATCACGCCTTGCCAACTAATCAAAATCAACAGCGAGCGAGAGAGCAATGATTCCTGCGCTGAACGCGGACGCTTTTGCATCACGTCTGCGGCGGGAGGTTCGACGGCGAGTGCCAGCGCCGGGAAAACATCCGTCACCAAATTGACCCACAGAATTTGTAGCGGCACCAATGGCAGCGGCCATCCAACAGCAATCGCAGTAAAGATCATGACAACTTCGCCGAGGTTCGAACTGAACATAAAATTTACGAACTTGGTGATGTTGGCGTAAATCGCCCGCCCACCTGCGATAGCGCCGACGATGGTCGCGAAGTTGTCATCGGCCAACACGACATCAGCGGCTTCTTTGGCGGCTTCAGTTCCGCGTTCACCCATTGCAATGCCGATGTCAGCACGCTTGAGCGCGGGCGCATCGTTTACTCCATCGCCCGTCACAGCGACAACTTCACCGGCCTTTTGTAACGCTTCGACAATCCGCAATTTATCTTCGGGAGAGACACGCGCAAACACGGTGACAGTACGCGCCAGCTCAGTCAGGCGTTCGGGATTTGCATCTGCCAGTTCACGCGCGTGAAGTACCAGCGGTTCCGCTTCATCGCTTAATTTTAGTTCACGTGCGATGGCGCTTGCAGTGTTGAGTTGATCACCGGTCAGCATCACCGTACGAATGCCTGCGGAGTGTGCCTGCTGGATCGCTTCGGCGGCTTCGGCACGCGGCGGATCAATCATCCCGACGAAACCAAGCAGCGTATAACCGCTTGCACTTTCGGCTTCGACGATGTCCTGTGTCCCATCTTTGCCCAGCCGTTTTTCAGCGAGACCCAGCACCCGCAAAGCCTGATTTGCCATCTGATCATTCATAGCGCGAAATCGCTTCTGCGCTTCCGCATCAAGCGGCTTCAGATTGGTTTCACTTTCCACATAATCAGCGCAGGCATCAAGCACAACGCCAGGAGCACCTTTGAGCAGCACAATGCGCGTTCCATCCTGAAGCCGATGAACGGTTGTCATTCGTTTGGAATCTGAATCGAAAGGCCGTTCTGCCAGTTTCGGATACGCTGAACGCATTTGCGGTACGTCAACTTTCAATCCATGCGCGGATACCAGCAAAGCGATTTCGGTTGGATCGCCAGTCGCTCGTTCTTTCTCATTGGCGGTTGGATCAAATGAAGCTTCGTTGCAAAGCACTCCGGCACGCACGGCGCGATTGAATAATTCATCATTGGCGCGCGGCTGAGCTTCAAGTTTGACAGCGTTGCCATTCGCGAGTTGATATTCGCGCACGGTCATCCGATTTTCGGTGAGCGTGCCTGTTTTATCTGAGCAGATAACAGTCGCGCTGCCCAGCGTTTCCACTGCTGACAAACGTCTGACGATAGCACGTTCACGCGCCATGCGCAGAACTCCCAAGGCAAGAATCAAGGTCGTGACAGTCGGCAATCCTTCCGGCACAGCAGCGACGGCAAGACTAATACCGACTTCGATCATCATCCACCAGGTTTCACCGCGCAGCCATCCGGTAATCATCACGATCATGGCAATAATCAATACCAGAAACACCAACTGACGACCCATCTCATCCAGGCGGCGTTCAAGCGGGGTTGATTCATTAGGTACACTCGCGACGAGATGACCAATCTTGCCCATCTCAGTCTGTGCGCCAGTGGCTGTGACAATTGCCATCGCGCGTCCGGCGGCAATCATCGTACCGAGATAAAGCATCGAATGGCGTTCAGCCAGCACTGCATCAGGAGGAACCGCAGCGACAGCTTTTTCGACCGGAGCGCTTTCGCCGGTCAGGGAAGATTCTTCAGCCCGCAAAGTTGCCGCTTCCAACAATCGCAGATCGGCAGGTACGCGGTCGCCAGCATTTAGAATTACAATATCGCCGGGCACGAGTTCGGCGGTATCAATCATGGCTTCGCGCTGCTCACGGCGAACACGCGCCATCGTGTGCGAAGATTGGCGCAAGGCGTTGAGCGCGCGCCCGGCCTGCCATTCCGTGACAAATCCGATGAGCGCATTTAGACCCAGCACCACGAGAATCGCAATGGCTTCGACCCGGTCGCCAGTGACCCAGGCAACGATGGCAGCGACTGCCAGCAAACCGACCACCAGGCTCTTGAATTGATCCAGTAAAATAAGCCACGCCGCCCGAGATTTCGCAGCTTCAATCGAATTTTCACCATAACGGGCGCGGAGCTGCACAACTTTCTCTGAACTCAATCCAACTGCTGGATCAACGTCGAAACTTTTCGCTACTGCAACTGCCTCCATCGCATACGGAGGCTGGTTTTCCCGCGTGGGAATTTCCTGGGTGAGAGTGGATCCGCCGACCTTGATAATTGAAGAAGAAGTACTCAGATAACCTCACTTTATTGATTTTATTTCAATTGAATGAAAATTCATCGTGTCCATATCTACATCTGATTCAGCGGGCTTGCCGAATAATTTAAGCCACACAAAACCAATTATTCCTGCCGTGAATGAAGCAATCAGGATCGCTATTTTTGAAGCATTGATTGCTTCCACATCACCGACGAAAGCCAGGTTTGTAATAAAAATTGACATCGTAAAACCAATCCCGCCCAGTAATCCCGCGCCGAAAATGTGCCACCAGTTTAGATCAAGTGGCAAACGGCAAAGGCCAATCGCGACAACCACAAAACTCAACAACATGATGCCCAGGGGTTTGCCTGCTATTAAACCGCCGACGATCCCCAGGCTATTCGCACTCGTTAGGTTTTGTGCCCAATCCGCGCCAATCACAATTCCGGTGTTAGCTAGTGCAAAAATCGGAAGAATTACAAACGCAACAGGCTTATGCAATATATGCTCAAGTTTATGTGAAGGTGATTCTGCGTCGTCTTCCTGAGTCGAGAATGGAATAGCAAATGCCAGCAGCACCCCGGCAATTGTTGCGTGAACCCCGGATTTTAAGAGGAGGAACCACATCACTACGCCGCCCAGCAAATAGGGGATGAGCGACATCACACGCAAAAAATAATTCAGTCCAATGAGCAAGCCAAAAACTGCCAGCGCGCTTATTAGATAAGCGAGCGATAGTTTCGCGGTGTAAAAAATGGCAATTACCAAAATTGCACCTAAATCATCCATCACGGCGAGCGCTGTCAGAAAAATTTTCAATGAAGCAGGAACGCGGTTACCCAACAGCGCAAGCACGCCCAACGCAAAAGCAATATCAGTTGCCATCGGAATGCCAATTCCAGCTTGCGTCGGCGTTCCGAAATTTAAGAAAAAGTGAAACAGCGCGGGAAAGGCAATTCCGCCGATTGCCGCAAAAATCGGTAACAGCGCATTTTTAATACTGGATAATTCACCGTTATACAGCTCGCGTTCGAGTTCCAATCCAATCAGTAAAAAGAAAATTGCCATTAGCCCGTCGTTCACCCAATGCTCGACGCTCAGACTGCCGACCAAAGTTTGCCAAAGGCTCTGATATTTTGCGCCAATCATTGAGTTGGCAAGGAACAGCGAAACTACCGTGCAAATGATCAGCAAAATACCGCTCGACTTTTCCGATTCGAAAAAATTTCTGAAAGTATTTGATAATTTTCTTTCTATAACTGCCATCATCATTTTTCGATCGAAATGTCAAAAGTAGTTTCTGATTTACTGTCCGGTGGCTTTTAGTCTTTCGTATATGTCTCGTGCAATTTGACTGGCGTGTCAGAGGTTTTCCTAAACTTCAGATTCAAGATTTCAACAAAAACAGAAAATGCCATGGCCGTATAAATATAGCCTTTGGGAATATGACTGTCCCAGCCTTCCGCAATTAAAGTAAACCCGATCAGCAGAAGAAAACTCAAAGCCAGCATCTTGAACGTCGGATGCTGATCAACAAAATTGCTGATCGGCGCGGCGAAGAACATCATGAAGGCGACGGCGAGCACGACCGCTGTAATCATAATGCTGATTTCATCAACCATCCCAACCGCTGTAATCACGGAATCTAGTGAGAACACAAGATCCAATAATAAAATTTGAATAATGACACTCATGAACGACGGCTTCACCTGGGTTGAAGTTTCTCCTTCCTGACCTTCAAGTTTCTGATGAATTTCGCGCGTAGCTTTAGCCAGCAGAAACAAACCGCCAATGATCAGGATCAAGTCGCGCCCTGAGATTTCATGTCCGAAAATATTAAAGAGCGGCGCTGTCAAACGTATGACCCAGGCTAATGAAAACAGCAGTCCAATGCGCATGAACATTGCCAGCCCCAAGCCGACATAACGCGCTTTCGCCTGCTCTGCCGCAGGAAGTTTGCCCGCCAGAATTGAAATAAAAATAACGTTATCAATCCCCAGCACGATTTCTAATGAGAGTAAGGTAACAAATGCAATCCAAGCCTGCGGGTCAGTAACCCAATCCATAAATTTCTCCTCAACTTACATTTTTAATTCAGCGCGAGTAAGCAAATACCGCAAAATCTGATCACGTGAAATCATCCCTTCCAATCGTCCGTTGGTCAAGGCTGGGAGCTGATTGATGTCTTCGCGTCCAATGATTTCCAGAGCTTCACTGACAGGTGTTTCCGGCGTCACGGTTCGCAATTGATCAAGTGGGCGCATAACGTCAAAAACAGTCGTGAAAGGCCACCGCGCCTGTGCAATATCTTTCACTTCATTTGGCGTAATCAGCCCCGTTACATTCCCTTGTTCAGACACCAAAAAACAGCGTCGGGCTGTGTGCAACAGGTATTCGTTCACGAAGGTTTGCAAATTAGTATTGCTGTCCACCAGCGTGCAATCACGAGTCATTAAATCACCCACCCGAACGCCCTTTAAGCGATCCGTCAATTCCTGTTGCGCATATGTGGCCTTGGCCGCATTCAGCAAAAACCAGCCGATAAATGCCATCCATAATCCGCTAAATCCGGCGCCTGCGAAGAACCGATAAATGCCCAGGATGATGAATCCAAAAGCCACTGCTTGTCCGGTCAACGATGCAATGCGAATGGCTCTCTCCGCACTGCCCGTACCCCACCAAATCAAGGCCCGCAGCACGCGTCCACCGTCCATCGGGAAACCGGGCAGCATATTGAAAACTGCCAGTCCCAGATTGATATAACCCAGCCAAACCAGCATCGCCATCAAAGGCGTACTCGGCTCTGTCATCATTGTCCAACCCAGCAAATACGCCAGCAACAAACAGCCAAATCCAATCACAGCGCTAGTAATCGGGCCAACAATACTGACCAGAAATTCCGTCTTGGCGTCTTCGGCTTCTTTCTCAAATTGCGCGACGCCGCCCAGCGCGAACAATGTGATGGAACGCACAGGTAAGCCGCGCCGTTGCGCCACCAGAGCATGCGATAATTCATGGGCGACAATGGCAGCAAAAAACAGGATGGCTGTGATAATTGAAAGCCCCCAGATTGTGCTTCTATCCCAGTTCGGATGTTCAGTTCCAAAATGTGCCGCCAGCGAAAACGCAATCAATAATGCGATAATCAACCAACTGTAATGTAATCCGATTTTGATGCCGAAAATTCGACCTAATTTTATTTGAGCTTCCATATTTTTCCTTATTGATGGTTGCCTGTTCCTTCGCATTCCTGACAGGTTTCCTGACCAGTCCCGGCACAACCAGGACAAGGCTCATTGAGCAAACCGGAATTTCGGTTCATACCGCTTCCGCCGCAATGACTACAATCAATTACGCCCGTTCCACCACAGGTTGCACAAGTGTCTTTTTTCATATTTTTACCATTCAATTTGGTTATGCACTTTCTATGCCACGTTGATCGCAAACTATTATGAATAAATACTTTTGGCTCAAGGCTGGATGAAGAATTTAAACTCTGTATCCTGCCATTTCCCAAAAATCTGATTTGATTCAGTGACTCCATTGAGTAAAAAACCGCTTCGTCAAATCAATGCTGTCAGTCAGCACATCGCGAATGCTTTTTCAACTTTAGACAGCCGTCCCAAACAAAGCTCCTATTCCTGCCGTTATTGCCATTGCAAGCGCTCCCCAAAATGTGACACGGACGATCCCTATTCCGATTCGCGCACCGCCCGTATAAGCCGCCAAGGCACCTAGCAGACCGAGAAATAAAAGCGAAGTTCCGGCAACAAGTGGTACAAGCTGTGAGGAAGGCGCGATAACAACAATGAGTAAAGGAAGTGCAGCACCAACTGCGAACGTCAGCGCAGAAGTAAGCGCAGCCTGAACAGGTCGAGCGCTGATGGTCTCCGAGATGCCAAGCTCATCACGGGAATGGGCTGCAAGCGCATCCTTAGCCATTAGTTGTTCGGCGACTTGATTTGCCAGAATTGGATCGAGTCCTCGTTTGACGTAGATGGCGGCAAGCTCCTGACTCTCGTTCTCTTCATTCGTAGCAAGTTCTGTTTGTTCTCGTTCGATGTCGGCTTTCTCAGTATCTGACTGAGAGCTGACTGAAACATACTCACCCGCAGCCATGGACATGGCTCCGGCCACTAATCCTGCGACACCTGCCACTAAGATCCCGGCATGCGTTGCATTCGAAGCTGCCACACCCACCACCAGACTGGCAGTTGAGACGATCCCGTCGTTGGCTCCCAGCACTGCGGCACGGAGCCAACCAATATGCTGTGTACGGTGTCTTTCACGATGAACTATGGGCATTTTATATATCTCCTAATAGCGATTTCGAACGTCTGTGCGAGCAGTGTCAGTAGCCCGCGCACGCAACTGAAAATGGATGTCTATTGCGCACTGATTTCGACCGTTAGGGCAACAGTTGCGCGAACTTCAATGGTGCCGGGTTCGATTGGCGTGGCAGCTTTTTCAGCACGGGCAAAAGTGACATTACTCATTGGAATTACGACCGGACTACTTTCTGTGATCGAAAGCACGCGGACGATTTTCAGACCGAGCGCAGAGGCCAGCGTCTCGGCTTTTTTCCGCGCCTTTAACGAGGCTTCGCTGAGCGCCTGCGCTTCAACCGATTGCCCATCTTTTAGGGTAAATTGCAGGTTCTGAATTCGGTTCACGCCCGATGATGTAGCAGTATCTATGACCTTGCCCACTCGCGTTAAATCATCAAGCGTGACGCGCAAAATGTTCGACGTTGTATACCCGGAAATTGTCGGTTCGCCGCCGCCCGTCGGGTAACGATAATTTGGTGAAAGCGAATAACTAATTGTTTTGAGATCCGCGTCTGTTCCGAGTAATTTTCTGAGCTGGGTAAGCGCAGTTTCAAGTTTTTGCGCATTCTGCGTGGCGGCAGTTTGTGAAGAGTTTGCCTGCGTGACGATGCCCACATCAATTTGTGCGCGGTCAGGCTTGGCCGTAATTATCGCTTCGCCATTTGTGCGGATCGAGGGCGGCAGTTTTTCAATTGATTCCTGCGCCGTCGCCGACGTGGCAAATAAAATTAAAGTTATTAATAATCCTTTCATTGTCTTCATAATTTTTCCTTATTCAGTTTTTGAAGAAACCTCTCAAAGCTGTGGAATTAAAATCTTTAATCATTCCCGATTACAAATTCGTGTTTTTGACTGCCTTTACCTTTAGTGCGTCTCACAAAATTTCTGATCTCAAGAAATAGTTAATCGCGGTGGCAGGCTGCATCGCAGTAGAACACTCTGTATCATTAGCGTTCATTTCTGTTAATGCTTAGCCAGCCACCGCGATTCAAAGTCTTCACTCTTGTCTTTACTTCTTACAATACAATTTCTAATCCTAAGTTGGATCAAAATCAGGGAAGAAAGGAAATTATTTTTGTTTCAAAAAATAATCTCGAACTTTCGCTACAAGTTGGTTTTCCGTCATCTTGTCAGCGGTCTCAACTTCTATCTCTGGTCCATTGTGATTACTTTTTTCAAAACGTTTTTGCAACTCTCCCTTGGCTTCTCCTGGCCCCAGAATAAAAACTGCTTCTGTATTTTGAAGTGCTGAAATTACTTCATCGTAATATTTATTTAAGTGCTCAGTATTTTCATTCTGAATCAAATCATCAGCTCGAATTGAGGAACCGGAGGAGTCGTGCGGCTTTTCAAAATCTGATTTAATTTGCTTTATTTCTTCCTTATCGTCGTTTAAAAATACGATGATGGCTTTCCGATGATCAATCCACAAACCAGCTGTAGTTTTCATAAACTTCTCCTTTTTTGCCTGTTTCTTCAAAACTCATGACAGCGTAAAGTAAATTTCTTAATCTGAAAATTTACTTTACGCTGTACTCAAATTGTCTGACTTCGCTCTTGATACGATCCATGTTTTCACTTCAACTACATCTTCATTTTCATCTTCATCTTGTCGCCCTTACTGTCGTGTTGCATTTTTGACATGCCTTCAAGATGCGAGTGAATGCTCGCTGCCAAAGATGAGATTTTTTTGGCATCAGGTGTTGCCGAGTTAACCTCTTGCTCAAGTGATGTCAGCTGGGTATTTAATTCGGTCTGATGAGTTTCCATCTCTTTCATCATGCCATCCATTTTAGTTTTCATTTCGGCATTCATCGTCTGCATATGTTCCTGATGATGCTGTTTCATTTGATCGAAACTGCGCCGCATTTCGGTCACCGCAGCGCGGACAAATTCGACATTGACGGGACTGGATTGCATTGATTGTTCATGCAGCGCCTTGGCGAAAGTAGCCAGGTTTTGATGATAAGCCATCGCCAGCATGTGATGTGGTTCGCCCTTCATATCCATCATCTTTGCGTGATCGTGCGGCATCTCTTGTTTAGCTGTAGACGGGGGTTGTGATTGACCTTTTTTTGCCTGTGCGATGGCAGCCACTGTACACAGAGCCACCAGCACGGAAATTGTTAAAATCTTTGAAGATACCTTTGTTGTCATGACATTTCTCCTACTTTGTTAGTTCGAAAAACCTTGTTTTTTACAGATATTTCTTTTATTCAACCTGATTTCGAAATTCTGCGCTGTTCAATACAGGACAATTTTCACGAAAATCAGAATGCTAATTTGCGCAATCTCAGCGCGTTTGCGATGACTGAAACGGAACTGAAGGTCATTGCCGCGCTTGCAATCATTGGACTCAGCAAAATCCCAAAGATCGGATAAAGAATTCCTGCCGCAATCGGAACACCAAGCACGTTATAAACAAAAGCAAAAAAAAGATTCTGCCGAATGTTGCTCATCACGGCTTTGCTTAATTTTCGCGCCCGCACAATGCCTCGCAAATCGCCTTTGACCAGCGTCATTCCAGCGCTCTGTATCGCGACGTCGGTTCCTGTTCCCATCGCAATGCCGACCTGCGCCCGGGCTAAAGCCGGGGCATCATTGACGCCGTCTCCAGCCATCGCTACAATTTTTTTCTGTCCCTGAAGTTCCTGAATAATTTCTGCTTTCCGATCAGGAAGCACTTCGGCAAAGACCTCATCAAGTCCGAGCTGACGCGCAACGGCCTGCGCTGTGATTTGGTTATCGCCCGTCAGCATCACGATGCGGATTCCCTCCGCGCGTAACTGCTCAATCGCCTCTCGGGCCGATTCTTTGATCGGATCAGCTACGCCTAGCAGCCCGCTCAGACGACCGTCAACTGACATGAGCATGACCGTTTGCCCTTCCTCGCGCAGACTGTCTGCGGCTTCGTTTAATTTCGCGTCAGCCGCGATGCTGAATTGCTCCATCAACTTCTGATTACCGAGCGCGATGAATTGATTATTGATCTTGCCAGTCACGCCTTTTCCTGTGACAGATTGAAAATTATCGATCGCCAGAAGCTCAACCCTACGTTCCTGCGCGGCCCTCACGATTGCGGCTGCTAAGGGATGCTCACTCGCTTTTTCAAGGGTCGCAGCCAGTTTTAAGAGTTGTATTTCGTCAAAATCATCAGCACAAATGAGCGTGACAAGTTTTGGTTTTGCTTCGGTCAGCGTCCCTGTTTTATCAACAACTAAGGTGTTCACCTTTTCCATAGTTTCTAAAGCTTCGGCATTTTTCACCAGCACTCCGGCAGTCGCTCCCCGCCCCGTCCCCACCATAATGCTCATCGGTGTTGCCAAACCAAGCGCACAGGGACACGCAATGATAAGAACGGCTACCGCATTCACAGTGGCATAAACAAATCGTGGTTCAGGCCCAACGAGAGCCCAGACGATAAAGGTGAGAATGGCGATCAGTACCACCAGCGGCACGAACCACGAAGAAACCAGATCGGCCAGACGCTGAATCGGCGCGCGACTGCGTTGCGCTTCGCTCACCATTCGAACAATTTGCGCCAGCAAGGTATCTGCGCCGACGCGTTCTGCCTTCATTACCAGACCGCCCGTTCCATTCACTGTTCCGGCTGTAACTTTGCTCTCAACATTTTTTTCAACGGGGATTGGTTCACCTGTGATCATTGATTCGTCAACACTGCTCATCCCTTCGATCACGATGCCGTCAACCGGAATTTTTTCACCGGGACGCACTCGCAACGAATCGTTGGGCTGTACCTGTTCCAGCGGAATATCTTCTTCGCTGCCATTCTGTCTGATGACACGCGCTGTCTTTGGAGCAAGTCCAAGCAGCATTTTTATCGCGCTACTGGTTTGGCTCCGCGCACGAAGCTCCAATACCTGACCGAGCAATACCAGCGCGGTAATCACTGCGGCTGCTTCAAAGTAAACTGCGACTTCACCGCCGTGACTTCGAAATGAAGCCGGGAAAATGTCAGGGAAAAAAAGCGCAAAAACACTGAAGAAATATGCCGCTCCTGTTCCGATGGCAATCAGCGTAAACATATTCGGACTGCGATTGATGATGGAAGCCCAGCCCCGCTGAAAAAAGGGCCAACCTCCCCAAAGCACAACTGGGGTCGCTAACAAAAATTGAATCCAATTCATCAGCTTTGGAGCCAATGCGTGTTGCACCGGTTGCCCTGGAATCATTTCTGACATCGCCAACAAAAAGACTGGTATGCTCAGGGCGGCACTCCACCAAAACCGGCGTGTCATATCCGTTAATTCAGGGTTTGCAGTATCTTCTAAAGTCACGGTGCGAGGTTCGAGCGCCATTCCACAAATTGGACAACTACCTGGCTCATTGCGCACAATCTCAGGATGCATCGGACAGGTATATTCAACCTTTGTGAGCGGAGCAATTGGCATCTCCGGTTCAAGCGCCATCCCGCACTTTGGACACGCGCCCGGCTGAGCCGAAACTACTTCAGGGTCCATCGGACAAACGTATTTTGTATTTGATTGAACCTGAGTTTTTGGTAAGTTTGGCGATGGAGTTGAAGACAAAAAACTTGCCGGAGTAGTCTTGAATTTCTGGAGGCAGCTTGGACTGCAAAAATAATATGTCTGTCCCTGATATTCAGAACTTCCTGCCGCTAATTCTGGATTGACAGTCATCTTGCAGACTGGATCAATTGCTGTCATTTCATTTGCCATGATCACTATTTTTTGTTCAGAGTTACGTGTTTACGCGTGAAAGCGTCTGAACATTCCTGCTTACTTTTTCCCCAGCTTAATATTCGTCAATCGTGCCGGGTAAATTCCAAAATTCTCGATCTCGATATTCATCCCGCCCTTTGACCGGACACGCGCCGCCGGGATTAAACTTCCTTCGCTTTTACCACCATCTTCTTCAATAAAAATCTCAATGTATGTCAAAGGATAATCAACCGACCGTGCGCCACGACGCAGCTCACCAAAACCCAGCCAGCGCTCTGACAAGGCGCTAATTTTACGGCCTTCTTCGGTTTGCGTAACCCAAATTGCCTGAATGTCACGCGCGATATTTGCACCAAATCTGATCGTTCCTCTTTTCTCTTTGCTCAAGTTTTTCAGCAGGCCATCTTGCCCGCCTTTTTTCAAGGCATCCAACATGCTCGTGACTTCACTTTCAGGGGTATAACTATTCACGGTCATCGTGAAAAATTCGGCTCCACTGCCTGAACCATTGCTGCGTATTCTGGCACCAGGCCCAAAGGTTCCATCGAAATAAATCATATTTCCGGTGTAAACCTCTTTTTGAATATTACTGGTTGATTTGCCCTGAACATTCGTTGATAGCGCAAACAAACCGGTGACCACAAAACAAGTAAATAGTAGTAGTAATAGATTTCTTATTTTCATATCTCCTCTTTTCAGTAGATCAGGTTTATTTTTTGTCTATCGTTATTTTTCAATTTATTCCTGACTCACTGTCTTAACTTAATACACTTTTAGCCCAACATCGTTTCAGACAAACTCAATGATGCAAATTACGCGCCAGATTCCAGCAGCGAAAAATTCCCCTATCAGTGCTTACCTTGAGCGTTCACAGCACCGCTCGTTAACGGAGTGAGAAGGTTAGGCGAACAAAAATCACCTGCCCACAGTGGTTTGCAATGCTTGCGCTCTCAGTGCTGCGTAAACCTGCGGGAAATGGTTCGATTATAGATAATTTAGGAATGAATTTTTAGCGTGTTTGAGATTCGATAAACAGGGATGCTGAGAACAGGAAGAGCAATAAATACTTACGCGATACTTGATAGATACTCGGTCAGTTTCGTTTCTTTAATGATCAGAAAATGATCCTCATTTCGTTCAATCAATCCGAGAGCGCGAAAGTTTTCCATAAACTTACTAATGCGAGGACGTGTCGTTCCCACCATTTCTGACAATTCTTCATGGGAAATTTTATGCTCAATGCGGATACTGCGTGGGTCTTTTTTACCAAGTTTTCGCGCCAGTTGTAATAACGTTTTGCCCAGCCGCTGTTCGCTGTCTACCGTGACTAAATTGGAAATCACTTCCTGCTGATCGGCAATGCGGACGGCTAAATACTGCACGAAGCCCGTAAATAATGAGTCGTGCTGTAAACGTTCAAAAAATTTTGCATCTGGAATTTTTTTCAGTTCCGTTTCTTCCATGGCAACTGCCGTTTCCAGCCGTTGCCCAAAGCCTGACAACGATAGCTCGCCGAAAATATCGCCGACGGAGTAAATGGCTAAAATACACTCTTTCCCGTCAGGCGCCAGCATGAGCAATTTGATTTGCCCACTGGTGATAAAGTAGACCATCCCATCTTGATCACCACACGTATAGGCATGTTCGTGTTTGGCGACTTTGACGGCTTGCGTATTCATCGTTTCTTGTTGCAATGAATTCTGCAATTGCCGCTTAAAATCATCAATTTCAGGAATCTGTTGAATCATACGCGCCTTGTTTGTAATGCCGTCTTCGGCGAGGCAGAACGAATCAACCGTTTACTTTCCTGTCGCAAATACATCAAGTAGCTACCTGAAATGCTGAGGCTCAATAAGCCTGCCAGGGCTAAAGAAAGCTGTTGCCCGCTGACGCCAACTGCAAACAAGAGAATTGAAACCGGCATCACCCAAACAAAGATTGTGAGTGAGCCGAGATAAG
The DNA here is from genome assembly GCA_043736395.1 of Blastocatellia bacterium. Classification (GTDB taxonomy): domain Bacteria; phylum Acidobacteriota; class Blastocatellia; order RBC074; family RBC074; genus JAFDVL01. Next base: position 1,862 of record JAYTCQ010000175.1, on the reverse strand, counting down.
GATTATCAACGTTGGATTGCGTTTCCCGAGGGGTATTTTTAAGAAACATTAAATGACTCCATGGTGGGGCTGTTGAGAGCAGAAAAGCCGAAGAATTTCGGCTTGGCGAAGGAAAGAGTAAGCGACGCTCTCTGCTGAACCATGGTTTTTTTGAACGAACTATTTTCGCAATTCTAACAACTACCGCTCAATCAGTTATCGTTTGGTTTTAGCGATTTTCACGTAGTCAAAACCGATCAGGCTTTGATCTACCTCAGCTCTGGCAATCACCGTTGCGCGGCGGCCCGGCATATTCACGCGAGGACGTGCCCCGTTATGAATTTGTTTAGCGCGTTGCACCATTAATAGAACTTTACGGTACTTGTTATCTTTGTGGTCTGTCACCATAATTTTACCTCACATTTCTGAAATTGTCCGAGTAAGTCTCAGAACAAAATTATTCCTGTACAACAGGTTGGGATTCAACTACAACTTTCGGCGCGGCAGCCAATTCAAGTCGCAATGCTTGCGTCTTTAGACGGCGTATCATTTTCTTTTTTCGCTCAATCCCGGATCGTGAACGATCACCATTTCTTGTTGACATAGATGCCCCTGAACACTAGGGAATCAAAAATTCACTAGCTTGAAAGTGGGTTAAAAAGTCAGATTGTCTGAGGAATTTCAGAAAAACTAAGGAGAGAGTAACCAGACTCGGCTCTTACCCACCGTACGCTTTAGCTGAGGCATTGTCAAATACTGTTTTTGAATCCATAGCCCTTTGTTCTTCCAACTTATCTCGATTTTACCGCTTATTGGGTCATTTCAATTTCGATCATAAAATCTTAATCGAATGCTCTTCTTTCTCTCGAACAATACCAATCACCACAGCTTGCGGATAATGCACCTTGAGCTTTGTCAACATTGCCTCTGATTGCTTCGGATCGACACAAAGCAATAATCCTCCGGCAGTCTGCGGATCAAAAACTACACTCTGCAATGGACGGCTCACTCCCGCCGCAATTTTCACATCCTCGCCTACGTAATCGCGATTCACTTTGTCGCCGCGGGTTAACATTCCCTGGCCTGCCAGGCTCAACGCTTCTGGTAAGATCGGAAGACTGTCAGCGATCAATTCGAATGTAACATTACTGGCGAGGGCGACTTCCCACGCGTGTCCGACTAATCCAAAACCGGTGATGTCAGTTGCGGCGCGGATGTTGAATTCCTGCATTAATAATGCGGCTTCGCGCGCCGAAGTTAGCATTGTCTCAAGTGAGGCTTTGGCGATTTCCGGTTTCGCTTTTTCAAATTTAATTGCGGTTGAGATAATTCCCGTCCCCAGCGGTTTGGTCAGAATCAAAACATCGCCCGGACGCGCGCCGCTATTGCTCGCAACTTTGTTTGGATCAATCACACCAGTCACCGAATAACCAAACATAATTTCGGCATTGTCGACACTGTGACCGCCAATCAAAGCGACATTATTTTCAGTCAGCACCGACAAACCGCCGCGCATAATTTCGGCGAGAATTTCAAAATCCAATCCTTGTTTCGGAAAACAGGTAATTGCCATCGCCGTAATCGGAGTACCACCCATAGCCCAGACATCATTGATCGAATTCAGCGCGGCAATGCGTCCGTAATCAAACGGATCATCCACAATCGGCGTAAAAAAATCGAGCGTCTGCACTAAGGCTAAATCGTCACGCAAACGATAGACTCCGGCATCATCGGCGTGATCGAAGCCAACCAGGACATTTGCATTCGCGGGTTGTTTTGGTAATCCACTCAAAACTTGAGCGAGGACGCCAGGCGTCAGCTTCGCCGCTCAGCCAGCGCAGGAGGCCATCTCTGTTAAGCGTAATTCCTTCCGGCTTAATAAA
>JAYTCQ010000174.1:0-77014 GCA_043736395.1 Blastocatellia bacterium | reverse complement strand
AGTCTGGCAACGCGACGATTTAATTGCTGTCGACACGGGAGCTTATATGACCGGAGTTCTGTCGGCTGTCGAATTACCAGGTCGGAAAATTTATCAAGTTGGAGACTTTATTGAGCCTCAAAAAAATAAATCTCGCCGTGAAGAAAATAAGGAACCAGATAAAAAAGCAGGCTGGTTCGGGCGTTTATTTGGAAGGTAATTAAATCTCTGACTCACGGCAACGCCTAAGCTGGAAAGATAAGGAATGGCACCTACTGTATACCTCATAATTACCTCAATCCTCTTTATTTTACTCATTATTGCAGCCGTCATGTTTTACAAAAGCCCTAGTTGGGCTTTGGCGATGTTATTGCCAATTATGGTTTGGATTATCTTTGATCCATTAGTGCTTTCACTGGGGAATACGCTGGGCGAAGGTGGCTTACTCTATGCTTTGACAGTGTTGCGATATTTATTGCAGGTCGTCGTTGGTCCATTCTTATTATTTGTTGTGCTAGACCAGGTTCGACGCGCTGGATATAAGTCTCTACATCCAGTGTTGGGAACACTTTTGGTCGGAATTCTCATTATTGTTCTGGTGTCTTATGGAATCCTGACAACGAAGTCGGCTTGGGAAATTGGATTGGAAGCCAGCACCATCGAAGGAATCAAGCAGTATAAAGAAATAGAGCCGCTGGGGCTGCCAATTGCGACAATCATTACGCAGGTAATAGTAAGTCTCGCGGCGCTAATGATTTTCTTGAAAACCCGAATTTACTGGCTCCTGCCTGGAGCATTTCTAACGCTTGCTGCCTTATTTATTCCAGCAACCTTGGTTCAATCATCAATGCTGGCATTCACCAGTGTTTTGCTCATTATTGGTTTTCTGGTGACAGAAAAGAAACTTCAAAAAATCTCTCCAAATCCGCTGGCGCGAAAATAACCCATATTTCTTCTTAAACTTTTTGAGAAAAATTGTCACATTTAGTCTACGATAGACGTTTAAGAGATAGAATCCTTCAGATCAACGAAGAGTTTGAAGGGAAATCACGTCACGATGTTTCCAGAAAGCGCTACTGAATGGTTGTCATCGAAGAGAAAATTAGAGAAGGATTCGTCACCGTGACGACTTTTTCACCGACGGATGAAAATCAGGTAGAGGTGTGCCAGGAAGCCTGGACTGAGGCTGAGTTCGAGCGCATTTTTCTGGAACATTATGGGCGGATCGTGGCGGTTTTATTTCGTTTAGTTGGTGATCGCGCACAGGCTGAAGAATTAGCCGGAGATGTTTTCTGGAAAATTTATCGTCAACCGTTGTCTCCTGACCGGGATCATAACGTTGGCGGATGGCTTTATCGAACGGCGACGCGCTTGGGAATTGATGCTTTGCGGTCTTCTGCCCGGCGCAAAAAATATGAGCAGGCTGCCGCGCTGGATCAATCCGAACACACCAGCGATGACCCTTTATCGGATGTGATTCGGGATGAAAAACGCCGGCGTGTGCATTCTGTCCTGGCAGTCATGAAACCTGCCCAATCGCAACTTTTGCTGTTGCGTCAAAGTGGCTTGACGTATCAGGAACTAGCCGAAATTTTTGCTGTCAAAGCCTCATCCATCGGCACCTTACTGGCTCGCGCTGAAGCTGAATTTGAGAAGCGTTTTCGCGAGCTGTACGGAGCATTGCAATAATATGTTTTGTCTTGACGAAGGAATTTTACGGACACATCAGGACGGCGAATTGACCGAGTACGAAGTGCTCTCGGTGGAGCGCCATCTGAACCTGTGCGCTGATTGTCGTCAACGTTCTGAACAGATGTCGGTACGCAGCCAAACTCTCGGAGCCTTGTTTGCAGGCCTTTCTCCGTTATCGCATGAATTGCGGACAGATACTTTTGCGGCAACTTGCGCCCTGACCAGATTTAAAGCTACCTACGATGTAGATTTGGCGTACTCGTTTGCGGGGGCTCCGCATGAACTGAAATTGTTATTGCCCGATGAAAATTTGTGGCAAAGATTTGCGCGAGAATTAAGCTATCACTGGCAGGCTTTTTATCATGATCCGGCTGGCTATGTGGCCGATTTATTACGCGGAGAACCGGTTAATTTTGCACGTCGACGAACGCTTCGCAAAGGTACAGCGATGGCGATGGCAACGTATGTACTCGCGTTCGCAACCTTGATTGTTGCGGGTGGCCTCCGAATTAACAACACAGAAAAATCTCAAGAATTAAAGCCCTACCTGCTGGCTAAAATTACTCTCCCGACGCCAACAGCGACACTGCCGCAGAATCCGCCGGATTATGCTTTGGCGGGAAGAGGTGGTGTGACGGGTGGCGAGAAAATTAAAGATGAGCCAACGTTTGGCGGTGGCGGTGGTGGTAGAAATGAAGTAAAACTCAGCAAAGGTAAGGCTCCAAACAGTCTGCCATCACAGCAAATTTTGATGCCGAATCCGAAGTCTCCATATAATACTGCTTTGTTGCAGATCCCTGAAACAACTATTGGAGATCAACGAAATTCTAACGGACAAATTGGCTTACCTGATGGCACTGATGCTCCACCTGCGAGCGGTTCCGGCAGAAATTCTGGCATTGGTGAAAACAAAGGTACAGGTGTCGGGAATGGGGCGGGAGCAGGATATGGCCTGGGGCTTGAGAATAATTCGGGCAATGGCGAGGCAGCGAAAGGTGGAGGATTGAAGAATGCTGTCGGCGGCATCGGTAAGGGAAATGATGATGAATTGAGCGGAGAAATTATTGAAGCCACTGGCAGCTTACAGCCAACTATTTTACATAAAGGTCGGGCTGGTTACACAGAAGAAGCGCGCAACAGCCATACCGAAGGTATCGTTATTCTTAGCGTTGTTTTTGGTGCCGATAATCGTGTTCACAATATTCGGACGGTACAAGGATTACCATACGGCTTAACGGAAAGCTCAATCGAAACAGTGCGAAAAATTAAATTTCGCCCAGCTGTTCGTAAAGGAGTAGCTGTTAGTGTACGAATGAGTCTGACATTTAATTTTAAAGTGTATTAGTAGCATCCCGATCAACGTCAAGCCTGCTTAAGTTGCCTGTCACTAATAGGCTGTGCTAACGTCGGCCTCTTCAATTTTCTAAGATTAATCATGTGGAGAGACTGTGATTTCGCCTTTTCGTGAGAAATTTAACGCCGCAAATTCTCAAGCCATCTATCATTCATTAGTGACTTCATTGGAAGTAATGATTGGTTATTCGATTGAATTTCGAATTAGTGAAACGCCTGTTTTCCTTCCTTCTGAACTGTGGAATTCTTTGATTGAATCCGCCGTCGCAATCAATTCTCAATTGCTTCACAAAAACTATTTAAGCCAATCTGACAGAGCTGTCCCCGCACAATATTTTGCTCCCAGTGAGAGTTCGCATCCGAACTTTATTCAGACTGATTTTGCCGTGACGAGAGATGGGAATGGCCAGCTCACACCGAAGTTAATAGAACTGCAAGGCTGCGCTTCGATGCACATGTTTCAAATGAAATTATCGCAGGCCTACCAAAAACAGTTTGACCTGAAAGAGAAATATTTGATCGGTGATTTGAATGAACAAAAATATTTGGAACTGCTGCGTCGCGCGATCTGTGGTCAGCATTCACCGGAAGAAGTAGTGTTGATGGAAATCGAACCGGAGCTGCAAAAAACGCGTCCGGATTTTACTTTGACCGAACAGGAATTTGGCGTCAAAGCTGTAGACATTAGCAGAATTATCAAGCGCGGAAAACAGCTTTTTTATTCGGAAAATGGCAAAGAAATTCAGATTCGACGAATTTATAACCGGGTGATTGTAGATGAGTTAATTCAGAAAAATGTGCAGTTTAATTTTGACTACCGCGATGAATTGGAAGTCGAATGGGCGGGGCATCCAAATTGGTTTTTTCGGCTCAGCAAATTTTCGTTGCCGTTTCTTAATCATCCTTCTGTTCCGCGTTCGTGGTTTCTAAATGAGCTGGAAACGTACCCGCAGGATTTGGAAAATTTTGTCCTCAAACCACTCTTTTCCTTTGCGGGGAGTGGGGTAAAAGTTGATGTGACTTCTGCTGATCTTGACGCGATCAAAGAAGCTAATCGTGGTGATTATTTATTACAGGAAAAAATTCATTACGACCCCGTGATTCAGACTCCTAATGATCCGGCGAAGGTTGAAATTCGTGTGATGTTTGTCTGGCCGGATGAAGATACAAAACCCACGCCGACAATGCTATTAGCGCGGATGAGCAAAGGTCCAATGATGGGCGTTAATTTTAATAAAAATAAAACGTGGGTGGGCGCTTCGGCGGGGTTTTTGATAACATGAGATTAATGGCGATTGATTACGGCTCCAAGGCGATTGGCGTAGCAATTTCTGATGAATTGCGACTCACCGTCCGCCCTTTAACAACGATTCGCCGTAATAAACAAAGCCGCAATCAAATCATTGCGCAACTGCAAAATCTGATCGAAGAAAATGAAATCGCGGAATTAGTGGTAGGATTACCGCTCAGTTTAGATGGCAGCTTTGGCGATGCCGCTGAACGGGTTATGGTTTTTGTTGGCGAATTAAAAAAAACAATTTCAATCCCCATCATTGAACAAGACGAAAGATTGACTTCACGCGAAGCGGAAGAAGTCATGCGCGAACTTGGATTTGATCTGCGCAAACGCAAAGAAAAATCCGATGAATACGCCGCTGCAATAATTTTACAGGATTATTTAGGAAGGTAGAATAGGTGTCTCGCTTGTTCAAATAATAAATCAACAACGACAGGCGGGACGCCTGGCGTACCTTGAGAATCATGCAAATAACTTCAACACATAAAAAAATAATAATTGGAATTTTATCTTTGCTGGTGGTGCTGGTTGGCGGAATTGCCTTCTGGCTGAACAGTGCGATCAAGAGTCCATTGACACACGCGTCTACCGAAAAAGTCATCACAATTCCACCGAAAAGCAGCGTTAGTTTTATTTTATCCAAGCTTCATCAGGAAGGTGTCATCAGCAATCCGACCGCCGTTTCCTGGTGGCTAAAAACGTTCGGACGCGGGAAGGTTCTCAAGACCGGAGATTATCAATTTAATTCACCGATTACACCGTTACAGGTCATTGATAAGCTTGTCCGCGCGGATGTCGCAACACGCAAAATCACGATTCCTGAAGGTTATAATCAATGGGAAATTGCTGATAAATTGGCCGCTCCCTTACCTGGAATGAAAGAACCTGCACCAGCCAATCGAGACGACTTGTTGCCGCTTTTCAAGAATACGAAATTGATTTCAGACCTTGATCCGAAGGCGACGGATTTAGAAGGTTATCTTTTTCCAGACACATACGAATACACAACGACGACTACGCGCGCGCAATTGGTTGAAGCGATGGTGAAGCGGTTTCGTAAAGTTTACACGGGAGAATTGCAAAGTAAGGCGAGCACATTGGGGATGAACACCCGTCAAGCGATCACGATGGCTTCACTGGTAGAGAAAGAAGCGAAGGTTGATAAAGATCGGGAATTAATTTCTCAGGTCTATCACAAGCGTCTGAAGATGAGGATGAATCTGGCCTGTGATCCGACGGTAATTTACGGAGCAATTCTGGCGGGAAAATATAAATGGAATGGCAAGATTTACCAAAGCGATCTTGATCGTGACACGCCTTACAACACATACAAAAATCCTGGCATGCCTCCCGGCCCGATTGCTTCGGCAGGAAAGCGCGCAATTGAAGCCGCCTTAAATCCGTCAAAAACTGACTACTTATATTTTGTGGTTGATGGAGTGAAGCGCGATGGTTCGCACGTATTTACAACGAATGGCGGCGACCACGAAAAAGCAGTTTCGGCATATCGGCAAATGGAACGCGACCAACAAGCACAACCGAAATAATGAAATAGGACGAGCAGGATTTCATTTCAAAAAACTTCTTTGAAGCTGAAATCCTGCTCTTAAATTGGCTCGCCGTATCCTGCCTTGAATCCATCACGAGCCAACAAAATCAAGGGTATTAAGGTTTAGCGGGTTTCGCTGACATAATGGTTAATGATTTAGCAACAGGCGGATTGGATGAACTGTCTAACTCATACATAACCTGATCACCAGTCTTGACATCAGCTAGCGCGACTTCCTTTCCTTCTTTCATAATTTTTGTGTCGGGACTAACGGCCATCATTTTTTCTGCGCCTTTATCATCCTTGACGGCTAGTTCATTTTTTGCGGTATCGACAGCCACGACTTTTCCAGCTTGCGCCTTCATCGCACCGTCCTGAATAACTGCCGAGTTGGTTGAATTATCTTGCGCATAGGTTAATGCCACTCCGGCAAAAATCATCACGACCCATCCCATAAAAGCTAAAGTAAAGTTTTTCATAATCTCTTCTCCTGGTTAATTTTACTAATTGAACTGAGGGCTGAACTATCTGCCACACAGTCTTAAAATTAGAGCTACGAATTATTCGCAGGCGAGGAATCCTCTAGATGCAACACAAGAAAAATACTCAATTAATTTTAGAGCTAAACGTAACTTCGCCGCTCCGATTTTAAGTTGGATTTATTTTTCTGAGAGCAATAGAGAGGATATTGTTTGTAACGCAAACCCTATGCCGTTATATGTTAAGGGTGGGAAAATGGTAATGCTGAGTGTAACTTGAAACTATGCGGCTTATATTTCACAGAAGGCTGAAATTAGTGATTTATGGTAAGAATTTCATTGTTTGGTATGTAAGAAGTTCCGCTTGAATTATTGATTTATGATATTGCCCGAAACTCTAAATCTCGCAATGCTTCCAAGTTTTTTGTGATAAGGCTAAATCATCAAGCAACAAGTTAGATTACTTTTTCAGGGATAAGATTCTCTTCCTTTGCTACCCGCCACAAAGCATCTTCGTACCCGCCACCAAAATCAACTTTTGTTAGATCAGCGAGTTTACGCCGATAGAGACGATCCCAATTAGCATCGGGATCAATATCGTATAAAGTGAAGGTCTTATCGGTTATTGCAGTAAGTCTTCCAATATAGCAAATTTTATTTGAGATCGTTTCGCGATGAATTGTGAGCAAAGGGAATAATTTTTGTGCCGTACTTAGCAATGATGCCCAGTTGGTAAGGTCAACTTTTGGCTTGCGAGCTGATTTGATTGATTTCAGCCGCAATGCCATATTGAGAAAATAATCGTCCTTGTCGTAAGTTCGATAACTTGTGATGTCGCAATTACGAATTACGGTGAAACCGTTCAAATAAAAGTCATAATCCAACACATTGAGTAGCGTAAATGAATCTGAGTAATCAAGGACAAAGCCACGTAAGTCGTGATCGTCAAGTTTAGGGCGCGTAAAATCAACCACCTGATTCAAATATTCAATACTCATATTTCCCGCGCTTGGCATATACCAGACAATTCTATGCCCCGGCAATTTCCTTCATCGAAGCCACCACCGCCTCAGTGAATTCCATCGTACTCGCCGTGCCGCCCAAATCTTTCGTGCGAATTTCTTTGTGCGCGAGTGTAGAGAATAAAGCTTTCTCGATTAGCTCTGCGGCGTCGCGCTCATTGAGATAACGCAGCATTAAAATTCCTGATTGCAACATCGCAGTTGGGTTCGCAATGCCCATTCCGGCGATGTCGGGCGCGGAGCCGTGGACGGCCTCAAAGACTGCGCCAAGCTCGCCGATATTGGCTCCGGGGACGATGCCAAGGCCTCCGACTAAGCCTGCTGCCAAATCTGAAACGATGTCGCCGTACAAATTTTCGAGCAGCAGCATATCAAATTGCTGAGGCCGCATGACGAGCTGCATACAGCAATTGTCTACGATTTTGTCATCAGCGATGAGCTCAGGATTTTGTGCAGCGACGGTGCGGAAGCAATCCAGAAACAATCCGTCTGACAATTTCATGATGTTCGCTTTGTGGACGGCGGTGACTTTTTTGCGTCCTTCTTTTTTTGCGTAATCAAAGGCAAATTTCGCAATCCGCGTCGAAGCCTTCTCCGTAATAATTTTGATGCTTTCGACTACTCCAGGGACGACAACGTGTTCGATGCCTGAATATAAGTCTTCAGTATTTTCGCGGACGACCACTAAATCTAATTCACCGAAAGGAGTTTTGATGCCTGGCAAAGTCCGTACCGGGCGAAGGTTGGCATAAAGATCAAGCGTCTTGCGCAAGCGTACATTGACACTGGCAAAGCCGGTGCCGACCGGAGTTGTTAGTGGGCCTTTCAACGCCACCCGATTTTGTCGGATGGAATCAAGTACCGGTTGCGGCAAGGGATCGCCGTAACGGGACAGCGCTTCTGCGCCTGCGACAAAGCTGTCCCAGTGAATGTCTACGCCAGCGGCTTCGATAATGCGGACAACTGCCGCCGTAATTTCAGTGCCAATACCGTCGCCAGGAATTAAAGTTATTCGATGTGTCATAATAATTTTTTTGTAAACAATCTCAGGAATTTTTATCTTCAAATGGAACTGCGTCAGCTTTTTTTTGTAGAACACGTTCTACCCATTCTATTTCTGCTTCTATCTCTTGACGTGCCTGCGCCGCGCTTCGCTTTCGCCAGTAGCGCAATCCAACGACGATCAAAACAGGCGATGCTAATAATAATAGCCCAACAATAATTAACAAAAAAAGCTTAATCATTTTTCGCTGGCTCGCAATTGAATTTGAGTATCGGTCGCACCATTGACAATGGTCAGCGGCCCTTGATGTCTGGCAATGCCCTCGGCTCTGGCGCGTTCGATGTCCAGGCGCATTTCCAGTAATTTGATTTGTAATAAAGCTGGATTATTGAAAGTTAGTGCTTCAACTTGTTTCTTTTCTGCCTCGACCTTCGCGCGAGCCAAATCAGCTTCGGCAGCTTCTTTAGCCTTTTGATTGGCGACGACAGAACTGGCAGCCAGCTCAATGCGATCATCCACAAAATCCGGTCGTCCAATAATTTGTACTGATTCCAATTCGAGTAATAATTGTTGTTTGAAGATAGAGCTTAGTGAATTCGTGATACTTTTTTGGATGGCTTCCTGATTCGCTAATAAGCTGTATGCATCAAAACCTGCCACTGCATTTTTTGTTTCGGTGTTCACGTGTCCCATTAAAATCGCATTTCTTCGGTCGTGACGCTCTTTTTGCTCCAACCCGAATTTACGCACATAGGCTTTGATGCTGTCATCTTCAGAAATGACATGAGCTGTCACGGCAATGCTAATTTTGAGTGCGGCGTTATCTTTGGTACTTGCTCCAACGTCAACATTTTCAGTAAACGAACGTAAATCAATGTCGTAATATTGATCGCCAACAGTAGTTAATGTTCCAACCCAACCATCTGAAGGTTTGATGATTCGATTAATTTGTCCGCGCACAACTTGAACCTGAACTGCGCCTTCAGTGGTGTTTGTTACGCAACCTGTAAAGGAAATCACAGTCAGCAAAATAAAACATGGAATCATCAAAAAACGCATTTTATTCCTTTCCGGAAAATATCGCTTGTGGATTTCACAAGTGACGAAGGTTAGACGAGGCATTGTCATGATGGAATTAAAAAATAGCGCGGTAGGAAATTGTAATCGTAAACTTGCTCAAACAGACCAAGCAAGCGCAGTAACTATAACATAGCGCCGCGCTTGCTCAGTAATAATTATTCCCAGGCAGGAGTTAGGTCGCCGCGTTCGTCTTGCCACTGAGGATCCCAGGCTAAAGCGACAACTTTTAAGGCAATGTCTTTCTTTTTGGGTTTAGCGGAAATCGTCTCGAGGCGCTCGGTCGTTGGGTCGCTTTGCGATTTCAAGGCGTCGGTTTCGGCTTGGAACTGCGCTTCTAATTCCTGAATTTGGGCGCCAATTGCTTCGACAGTTTCTTCAGCTCTTCCAACATCTCCTGATTGTTTAGAAGCTCGGGACATGCTGCTGATGGCACTAGCTCCACGGCGAATATTTGTTGAGCTAACCATTTTGTTGCCCATGAATGCGCCGAGCAAAGAAGCTCCGATGGAAAGAAATCCCTGCATTTTTGCAGATTGCGCTTCTTGTGCTTCTTTCTCAACAGCCATTTGAGCGCGGCGCATGCGCTCCTCTAAAGCCGCAATTTTCGTTGCATACTTTTGTCTGAGATTTTCGACTTCGCCGTCCCGGGTTTCGCGTACGAGTTGATTTAATCGTACCCGGAAATCGCGTTCAGACTCGTCAGGCGTGGAAAAAACTTCGTGATATTCGCTGTATAACAAATCAATGGTGCGATTGCGATAAATAAAATCAGTTAAGTCTTTGCCCCATTTTTCAAAGCTTTTCCCTTTGCCCGCAACTGAAGGGACTTCGGCAAATTGTCCGGCATCGTTTGGTTCTGTTTCTAAATCATTTGGATCAATACTGATTTCATTCGCATCCGACCAGTCAACCGGAATAGTGTTGTCAGTAATTGAAGCAAGAAAAACAGCGACTTGCGAATGATCTATTTCTGTTTTTGAATCTACGAAATGAATATCAGTCGCGCCAATCACCATCGGCGAATAAACTAACGTACAACCTTCATCCGGCGCATTTGATCTGACAGGTAAAAAATATTGTGTGACATCCGAAGCTAACAATGGACGCGCACCTGTACTTGCACTGGAAGTCGCGGCTTTTTTCGTTCCAGAAGTTGGCGCCGCTTTAGCCGCAACCATCGGCACGCCTTGCAATTGATCTCTGATCGGATCGGTGAGCTGTTTGATTTGATTGCGGGTGAGTGGGCCACGTAAATACGACATCGCCCAGCGCGTCTCGAAAACCACAGGCGCGTCGTTGTGAACGTTATTCATCAGGAAAATTCGATTGCCCAAGCCGGCCAGGATTTCTTCCATCGCACCGCGATCAAACTCCATTCCGGCGCTGGCCGATGCGCCTTCGAGACCTTCCAAAACACGCGCCTTATCACGTTCCGTTTGCAGCCGTCCAATGAACCAGGTTCCTGTATTGCCCAAGCCTTTATAATCCAAATCTACCGGGTTTTGCGTGGCGAGCATAATTCCCAAACCAAAAGCGCGCGCCTGTTTCAGCAAGGTCAGCAATGGTTGTTTTGAAGGTGGATTAGCAACAGGCGGGAAGTATCCGAAGATTTCATCCATGTACAGCATCGCACGTAAACTGGTAGTTCCTGATTGTTGTCGCATCCAACCCAAGACCTGATTGAGTAGCAAAGACACCATAAACATTCGTTCGGCGTCGTTCAGATGAGCGATGGAGATAATCGAAATTTTCGGTTTACCAGTTGATGTGTAAAGGAGGTTATTGATGTCAAGAGGTTCGCCTTCCATCCACGAACTGAAGCCAGGCGAAGCCAATAAATTGTTAATGGACATCGCCAGCTCAAAACGTTCTTTGCCTGGATAAAAAGATTCAATATCCATCACGCCAATTTTATTGAATGGCGGTTGCTGAATTTGCTGAATCAGTGCTGCGAGATCAAGGTCTTTACCATTTTGCCAGCAGGTATTAATGATCGTTGAAAGCAGAATATGTTCACGGCTGCGAATGGGATCGGCTTCGATACCGAGCAAACCGAGTAGGCTCGTGACTGTAGTGCTGATGCGTTCACGTAGCAATTCGCCGTCTTCCATGATTTCCGGAGGTGGCACAGTGAACGATTTCATAATCGAAAGCTGAATCCCGGCACTGCTGCCTGGCGTATAAATCGCAAATTCAGCAGTTTCTCTCAGCTTACGAATTCGCTCGCCATCCTGTCCCCATTTCGCCAGCCCATTTTTCCAAAGCTCCGATTGTTGAGTGGCAAATTCTGAAGGGCTGACGCCTTTGCGACGGGCATCATCTTCGTTGATCCACGGCTCAAAATCGCCAGGTGCAAGATCAGGAAAAGTTAACAGCAAATTTGCCAGATCACCTTTAGGATCAATCGCAATTACCGGAACGGAATCCATCGCCGCTTCTTCGAGCAGGCTGAGACAAAGACCTGTTTTGCCACTGCCTGTCATGCCTACGCAAACGGCATGCGTGACCATGTCTTTTGAATCATAAAGAATCAGGTCGTCTGAAGAAGCCTGTTTTTTTAAATCGTATTTTTTGCCGAGATAGAATTGTCCAAGAATTTCAAAATCCTGCATCGTGAGTCCCTCCAAAAATCAGTTTGAAAATAGATGCTCATTCTACCGAATCGGCTGATAAAGTCGAGTTCAGAAAAGAAAAAGACCAGAAGTTGATTTAACAACTTCTGGTCTTTAGTTTTATCCAAAGGACTTTTTAACTTACCAAGTCATCGAAGGAGCGCAAGCCACGCCACTCGGAAAGACTGGGATAGCGAAACCGCGATTGTCTTTGACACGAATCTGATGAAGATTATGTCCACCGTTGAATGCTGCTGCATCATTTCTGCCATTGCTGACAATGCTGGCGCCGAGCAATCCAAGTTCAGATAATCCTTGTCCGTTGGTTGGGGAAGTGAAGTACATCCATCCGGTTTTTCCTTTTGAAATAACTTTGTCAATTCCCGTTGGGACACGAACAGAAGCCCGATTGATCAATCTTGCTGAATAGCAACTGAGATTTGAAGATTGGAAGCTGTATCCTCTTTCCACATCATCAAAGACCTGACCAGCAATACTGCCAATAACACCAGCTCGGTCAGTTCTACCTTGCATTGAGTGCAGGATCAACAAGGTAGCATTACCATCGGCTTCGCTTTGAATGTTATCAACGGCCAAAGTGACAGGCACACGGTCGTATAAAGCGTGTGGGGTCAATTCCGCTGCGGGGCTGCTGGTATCGTGATAAAGGCCAAATGCGATAGCGCACAGCATGTCATTTCCGAAGAGCGGAGCCGCAGTGTATTCGTTCCATTTTGCATACGCCGTACCAGTCCATTTGTTTTGAGCGGCAAAAGCTTCTGCGCCTAAATTGGCTTGGAAATAGTTAGGCGTTCCGAAGTAGCTCTTCACATATAAATCGCCAATCAAATAATTGAAGTTGATTGGTGAGCCATTGTCATCTGTGGCGACTCCGAAGATGAAACCCGTTTCGCCGGGATCATACTCAGAAGCCAGGAAGGAAAAGGTTTGATTTGCTGTCAGACAGACATAAGTGTCTGCAATGGTGCAATCAATGCTTCGGACAAAGAATAGATGAACGTTAACCGAAGATGTGTGATGAGTATTCGTGATGTTGATTCGCGTGTTTTGCGAAGCGTCACCAATTGTTGAGGTATAGGTATTATAGAACAAAAGTGATCCCTGTTTCTGGTCACTGGCGACTCCAGGTTCTATAGGTCCTTGTGCCATCGAAGCTGTCGCGCAAATAATTAGGGCCAACAGCGTTAAGAAAATGTGTGTGAATTTGTGTGAGGTCATGGTGAAAAATCCCCTCTCTCAGGAGTTACCTGAGGATGTAATTTGGTCTTAATGGTAAGCCTTTGAGACAACCCAGACCTGAGCTTTCGGGTCGGTTCATTCTTAGACTCCAGTGACGGACTATAGAGACTGCTAATTGAGGAGGGATTTCAGAAAAGATGGGAGAAAAATAAAAAACCGGAAACAGAGAATCTCTGCTTCCGGTTATCTTTAAGTAAATAAAGATTTTAAAAAAGAATCACTTAGTCTCCAACAGGAGCGATACCAGCACACGCTACACCGCTCGGGAAGACCGGGATAGCGAAACCACGATTATCTTTAAATCGTGTCATGTGAAGGTTATGACCACCATTGAAGCCATCAGGTCTGTTGTTACTGACAATTGTGGCTCCAAGTAAGCCCAGGTCAGGGACGCCAGTGGTGCCGCCATTAGGTGATTGGAAATACATCCATCCGGTGCGACCTTTAGAGATGACTTTGTCAATTCCCAGTGGAATACGAATAAATGATCTGTTAATAAGTCTGGCCCAGAAGCAGCCTACCGAAGTTGTCTGGAAGCTGTATCCCTTTTCATTATCATCGAAGACTTGTCCCAGAATAATGCCAATAGCACCAGCCTGTTCAGGTTTACCCTGCATTGAGTGCAAGATCAGCAAAGTATTATTTCCATCAGCTTCGCTCTGGATGTTGTCAACTGCCATTTGGGAAGGAACTTTATCGTATAAGGCGTGACAAATGGTTGGATTCGTCAGGTCGTGGTAGAGACCAAAAGCAATAGCGCAAAGCATGTCGTTATTGAAAAGCAATGCTCGTGTTCCAGGAGCCCAGGCGACATAATTTGCTCCATCCCAAATATTTTGTGCGGCAAAGGCGACGGCACCTAAATTGGCCTGAAAATAAGTGGATGTTCCAAAGAAGCTCTTTGCATACAAGTCACCTATCAAATAATTAAAATTAATAGGGCAGCCAGCATCATCGGTCGCAACGGCAAAGATGAAGCCGGACTCGCCAGGATCATATTCCGAAGCCAGGAAGGAAAAAGTCTGACTAGCCGTCAAGCAGACATAAGTATCTGCAATAGTGCAATCACTACTTCGGACAAAGAAAAAATGGACGTTAACGGATTTAGTAGGATTCGTATTCGTGATATTGATCCGCGTATTTTGCGCAGCATCACCAACAGTTGAAGTGTAAGCGTTGTAAAACAGCATTGAGCCTTGTTTCATATCGCTGGGAATACTTGGGGTAGCCTGTGCCATCGATGCGGTAACGCTTACGATGAGCACGAATAGTGTCAAAAGAATGTGTGTGAATTTGTGTGAGGTGTGCATGTTCATTCCCCTCTCTCAGGAATTACCTGAGGATGTGTGTGTTTTGGTTCGTAACCCTCGAGCGGAGCACTCGAAAATTAGGAGCTTAAATCAAAACTGTAAAGCTTTGACTCCTAACCGTCGCTCAGAAATTATTAAAGTAAAGGCAACTATTCAGCAACTTGGAGAGCTGCTAAACCCAGTGATGGAAAATAGAAATTGCTAATAAAGGCAAATTCTCAATTCAGATGATCTAACGACATCTTGATTGGTCACTTAGATTCAATATTGAAACGGAAAACCAAATTGTTAGGCGCGAGTGTAATATAAAACAGATGCTATTCGTTACTGGGCACGCTGAAAAGGAATTGGGGATGCTGGACAGGACAAAAACTGACCTGGACACTTACTTGATAAAAGTCATCATGGGTGTTGCCGGATATGTGAGGATGACTATTAGTTATCAAAATAATAATAGATCACATTTTAGCACTGCGTCAACTTTAAAATTATCCAAAATTTTTACAGTTTATTAGAATTAAATAAATTTGGCGGATTTTTTCAAATTTATTGCCTTGAGAGCTGAAGAATTTCTTTAATAAAAGTAGAGCAAGCATTTATGAAAAAACTATTATTCTATTTTTTTATTGTCTCTTCATCAGGTTAATGGTACTTTTCAGTTGCCCGCCGCCCCTTGAGTTCTACTTTCAAGTGATAGGTTCCGATCAAAGTATTAAAACAACCCTTAACTATAATTTAAAAGATGCAATGAATTTCATTGCGCTAAGACATGCGTGAGTGCTGAGAAGTCTTGATAACTGCAAAATAATTGTGTTGACTAAAAGCACATTTCCGTGAGGAAGAATCTATGGGATACAAAGTCCTGCTGGCTGATGACAGTATTACAGTTCAAAAAATCGTCAAATTGAGTTTGACTGAAGAAGGTATTGAAGTAATTGCGTTTGGAAATGGCGAACAAGCAGTTCAACAAATCGAAGCAATTAAACCTGATTTGATCATGGCAGATGTTTTCATGCCGGGTAAGGATGGCTATGAGGTTTGTGAATATGTTAAGGCTCACCCTCAATTCAAAAATATCCCAGTGATCTTGCTGGTGCATGCTTTCGAGCCATTCGATCCGGAGCGTGCTAAAAAAGTATGTGCTGATCATCAGCTGACCAAACCATTTCAATCTATTCGAACCCTCGTGACAACTGTTCAGGAACTTCTGGCGCGACCACAAATTCCAGCCGATGCGTCATCGTCTGCGTCATCGCAAATAAATGAATCTGTCAACTCAGAATCGACAGTTCCAACTGAATCAGCGGGACAGCCCTCATCTTCTATGGCAGAGATGGCAGAAATGAATGCGGGCTTAGTAGCTCCTCCGGTTCCTGCGATGTCATACGCGATGGAACCAGAGCTGCCTTCTGCGTTATCAGTGTCGGGTGACTTTTCAGGAGCTGATTTGTTACGTACTCTGGATTTACCCGAAGTAAGTTCAGCTCCCTGGAGTCCGCCACTGACAACTTTGCCCACCACGGTCGCTTCGATGATGGCCGCCACGCCAGAGACTTTGGCTGAAGAGGATGTGCTGGATTTATCTGAGTATACTCCTTTGACAATGCCATCAATCCAGCCGGCTCCAGCACTGGCTTCGATGAGTTCTCCGGTGCCAACAAGTGGTTCAGATGATTTATTATTATCAACAATGCATTCTGAGCCGGAAGTTATTGTTCCAGAAGGAACAACTTTAATGGACACTTCCGCGATTCAGGATATGAATCTGAGTATGGATGTTGGTCTGGGAACACTCATGCCCATGACGACGCCAATTGAAACAGTTTCAGAACCAGTTCTGGAAACGATTTCAGAAACCATTCCTGAGTCAGAGTCAGCGCCTTTAGAAATGCCGATGGCTTCAACGCCGGTCAGTTTTAATGAAAGCGCAATGCAGATACCTGAATCTTTAGTCGAAGACATCGTCAATCGGGTGATCCAAAAGCTTTCTGCAAAGGCGATTCAGGATGTTGCCTGGGAAGTCGTTCCCGAAATGGCCGAGCTTTTAATTCGCAAACAAATCGCGCAACAAAAACAGCTTGCTCATTAAATTTATTGATTTACTGACCCCCGCATAACGTCGGCGCTTGAAAAAGTTGCCGGCGTTATTTTTTGCTGTTGACGAACCTCGCAAGATTCCAGATGATTGGCAATTCATTTTTACTCGTTAGAAAGCTAAATGCTAATCGCTCATTGCTGATCGCTCAAAAATATGGAAATTCCGAAACAATACGAACCTAAAGAAGTCGAAGCCCGCTGGTATCCCGAATGGGAACAGAACAATTATTTTGCTCCTGAAAAACAAACGAATCCTGATGCGCCTGTTTTTACGATGGTGATTCCGCCGCCGAACGTCACGGGATATTTGCACATGGGACACGCCCTTAATCATACATTGCAGGACGTGTTAGCGCGTTGGCGCAGAATGAACGGCGACAGAGTTTTGTGGCTTCCAGGAACTGATCACGCCGGCATCGCGACGCAAATGGTAGTGACGCGGCAGCTCGCCGCAGAAGGCGTTGACCGCCGCGATTTAGGCCGCGAAAGATTCCTCGAAAAAGTTTGGGAATGGAAAGCGCACTCCGGCGGTACGATTCAAAAACAAATGCGTATTGTGGGTGATTCCGTAGACTGGTCACGCGAACGCTTCACGATGGACGAAGGCTTATCCAAAGCTGTGCTCGAAGTTTTTGTGCGGTTGTATGATGAAGGTTTGATCTATCGCGGCGAATACATGGTCAACTGGTCACCTGGATTGCAGACTGCGATTTCCGATCTCGAAACCGAGATGAAACCAGTCAAAGGCAACATCTGGCACATCGCTTATCCGGTGGGTTCTGCGAGTGGTAATGAAACTTACGAAGGCTTAGCCGAAGCCTACGCCGCACTTAATGAAGGTGAAGCGAAATCAGGATTGCTCAAAACTGCGCAGGGAACATTTATTGTAGTCGCAACAACGCGTCCTGAAACGATGCTTGGTGATACGGCAGTGGCGTTCAATCCTGATGATGAACGCTACGCCGAATTGAAAAACCAAAAAGCTGTGCTGCCCTTGGTCGGACGCCAAATAAACTTTATTCAAGATAATCTCGTCGAAAAAGATTTCGGTACAGGCTTGGTTAAAGTTACTCCTGCGCACGATCCAAACGATTTTGCGATGGGCAAACGCCATCATCTCGAATTCATTCAGGTCATCAGCAAAGAAGCAAAAATCACAGATGCTGCGCCAGAAAAATATCGCGGACTAGATCGCTACGCTGCGCGCAAAGCCGTTGTTGCTGATTTGGAAACGGCTGGATTATTGCTCAAGACTGAGGATTACACGCACAACGTCGGACACTGCCAACGTAGCGGGCAAGTTGTCGAACCATTAATTTCTACGCAATGGTTTATGAAAATGCAGCCGCTCGCCGAACCCGCGCTGCAAGCTGTTGTAGATGGGCGTACGAAAATTATTCCTGAAGGAGTTTCGAAAATTTATTGTGGCTGGCTCGAAAATATTCAGGACTGGTGCATCTCGCGGCAACTCTGGTGGGGGCATCGCATTCCGGCTTGGTATACTCCTGAAGGTGAAATTATTGTTGCTCGTAACGAAGGCGAAGCGCGTGAACGGTTAGCACAACAAGGAAAAGATTCGAACACGATTTTGACTCCAGATGAAGATGTTCTTGATACTTGGTTTTCATCGGCACTGTGGCCTTTCTCAACGCTCGGTTGGCCTGAGCAAACTGAAGATTTAAAAAAATTCTATCCCACGCAAGTTTTAGTCACGGCGCAAGACATCATCTTTTTCTGGGTCGCGCGAATGATGATGATGGGCTTGAAATTTATGGGCGAAGTCCCGTTCAGCACGGTTTATATCAACGCAATTGTGCTTGATCCGCAGGGACAGAAAATGTCCAAGACGAAGGGCAATGTGATTGATCCGCTGGATGTGTTTGCTCAGTATGGAACAGACGCGGCGCGCTTTGCTTTGACGGCAGCTTCGACAGCTGGATTGACGCTGGCGCTGCAAGATTCTAAGCTCGAATCTTCGCGAAATTTTGCCAATAAAATTTGGAATGCGACGCGGTTTGTCTTGATGAATTGCGATGAGATTTTAGAAGCGCAGGAACCGCTCGAATGGGAAACGAAATTATCGAATCCGACTCTCGCTGATCGTTGGATTTTAAGCCGTTTGCAATACGCCACCAGTGAAGTGAATTCAGCGCTCGCGGAGTATCGTTTTCACGAAGCAGCCGCAACATTGTACCAATTTTTCTGGAATGATTTTTGTGATTGGTACATTGAATTATCAAAGCCGTTTGTGACTTCGACGGAAATTTCTGATGAAAATACTGCGGTGAAACGCCGCATCATTTACATCCTCGAACGCAGCCTGTGCTTATTGCATCCACTGATGCCATTCATCACCGAAGAGCTGTGGCAACGTCTGCCGCATCGGGGAGAAACAATTTGCCTGAAGGCTTTTCCACAAGCTGGTGCACGCGATGAGCAAGCTGAACGCGAGATGGAATTATTCACTGGAGTCGTATCGAAACTCCGTAACATTCGCGCTACTTTTAATATTTCCCCGTCAGTAAAAATTAATGCGCAACTGGCAACTTCAGACGAAGGCAGCAAAGCTGTGATTACTGCGATGACAGATCAAATCGTCAGATTGGCACGACTTGAAAATCTTGAATTGGTAGAATCTATCACTACCCAAAAAGGTTCTGTCCGCGATGTTTTGAGCGGCATTGAAATCGCTGTTCCGCTGGAAGGTTTAATAGATTTCGAAAAAGAAAAAGCGCGATTGGAAGCCAGCGCCACGAAACTTAGCAAAGAACTTGAAAGCCTGCAAAAACGCTTGTCAAATGCTGATTTCGTAGCCCGCGCCGCTGTCGAAGTTGTGACAGAATCTCGCGCTCGTACGGCTGAAATTGAAGAGCAATTGACAAAACTGGCAGCTATGATTGAGGCGATGTAGAACAATTAAAACTGAATGGCATACCCCGGCATGATAGAGCGAAACGCCGTTACGATTGAATTAAATTTTGAAAGTTTTGAGTTGGGGATAAAAATATAGTCTCCATCCTGAAGAAAAATTTCTTCTTTGTTATCCCCGGTTTTTAAGATTTTCGTCACATCAATCGCTGTTACTTTCAGTTCTTTATTGCCAACTGGTCTGGCGTGAAGCACATATTTTCGATGCGCGTCCGGCGTAAATCCTCCGGCCAGAATGATAGCTTGTAAGAGAGTTTGTCCGGCGCGCATGTCATAGCTTCCCGGTTTAAAAACCTGCCCTCCAACAAAAAAGCGCTGAGGCACAAATTCTATGACGCTGACATTAATTTCAGGATCAAGCAGGATTTCCCGATAGGCTTTTTCGAGTAACTTCTTCACTTGTTGTGCAGTTAATCCTTCCACCTTCAGTTCATCTACCATTGGCAAGCTGATCTTGCCATCTGGTCGCACGACAACTGCCGCATCACTCAATTCCGGCTGATAAAGAAATTTGATACTGAGTTTATCGCCTTTGTGAATTTGATAGTCAGGAGTTGAATTAACAACATTCGTCTGGGCTGATTTTTCAGTTGGTTTGGGAATTGATTGCGCTCCCGATGATTGCATTAATAAAAATGAAAAAACACTTGCAATCATTAGAAGATGTAAGCTTTTGATGCCGGGAAAATGGCTGTTCATATATGCTCGCGTTAGCTCTCAATAAAGTTATTTTATAAATAACCTAGTCACCAGGTACCACAACCTTTGATTTGACGGATTTTGTGATGATCGTGCTATCGAAGACCATTTGACCGTCGGCAAAGGTGACTCCACTGGGAAAGGCTATTCCATCAGCAAAAGTTACACCGTTTGCGAGAAGATAGCCATCAGCCATCGTGTTTCCATCGGCAAAAGTTACTCCAAGGCTATTTGAAATTCCCCACGAAGTGAGTCCTGGGACTTGAGAGAAACTACCGTTAGTAACCTTAGTTGCATCCGTCAGAGTAAAGCTTTTCGAATAGACCCCCTGCCAATAAATCATTAAATTGCTGCCTGTCAGAAAACAATGGTTCGTCACAACACCCTGACTCCACCAACAATTCTCACCGGAGATATTGCTGAGTTGGGGTGATGGAAGTGAACTGTTTAGCATTGATGAGCCATTTGATAAGGAAGAGGGATTGGATTTAATTAGCCTGGCGATACGGAGAGCACCATCAATGTTAAGTGATCCTGCTCCCTGCTCCAACGTGTTGAATCCGCGAATTGGTTGCGCTGTATACATCAAAATCGCTTTCACCAGATTCGGTGTTAAGTTCGGATTGGCTTGCAACAATAATGCGACTGCGCCGGAAACTACAGGGGTAGCGACCGAAGTCCCATTCAAATACATGACCCGGTCGGCAGGCTTAGCTGATGAGTCGACAGCTAAAACAGGATAACTCAACACGAGATTATTAAGGCTGTCTTTAGTATCTGGATTACTGGAGCTGGCGCCAATGATTTTATTGCCGGGAGCTACTAGATCAGGCTTAATCAAGTTGTCATAATTTTTCAGACCATTAGCGCTGGTGACATATCCGCGAGTGGGACCACGAGAGCTGTAGGTAGCGACCACGTCATCAGAACGACGATCTGTAAAGTAAGAATTCGTAGCACCAACTGTAATCACTGAAGGGTCAATTCCAGGTGAGTGAATGCCGCCATAAAATTTTTTCCCAATGTAGTTTTTTCCATCATTTCCAGCTGCTGCTACGACGATAATTCCAGCATTTACAGCGCGACGTGTGGCTAAACAAAGGGGGTCATTTTTATAACTGTCCGAAGCGACAGCTCCAACGCTTAGGTTAATAACACGAATATTATAGAGAGTTTTATTGATAATGCACCAGTCAATTGCTGCGATGAGGCTACTGATTGTGCCCAGCCCGCGATCATCGAGGACGCGTAAATTAATCAAATTGGCACCCGGCGCGACGCCCTGATAGAGGCCTTTAAGCTCATTGCCTCCACTTGCAATTGAGGCGACATGCGTACCATGTCCATATTTATCGGTAGTTGCACTACTGGCGAGAAAGCTGGAATATTTTACTATTCCGGGATGACCTGATGAAGATCGAATCAGTTTGTGATTACTGTCAATTCCGCTATCAATAATTGCTATCCCGATACCTTTTCCGTTTAGTGTGGTTCCACTCACCAGATTGCGAATCTGCTCGGCCCCCGTGGTTGTTTCAATATGACTAAAAGCCATTAACGGGCGATCAGGACTGATATATTCCACCTCCAGGGCTTCAGCCAATTCATTGACTCGTGAGCGAGGAATATCAACTGTAGCCAGACCCATATTTTGGTGAATCTTATGAATTTTTCCGCCGACGCCCAACACTTTGGATTTCAAGACAGAGTCTGAAGTGAAGCTATTGAATTTCACCACAATACGTCGGAGGTCATTATTCTGAAGCTCGTTTGAATCTTCCAAATCAGGAGCAATTTTCTTTTTCAACCAGGAAGGCTTTTCATTTTTTTGCGATGACTGGTTTTGTGCCTTGCTTCCAGAAAATTGGGTTGGCAGTAGGAAGAGCGTTACCAATAGCAGCAACGAGAATCTATAGATTTTTTCCCGACGTAGGTTCTTCATACGATTCTTATGCTCTGTGTGCATGTAGGGGTTCGCAAAGTATTACCCAAAGACCACAGAGCCTCATCCGATAGAAATGTTCAATTGAGTAGAAGTTGCAGAGATTAGAAAAAAATGTCTGATTTTTTCTGATTTGTGACGAATCTCCTAAATAAATATGGCGATTGAAAATATTACTTGTCATAGCCCCATCACAGTGAACCTTTAGTGGGTAGTAACAGGGGCGATCTTTCATTTTTGAGTTGATTTAGGTAGGAACCAGGATTTATGGCAGACTCTCGAAGTGACAAAAAATCAGCTTTAGCGCGCACACCCGGTTGGGGAAAATGCGTCAGCCAGGCGCGTTCTGCGATGCACAGTTTTTTATATGAAGAGACCGTTTCTCATTGTGAACTCGCGCTTAAATCTTCCAGCTTACGCCCTGAATCAGAAGCCTTGATACGTTGTCTTTTAGCTGAGGCGCTGGAAAGTTTAGCTCAATTTTCCAAGGCGCTGGCTGTCCTGACTGGCTATGAAGATGATCGCCACCGCCGAGCCGTTTCACTCCTTGCCCAAAGCGAAATTTGCTACCGACTTGGTTCGGCTTACGGAGCCACCGATTTACCAAAGGCAATTGCTTACGCCAAACAATCCATCGCTTTATCACAGGAAGAAAATAATGCGCAGGTCAAAGTCAAAGGGCAGATTTTGCTTGGGACCCTGTATCGGCGTTTGGGTGAACTATGGTTTGCGCGCGACCATTTCTCAAAAGTGATAGACGAAAATCAGAATCGGAGCCAGCAATTATTTCTAGCCCAGGCTTATAACGGAATCGGAATTGTTTATTTTCTGGAAGGTGAATTTGATCAAGCAAAGCAATCATTTCATCAAGCTCTCGAAGCTTTAAGCACGATTGATGATCCCTTGATGCAAGGCAGTACGGATATTAATTTGGCGGCGATTGCTTCATTGCAAGGTCAGATGCAGGAAAGCGTTATTTTAATTGAGCGAGCCTTGCCATCACTTGAACGCGCGCGCAATCCAAGATTGATTATTAATGCGTACTCAAATTTGGGTTATAGCCTCTTACGGCTGGGAGAACTGCGACGAGCTGAAGAAGCTTTAAATGAATCGCTATCCAGAGCCCGGCATTGTGAAGCGACTCTGGTTGTGGCTACTTCACTGGAAACACTTGCGGACTTACATTATCTCAAGGGGCACTTTGAAAAAGCCGAACAATTAATAGCAGAAAGCCTGGAATCATTAAGAGCACTGAAAGTTGGGTTTAATTATGCCGTGGCATTGCTAGTGCAAGGGCGGGGCCGGTTATTAGCAGGCGATGTGCAGAAGGCGACCGAGTCCTTTCATGAAAGTTTACAAATTTGTGAACGGATGGGAGACCCGCGCGGAAGTGCCGCCGCACAGCTTTGTCTGATAGAAGCACATTTAGCGCTGGGAGAAATTTCTGCCGCCTATGAGCTTCTGAAATCAATCAAAGAAGAAATTGAGCGAATAGAAACTAATAGTCTGATGGGGCAGTTACGCGAAGTTTCTGGTTCTGTACACGTAGCAATGAATCAGGCAACTGAAGCTACGGGGTGTTTTAATCAGGCGATTTCAATTCGACAAGTCATGGGAGACCGTTACCGATTAGGAGTTGCCAATTATTATCTTGCTGAAGCTCAGTCCCAACGCGGGGAATTCGCGCTCGCCAGTCAGTCCCTGAAAACAGCTAAAAATATCTTTGAAGAACTAGAGGCGCAGCCAATGTTGGAGCGTGTCCAATCATTTTCTAAGAGCTTACATACGGCCCCCACCGCAAATTCAAAAAAGTTTGGTATCACAGATCAGGTCATTTCCGTAATTACCCGATTGCTGGATGCGGATTTCTCAGCAGAAGTATTATTGCGTGAAATGGCTCGTATTTTATTTGAAGAATTACAAATCTCGCCGGTCATTTTTTTCAAAGAAACTAACGAAATACTGGAACCTTCTATCTATTGTGGTTGCACCGAAGCTTTTGCCTCTGAGTTGAGCCAGCGCTTAATGAAAAGCGAAATTGATTTAAGAGATGCAAAGCTTTATTCATTTTCAGAACAGAGTGAAATTAAATTTATATACTTAGGAAGACAAAAGGCGCCGTTGCCGGATTCTTTACTGGAACTCTTATTAAAACAGTTCAGAGCCGGATTTGAACGCAGTTCCCATATGCGTAAACATCCATTGCTTACGACCCCTTCTTTCGCGGCTGAAGCGAATCAAATTTCATTACCTGGTTTGGTCTATCGCAGCGAAGTCATGAAAAAAATTGTTGCGCAGGTGCTGAGTTTGCGCAGTAGCGAAATCACCGTTTTAATTACAGGCGAAACCGGAACGGGAAAAGAATTAGTCGCACGTGCGATTCATGCGTATAGCAAACGCGCGGCACATTCATTCATTCCTTTTAATTGTGCCTCTGCGCCTCGTGAGCTAATTGAGTCTCAACTTTTCGGGCATCGTCGCGGATCATTTACCGGAGCTACTGCGGATTTTCCGGGGATGATCGGAGCCGCCGAGAAGGGAACATTATTCCTGGATGAAATAGGTGAACTGACGCGCGAGATGCAGCCAAAATTACTGAGATTTTTTCAAAACGGGGAAGTCCAAAGAATTGGCGAAGCTTCGCCAAGGATTGTAGATGTGCGCATCCTGGCAGCAACGAATTGTGATTTAGAAGAAATGGTGACCCGTCATGAATTTCGCGCTGATCTTTATTATCGGCTGAATGTGATTGAATTTCGGATGCCTCCGTTGCGAGAGCGTCGCGAAGAAATTTCATTACTGGCAGAACATTTTCTGGCGCGCAATCTTGTGCAATCAGAGAAACAGGATATTTCTCTTTCGTCGAATGCCTTGTCAGTACTTAAACAATACGATTGGCCTGGAAATGCCCGGCAACTGGAAAATGAGATGCAAAGATTAGTGGCGTTGACTCCGGCAGGCACAATGATTACAGAAGAACTGCTCTCGCCGAATATTCGTAGTCACTCGGAAATCCGGCTCATCTCATCGTTTTCTTTTTCCTCACATAAACATTCATTGGCGGAAGCCGTGGCGGATACAGAGCATCAAGTTATTAGTGAAGCATTGAATCGACATAAAGGAAATATCTCCAGAGTCGCAGTCGAATTAGGCGTTTCACGATATGGTCTACGAAAAATGCTGCGCCGACATCATCTGCTCCCACAATCCAAAATCGCTTAATTAATCTTCCTGGAAAATTTGAAGAAGTCGAATTTGAAAAAATATGCAAGTGGCAACTGTATGTCCAGTGAAATATAGCCTTTGTTTATAGGGTGAATCGTTGCAATGGCAGTGTTAGCTGGCAATAAAGTTGCCACTTAGTGTTTGCGGTAACAATTATTGGAGCAGGTAGTTAGGGAGGATAAGTATTATCAATACAGCGGTTATCTCAGTCGCCGTAATTCCCGTTAAGGATGGCACGCAGATTGATAATACCAATTTGTAAACGTGTGGATAATTCAACATTTTTTGTCAGGTAGTTCTCAGTTTTTACCGAAAAAGCTATGTGTACTTCTGAAGCGTTGCCTGATGGTTAGAGAATAGTTTTTAGATAGGAGGTACCCCGTTAAGTAATACATCATTAGCATCTGGTTGCTCAGCCTAAGTCCCGGTGGCAGATCGTCCAATGCTGGTTAATGCATACCGTCAAGTAGCGATACCTTTAAGCAAATAAGCCAGGTGAGCGAAAGCAATTTCGATTTGCGTTTCTCTAAAGTTCCCCATGTCAGGATGAATTTTTTCTCCTTAGCTTTGAGGCAGGTGTTGTTATTTATTTCGTATTAGCTTGCCATCGTTTCTTACCACCCTAGTCATCATTTTTCCCTTTCCCAAAAGGGTTTTCTTTCCTGGCTGTGCAATCAAACATTATTTTGCCAAGGCAGTTCCTGAATTTAAGAGGTCTATAGGCGTTTATAATTTTGCCCGGTGAATTCATTTATAAGGCTCTTATGTCGCTTAGTAATTCTATCAATCTAAATTCAATGTCAGCGCTTTGGCGTGAATTTTGTGCTGTGATCTGGATGCGCAAAAAGCTGGCACTTGCACTATTTAGTTTGATTGTTCTGAGCGGTATTGGGGTGATGTTCCAAATGGTGTCTTTATACGAATCTTCGATAAAAATTCTGGTCAGTCCAGAAACTATTTCTGCTGGGAACGGTTCCAAAGCAACCGCAACCAATCAAATCGCTTCCGAAATTGAACTTCTGAAAAATCAGGAATTACTGATGACTGTGGCACAGCAGAAGGGGAGCAATGATGAGCATTCGCTGCAACAATTTGCGTCACGATTTTTGGTGGAAGAAATCAATCGTTCGAATGTGATCAGAGTTACTTATCGCGATGAAAATCCTGAACGAGCAGCACGCGTTTTGCAACTGTTTTTTGCTGAATATCTGAAGGAGCGTGAACGCCTGAGCCAGCCGATAAATCCAGTGAATGCGAAAGCCGCGTTGAGTGAGCGAGCAGAAGTTTTTAATCAGAAATTAGATGCGGCAACGACCGCATTAAAGCGCGTTGAGGCAACACCTGAATTAAACGGGAACGCTTCTCAAAAAGAGCTTGTCTTAAAGCAATATTACGAACTTCAAAAACAAGCGGAAGCGGCAGACATCGAAAGGCGCGAGGCACAGAAGCAAATCAATGCGCTGAAATCTCAACTGGCTTCTGAACCGGAACAACTGGAAGTTGGCTCCTCAACGAAATACGTGCAGGCATTGGACAAAATGAAAGAAGAACTGGTGGCGTTTGAAATGCAACGCACACAGTTGCTGCAAAAATATCAGCCCCAGCATCGGTTGATTCGCGACATGGATCAGCGCATTGCCAAATCCAAAGAGTTGATTGCCAAGGAAGAACAGAACCCTCCGCGTGAGCGTTCTTTTGCGATTAATCAGACGCGTCGTCGTCTCGCGGATGATCTCTTCAAAGCTGAGACTTCGCTGGCAGTTTTGGTTGAGCGTGAAGCGAGACTTCGTGAGCTGGTGAATACCTATCAGTCGCGTGTGAATAACCTAAACCAGGCAGGGGTCAAAAAAGAGAGCCTTGAACGTGAGCGTCTCCTCAATCAGGAAGCTGTAGATTTATACCGTCAGAAAGCGCAGGAAGCGGAAATTGAAGCCATTGTTAAGAAGTCAAAATTGACGCAGGTCATTTTAATGGAAGGCGCCAGTATTGCGCGTTACCCGGTTAGTCCTAACTGGTCACAGAATTTGATTTTACTTTTGTTGGCAGGCCTGGGGACCTCGCTTGGCAGCGTATTAATTGCGGAAACTTTTCATCCCCGTGTTTGTAGTGAAGAAGGCTTGCACCGCCGTTTGGGGTTGGCAGTATTAGCTAGGTTACCTGCGCCACGAGAAGTGAAATTGGAAATCAAAGCGTAGGTGATTTAGAAAAATCGTCCGACATTCAACAAATTTGCATTCGTTTTTTGCACCGGAAAAGAGAAAAAATATGTGGCAAGTGACAACCAATACATCACACCGGAACGTCGCACAATCAGCGCGTAAAAATGGTTTTGTGACCGGAGATTGGGAAGTGATTACTGTTTCACCGCAGGAGTGGAACAAGGTACTTCCTGTGCGGCGGCAGCAGACTTTTCCCGTTTCGGAAATTGACGAGTTAGTTGAGGTTTTAGGAAATTTGAAACCTGAAGCGCGCCAAATCATACCGACTTCGATTGTTTCACAGACTGTGAAAAGATCGCCTACCCGGGCTAATTATTCAACTCTTCCGAAACAAGTTTCACAAGTGAAAAGCACCAGCCAAAATGCAGCTTCAGCCGCCAGCCGGATATTCAATGAACTGGCGGTTCCTCGTCAGGCTGATGCTCCAGAGCCATCGCCTTTGTCGCCGGAGGCACGCGAACAATTGTTGAAATTGCGGGCGACCATCATGGTTGAAGCAGAGCAAAGAAAGCTTCGTTCAGTTTTAATTTGTGGAGCCGCGCCAGAAGTCAGCGCCCAACCAATAGCGGCTGATCTGAGCCAATTAATTTCGGAATATAAGCGATTAAAAATTGCATATCTCGAAGTCGCGGAAACCAGCGCATTAACACACCGAAATAAAGTTTTATCAGATGATTATTCGTTTCGAATCAAACGAACAAGAACACAAAATCTTTACGAGATTGCCTCTTCGCTGGGCGCAGTCAAGCTTGACGATTGGTTGAAAAACTGGACTCCGTCAGTGGTATTAAGCGAGCTTGAGAAAATGTTTGATTTGGTGGTGATTTATGCTCCGGCTGTCAGCAGTCATCCAGAAGTAGCCTTATTAGCGGGCGCGGTGGACGGCGTTATTCTCGTGGCGACTGAAAATGTTACTTCGTTTGCCAGCCTGGGCGAAGCACAGCAGAGATTGCGGAGCGCTCAGGCAAATGTGCTGGGCGTCACGCTCAATAAAGCGCGTTCTACTCCTTCACCTCTTTCTGTAGTCAAATCGCGGATGCGTGGATTGATGAATTTCATAGCGGTTATTACATGAGTATTCATTTAGGAAAACAACCAGACAGTTGGTTAGATTCAGAAAATCTTTTGCGTGACCTTAGAAATATTCTCTGGGCACGCAAATGGTTGATTCTGGGGGCTGCAATTTTGACTTTTACCTTAACTGCGGTTGGTACGTGGTTCACGAAACCTATCTACAGTTCTTCAGCTTCTATTTTGGTGATGAAAGAACGTTTTGATGCGCCTGTGACACCGGAGCAAATTATTGCGACAGGGCATCCTGATACGCGAATGACCGAAGAAGATGTGAATTCTGAAGTTGAAATTATTAATAGCCCGTCACTACAAGCAGAAGTTGTGAAGCGACTACATCTGGATAAAGGTTTCGGATCTAAAAGCAGCAGCACAGTCTTCGCTGCCTTCGATAAAGACCCGGCGGATGAAAAGCTGACAGCCAGTTCTTTAGCACTTGCGAAGCTTCAGGAAAATTTAACGATTGAGCCAGGGAAGAAATCAAATCTCATCAAAATTACTTACAAGGCTAACAACCGTGAACAGGCGGCATTAGTTGTGAACACCCTGTGTGATTTGTATCAGGAACGCCATATTAAACTGCGTGAAAATATCGGAGCTACAAATTTCTTTGTGGAGCAAGCGGAAACGATGCGTGCTGCGCTGAACGAAAAAGAAGCCGAATTAAAACGAATCAGTCCGCTACCAAATCCACAGTTACTCAATCAGCAAATCGAGACACAGATGCGCCAGCTCAACGAATTCGAAGTCGCTCTGGAAAGCACGCGCACTGGAATCGTTGAAAGCGAAGCCCGCATTTCATCTTTAGAACAACAATTGGCGAATGAACCTGAACGCTTGAAGAGTGAAGAACGCATTTCACATCGAACAGCTCCTGATGCCATTCGGGCGCAATTGTTCACTTTAGAACTGCGACGTTCAGAGCTGCTGGGAAAATATAAGCCCCAGCATCGGTTAATTCTTGATCTCGAAAAAGACATCGAAAAAGCCCGTCGGATGATCGAAGCAGTAGAGAAAGCCCCCGCTGAGTCAACAACAACTTCTGCCCTGAATCCGTTGCGTCAGCGTTTGAATGACACCTTAACAACCGAGCGTAGCGCGTTGGCGTCACTGCGAGAGAAAGAAAAAGCGCTGATCGGGACCGTGGCTCAGGCGAAGGTCAAGGTGCGTGAATTAGGAGTGCAGGGATATGCCCAGCGGCGTCTGGATCGCGAACGGGAGTTGGCAGATCAGTCCTATCAGTTGTACTCCAAAAAAGGGGAAGAAAGCCGAGTTTCCGCCGCCCTCGATAAAGAAGGAATTATCAACGTGAGGGTCGCAGAACCAGCGAGTGTTCCCTTTAAAGCAACGAGTCCAAATGTTCCGCTCAATTTGATTCTGGGATTAATTGGCGGATTGATTCTTGGACTGGTAACAGCCTTTACGGTCGAATATTTTCAACCCACGGCTCGTGTAAACCAGCCGATTGTTTCAATAAATAAGGTCTCAAGACTGGTTACCCGGGTTAGTAATTAAAGTCTGAGCTAAAGCGGTGGTCGGTGATCAGTGGTCGGTGTTCGGTTGGCAGAGTTCTTGAAACAACTGCCTTCTACCGACTACTGACCACCAACCACCGACCACCCAATACTACTGGAAAAAATTATGCCCGCCCCGTATCGAAAGCTTTATTTGCTGTACCTTCAGCTTATGGATTTGGTGTTGTTAGTCACAGCACTCGGCCTAACCATCGCCTTAAATTACTCCAACCAGGATTACGTTGATTACGGTATCACCTTCGTGACGGATCGTGTCAAAGTCACCAACGCTATCCTGATCGGACTTTTGTTATTGATCTGGCATCAGGCGTTCAATATCCGTGGGCTATATTTATTAACTCGATTGCATCTTTTAGCCGAAGAAGTCATGGAAATTGCCTTGTCGGTTTTCTGGTGCGCCACGGCTTTGCTGATCGTGGCACAGGTTGGTAATTGGCCGACAGTTACCGTGATTGTTACGGGGATGTTCGCGCTCGTTGGTTTTGTGTTCATTTGCGCCTTCAGGCTGATTCAGCAATACGTTTTTCGCTCGTTTCGGCGGCGCGGGCATAACACCAAAAATTTATTATTGATCGGAGGCGGCCCACGCGGACAGCAATTTGTCGAGCGCCTGATGAAGCGTCCTGATCTTGGTTATCGCGTCCTTGGATATTTAGATGATCATGAAATCAATACGTCACTTCCAGAACTCCGCAGAATTGGCAAGCTTGAAGATTTGACCGGAATCATTGCCACCGAAGTCGTAGATGAAGTCGTCCTCGCGCTCCCCATAAAATCTCAATATGCCCAAATCGAAGACGCTATTCTGCAACTGGAAGAGCAGGGAATCACGACACATTTGCTGTCAGATTTATTTCCGCAGCAACTCGCTTTTTCGCGTCCGGCGCGGTTGCAGGGAATGAATTTTATCTCCTTACATTCCACTCCGGCGCTGGGATGGAGAACGGAAGCCAAACGAATCTTTGACCTGCTGGCAGCACTATTTTTATTGATTCCATGCGCTCCATTATTTGCGCTGATTGCGATTGCCATCAAATTGGATTCGAAGGGGCCGGTCTTCTTTATTCAAGAACGGATGGGATATAACAAGCGTCGTTTTCAACTCTTCAAATTCCGCACAATGGTGGTAGACGCAGAAGCGCGGATGCAGGAGATTGAGCACCTCAATGAAAAAGAAGGCCCGATTTTCAAGATCAAGTACGACCCCCGAATTACAACTTTAGGGCGCTGGCTCAGAAAAACCAGTTTAGACGAATTACCACAGCTCATTAATGTCGTGCTGGGAGACATGAGCTTAGTCGGGCCGCGTCCGCTTTCGATGCGCGATGCGCTTGGACTGAATGCTGCGTGGCAAAAAAGACGCTTCAGTGTCAAGCCGGGAATTACGTGTTTATGGCAGGTTTCCGGTCGCAGCAATTTAAGTTTTAAGGAATGGATGCTGCTTGATCTTGAATATATTGATCGTTGGTCGCTGGGACTCGATTTTCGGATTTTACTTCGCACGATTCCTGCTGTTTTGACGGGAAGAGGTGCTACTTAAAAAGTTTTTGATTGTCCGCGAAAAGTGCAGAAGCGGATGACAAATTCTAACTTTCAATTTTAGTTAGAAAAAATATAGAAGCGATCTGGCAGGTCGCTCAACAAATACTGCACTCACACACAGGAGAAAAAATGAAGCTACGAAAAGCCCCAGCCACTGCATTGTGCGTGGCGGTAATGTTGCTTGTTTTCATGGGGGAGCGAATTTACGCCCAGACGTTTACGGATGCAGGGTTTTCGACGGAAACCGTTGCTCAGGTAACACGCTTCAATACCGTCGGCTTTGCATTTGCACCGGACGGCAGAATCTTTTTATGGGAAAAGCCAGGAGTCGTTCGCATTGTCAAAAATGGTGTGTTGTTAACAACTCCCTTTCTTGACATTCGCGCGCGCGTTTATTCGGGCGTTGACAGCGGTCTGATTGGGTTGGCACTTGATCCGAATTTTGCGACGAACGGATTTGTTTATTTGTTGTATACCTTCGAAGACGGAGCAACTCCTGGTGTTGGCGCTAAGACCGCCCGGCTCACACGTGTGAAAGCTGATCTTAATAATCCTGATCTTGCACAGGCGAATAGCGAAGTTATTTTAATGGGTAAGATCAGTACGCCGCCTTGCAGCAATTCTCCGGTTGGTTCTGATTGTATGGGATCAGACTCCGGTGCTCATACGGTTGGCACCGTACGCTTCGGGTTGGATGGAAAAATTTACGTGGGAATGGGCGATGGCGCATCGTTCAGCGCGGCGACAGAACAATCGTTTCGTTCTCAGGATTTAAATTACTACAACGGCAAAATTCTGCGGATCAATCCCGATGGCACTGCGCCGAGTGACAATCCATTTTACGATGGCAATCCGAACTCAGTACGGTCGAAAGTCTATGCCTACGGACTGCGCAGCCCCTTTCGTTTCACGAACAAACCCGGAACCAGTGAAGTCTACATCGGTGATGTCGGGGCGGCAAAATTTGAAGAAATCAATCGCGGGCGTGGCGCGAATTTTGGCTGGCCATGCTATGAAGGGCCGAATCCTCAATTCACTTTCCAAAATGCATTTCCGCAACGTTGCGCCCAAATCCCGGCCAGTTCCGTGACGCCGCCGCTCTATAGTTATCCCTGGAATGGCGGGTCATCCATCGTGATGGGGCCATTTTATACGGGCACAAAATATCCCACCAAGTTTCGCAATAATTTATTCTTTGGTGATTTTGTACAAGGCTTCATTCGCCGTGCTGTGTTTGATGCGAACAATAATATTACGAGCGTGGAATCGCTTGCGACAGGTGTGGATTCGCCTGTGCATATCGAGCAAGGACCAGATGGTTCTTTGTATTATCTGTCGATCGCAACAGGCGAAATCAAACGTATTCGCTTCAGCGGTTCAGCTCCAGCGGCGAATGCGACGGCCTCGCGCCCTTCACCGTCTGCTCCTTACACCGTTGCGTTTTCAAGTCTTGGGTCAAGTGATCCCAATGGCAGCGCTTTAACCTATCTATGGGATTTTGGCGATGGTTCCAATTCGACTACTGCCAACCCAACACATACCTACAGCGGGACAGGCGTTAAGACTTTTTCTGTGAAGTTAACTGTTACGAACTCGCAAGGACTTACCGGTATCAGCACGATTGACGTAGTGGTTGGCGGGCGGCTGCCGGTTGCCACGATCACCGCACCCGCCAACAATGCCCGCATCAAAACCGGGACGCAATTAACGTTCACGGGAACCGCTTCGGATGCCGACGAGACATTGCCTGCCAGTGCCATGAAATGGTCAGTGTTGTTGCATCACAATGAACATATTCATCCCGGCGTTACGGCAACCGGAACCAGCGGCAGTTTTGTCGTTGAAGATCATGGCTCAGTGGGTGAGACCTTCTTTTATGAAATCGTACTGACCGTTACTGATAGTGCCGGATTGACCGACACCAAACGGGTGAACGTCATCCCTGAAAGTTCCGCTCCGCCACCCGTTACAACATTGCCTGTACCCTGGCTAGGAAAGGATGTCGGCAGTGTTGGAAAAGTTGGAATTGATAGTTTTTCCAATGGAAGTTTCACTTTGCAAGGTTCCGGGACGGATATTGGCGGGACGAGTGACAGCTTCAATTATGTCTATCAAACTTTGCAAGGCGATGGGCAGATTGTGGCGCGTGTTGCCAGCATTCAAAACACAGCAGTCGAAGCCAAAGCCGGTGTCATGATTCGAGAGAGTCTGGCGGCGAATTCACGATATGTCATGGTTCGGTATAAATCGAACGAGCATTCAGCCTCCTTACGACGCGCCAATCCTGGCGAGGCTACGATCACGAGCTTGGGAGATGCGCAAATTTTGCAGCGTTGGCAACGCATTGTGCGACGAGGCAATCAGTTTAGTACGTATCAATCGGCTGATGGTACGAACTGGCTGTTAATAGAGACGGTCACAGTAAACATGCCGTCCTCGGTTTTATTTGGAATTGCTGTGACAGCTGCCAATAACACAGTCCTATGTAAGGCAGTGATTGATAATGTGAAGGTAAATACCACCGCAGCAAATCGTCCTCCGACAGTCACCCTGACTGCGCCTGCCAACAATGCAACGGTGACTGCGCCGACTGCTGTCACGCTGCGCGCAAACGCATCGGATTCAGACGGTACGATTAGTAAAGTTGAATTTTATCAAGGCGGATCATTAATAAATTCGGATCAAAGCGCTCCTTATGAATATACAGTAAGTCTGGGATCAGCTGGAGCCTATTCGTTTACGGCGAGAGCTTATGACAATAGCGGCGCGGTCACGAATTCAAGCGCGGTTCAAGTAAATGTTATCAAGCCTGTTAATGGAACGGGAACTGGATTGAAGGGAGAATATTTCAAGAAAGAAGAATTCAAAGAATTAAAGTTGACGCGCATTGACCCCTTCATTGATTTCGATTGGGGCAAAGAAAAACCCGATGCAGCCTTAGACAAAGACCACTTTTCCATCAGGTGGACAGGTTTTGTCCAGCCTCGTTTTTCAGGCACGCAAACTTTCTATGTGACGACGGCAGACACAGTGCGGCTTTGGATCAATGGTCAACTAATCATCAACCGAAGCGGAAGTGATCTGACAGAAAGTCGCGGTGCTGTCACGCTCAACGGTGGGCAAAAATA
Source organism: Blastocatellia bacterium (assembly GCA_043736395.1). Classification (GTDB taxonomy): domain Bacteria; phylum Acidobacteriota; class Blastocatellia; order RBC074; family RBC074; genus JAFDVL01. The sequence goes on along the minus strand of JAYTCQ010000174.1, from coordinate 41,992 downwards.
CACCATTAAATTGGAGTTTGTAGAAAAAGATAAAACGGCTTCGGTCAAACTTGAATGGTCAAGCCCGAATCAAGCGAGGGAGGTAATTCCAAGAAGCCAGCTTTATTCGCAGTAAGGCCGAGTTGAAAATGTAATGATTGGAGCCAAAGAACAATCAAGGATAACCGCTTTTCGCCGTTCGTGGTTGATGTGGCTGGGCCCTTTGCCTGCCCTCTCAGCCGCGACGGCGTTAGCTGTTGTTAGTGGGGGTGGTTTATTACGCAGTCTGATGCTGAGCGGAGCACTATGGTTAATGGCATTGCCATTACTCTCCAGTCTTGAAGCAGGCCTTTTGGCAATGCTGATTTTTGAGCCGATGCGTGGTTTTTTGCGGCGCGCGCAGTTCATTTTCGTCGAATACACGACTACTGATCCCATTCATTTGGTGACGCCATTACTAACCGTTTTGGCCTTTACGATTCTACTGTGGAAGAGGCGTGAACAGATTTTCATGACGAAGCCGTTAGGGCTACCCGTTTCAATTCTGGCAGCATGCTTCTTTATTCAAATCTTCAATCCATTTCAGGGTGGAGTGTTTGTTGGCATGTCGGGAGCCTTCTTCATTTTGTTGCCGGTAGCCTGGTTTTATTTCGGGCGTGCGATGAAGCCAGCTTTTTTGAGCACCGCTTTCCGCCTGATTGTAGTGATGGGATTGATTTGTTCTTTGCATGGAGCCTACCAATTAGTTTTTGGTTTCCCCAGCTTTGAGCAGTATTGGGTAAATCACACAGACCATTATGAATCCATTGCCGTAGGCCATATTCAACGCTCGTTAGCAACTTTCAATAGCGCGGAAGAATGGGGGCGGTATGTTCAATTTGGTGCTTTGATTGCGTTTGGTTTTGCGTTCGGAGCAAAACAGTTAGTACGGCGTTTGGGCTGGGTCATGTGTTTCCTAGGGTTAAGCTCGGTACTTATTATTACAGGACAACGAACAGCAATTTTCGGGCTGGTGGCCGGAGTAGGAGTTTTTATTTTAGTAGGGGCTGAAAATTGGACCGGAGTTATCAAACGTTGCGGGATGATGGGACTTTCATTAGTACTTCTACTAGTGATTGCGAAGCCGCCATCAGCGCAGGAAATGTGGGAAAAAGATAAAGACGATAAATTCGGAACTATGCTTTCGCATACAGCGCGTGGAACTTTACAACCAACGAAAGAAGGTAGCCTGGATGAGCGATTCAAAATCTGGGGAGTACTTATCACCAAATATATTCCCGCTCATCCACTGGGTGCAGGAATTAGTGCAGGAACAGTAGCAGCAGCCCGCTATACGAGTATTACCAGCGATTTTTACCCGATAGACAGTTTTGTGGTTGTCCTGCTGGTTGGCTGTAGCCTTCCAGTAGCATTGTTATTTGTTGGGATTCTGGTGCGAATTCAATGGATTGGAGTAAGGATTTTTAAAAGCGCTGCCTCGGGAAGCCACATAGCTACAGTGCGTCGCATCGCAGCAGCGATCATCTCCATGCTGATTCTGAATAGCATTTTCGGACTGACTTTTATGATTTATTCAGCCGCACCTATCGCCTGGATGGTGATTGGTTGGATTTGTTCAGAATCCGCGCGCGATGAACAGCAACTGGCAGGTGAGCTATCACATGAATTCTGAGAAAGATAAAAGGGAAATGAAAATACTTTTTTACAACCATACGGATATCGTCAGTGGAGCAGAACGGGTGCTTTTACTGATTTTATCGCAGCTTAACTCTGAATTTCAGAGCATTGTGATGTGTCCGGCTGGCGACCTGAAACGGCAAGTTGAAGCACAAAAAATCCCGTGCCTTGAAGTCAAAAAACTGGAGGCAAGATTTACCTGGCGATTAGACCTAATGGTGCAGTATTTGATTTCGTTTTGGCACGTCATGCGCAGTGTTCGTTCACAAATAAAAACAATAAATCCTGATCTGATTCATGCCAACAGTATTCGTGCCGGATTAGTTATCACAGCGGCAACAGTCGGATTAAAGGTTCCTGTCATTTGGCATCTGCATGATTTATTACCGCATCATCCGATTAGTACTGCGATTCGGCTCTTTGTTTTACTGGCTTCGTCACGAATCAAACTTTTAGCAGTTTCACAGGCGACAGCCAACAGATTTCGCGGAATTTTATTGCATCCGTTTTATGAGCGCGTTCCGATCAAAACAATTCTTAACTGTGCTGATACGGAAAAGTTTCAGCCTGATGAAAAAAAACGTTTCGGCATCCGTTCCGAATTAGCAATTAATCGGGACGTACCAGTAATCGGGATCATCGGACAAATCACTGAGCGCAAAGGGCAGCTTGGATTGCTCCATGCTTTTAAGCGCGTCGTCCAAGAATTTCCCAAGGCAATTTTATTAATTGTTGGCGAACCACAATTCAATGCCTCTGATGAAAAGTATTTTCAGCTCTTAAGACAAATGTCTGAAAAATTAGAAATTGCAGCAGCCGTTCGTTTTTTAGGCGGACGGCGTGATGTTCCGGCGGTGATGCAAGCACTGGATTTATTAGTAGTGAATTCATTGGCGGAACCTTGCGGGCTGGTTGTGTTGGAAGGGATGGCAAGCGAGTTGCCCGTCATCGCCACCGCAGTGGGAGGTAATCCAGAAATGATTCATCACGCGTTGAATGGCTGGCTGGTGCCTGTCAGCAATGACGAGGCGTTGGCCGCCGCGATCATCAAATTGAGTCAGGATAAATTGTTACGCAAACGATTAGGCTCGGCAGCGCGCCAACAAATATACAGGGAGTTTTCCGTCGCGACATATCAACAGAAATTGGAACAGTTTTATCGTCAGGCGAATTCATCGGATTTGATAAATCCGTCACTAAATGCGGTAGCCGATCAATACCGCAAAACGAATTTTTAGTTACTAAAATAATGCGCCTCATAGATCAGGCGCTGACTGAATTATTACCAAACGAATGAAGAAAAATATCGCCATCGTATTTTTGACTTACGGCTTTACGCTGCTTTCCGGTGTGGTCACAAGCTTGTTGACTGCCTGGGCACTCGGGCCGGAAGGACGTGGCGACCTCGCGGTGGTTGTGTTATGGCCAAATATCGTAGCCTGGGCTTTCGGCTTAGGCTTACCGCAGGCCTATCGTTATTATCTGGCACGTCGTCCAGAGTCACTTTCCACACATTATTCCAATGCACTCATTTTTGCGTTATTCGCCGGCCTCATCGCCTTTGGGATAGCGGAGTTGGTTGTCCCGCATCTGATTGGGCAACGCAGTCCGGCGGTCATGCTGTTGGTACGAGTTTATTTATTAAATATTCCGCTCGCGCTTCTGTTTGATTTGATGGTTGGCTTGCTTGAGGGAACGCGACAGTTTAGATGGTCGGCTGCCGCACGAGGCATTTTTTACGGCACACAATCTGTCACTTATATAGTGCTCTGGTTGATTGGCGAGCTGACGGTAAGAAATGCCGCCTATACCATGATCGCTGCACAGTTGGCGTGTACGACACTTGCCGTCATCGGCGTCAAGGTTGCATTGCGTCCGCATTGGCAACTTGGTTGGGGGGAATGGAAAGAAGCGCTTGCTTACGGGCTGCGTTATTTTCCGGGCTTGATTACCTCAATAGCAACTCTGCGATTGGATCAATTATTACTCGCGGCGCTGGCTCCCAGCGCAGTGATCGGGCTTTATGTGGTAGCCGTGCGGCTCTCTGAAATCACCACCGTCCTTGCGTCTTCGGTCTCGGATGTCTTGTTGCCAGAGGTCGCCGCCCTGGAAAGCAAAAAAGAGTCACTGCAATTACTCACCAAAAGTATGCGCCAAACACTTTACGTGTATGTCGTGGTGTTAATTCCGCTTTGGGTGTCAGCGCCATATATCTTGCGCTTTGCGTATGGCGAAGAGTTTTTGGCAGCAACAGGAACTCTCCGGCTGCTGCTGGTTGCCTCTGTCCTTTGGAGCCTGGCCGCAATTGTGAACAGTGGCTTAAACGGTTTGGGCTACCCGATTCTGAGCACCATTTCGCGCTTATCTTCAGCGGTGGTCACCGTGATCGCGCTGCTGTATTGGTTGCCGACACGCGGCATCGTTGGCGCGGCGCTGGCTTCGGTGCTGGGCTACAGCGTGATGCTGATTGTCGCGTTATTTGGGTTACTACATAAACAAAAAATCAGTTGGCGTGATTGTTTTTATCCACAACGTGATGATTTTCCGATTGGCAAAATAGTAACGAATTTATGGCTGCGGTTTAGTGCATAGCTTAAACCTGAAAGATAAAAAAACAGATTCGTGTTGCATCGCAAACACGAACTACTACCGAAAAAAGGATCACTCAGGATGCCCCGAATAGCTTTAGTACATGATTATTTCGTCCAGATGGGCGGAGCGGAAAAAGTGGCGGAAGCCTTATCGCAAATCTTTCCAGCGGCTCCGATGTACGCGACGGTTGCGCTTGAGCATCGCTTGCCGGAAAGATTACGCACGAAAGAAATTCGCACTTCCTTCATGCAGAAAATGCCAGCGGTGGAAAGCAAATTCCGCCAGTATTTTTGGCTCTATCCGTTCGCTGTCGAAAGTCTGGATTTATCAGAACATGAGCTAATTGTCAGCAGCAGTTCTGGCTATGGCAAAGGCGTCCGTCGTGCGAAAAATGCGGTGCATGTTTGTTATTGCCATACTCCGATGCGATGGGTTTGGCGGTATGACGATTATGCCGAACGTGAAGCCTTTAGCGGCGCGGCGCGGGCTGTGTTGCCTGCAATGCTCGCGGGATTACGTGCGTGGGATCGTCGCGCTGCGCGTCAACCGGATTATTACATCGCGAACTCGCAAATAGTGGCTGATCGAATCAAACAAATTTATGAACGTGAATCGGTCGTGATTCCACCTCCGATTGACGTAGGCCGATTCCAGCCCAGCAATCACGTGGAAGATTATTTTTTGATCTTGTCACGGCTCGTTCCCTATAAACGCATTGACCTCGCGATTCAGGCCTGCACGAAAATGAATCGTGAATTGGTCGTCATCGGCGATGGTCCAGATCGGCAGCGCTTGGAAGCAATGGCTGGCCCGACGGTTAAATTCTTAGGGCGACAGCCCGATGACGTCGTGAATTATTATGCCAGCCATTGCCGCGCTTTGTTATTTCCCGGTGAAGAAGATTTTGGGATGACCCCACTTGAGATCAATGCTGCTGGGCGTCCCGTGGTTGCCTACGGTGCAGGCGGAGCGCTGGAAACCGTTGCCGATGGTTTGACTGGATTATTTTTTAAGCATCCCACCAGCCAATCTTTATCCGAAGCCATTGAGCAATTTGAAGATTATCGTTGGTCGCAACGTGTACTGCGTCAGCATGCCGAAAAATTTTCTTACCCGGTTTTTGCCGGTCGCATGCTGGAATTTTTAAGTCAGGTGGCACCCGCTTCCTGTCAGCCGGAATTGCAGAAAATCAAAAGAAATATTTCCGAAGGAGTTAAGGAATTTTCAGTCGCCTCATAATTTTTTACAAATTAAGCATGGCAAAAACAGGTGAGAGGAAAATGAAAGCAATTAGTTTACATCGAGAAAATCAGGTGCAGGCTGACTTTGAAAATATTGTCAGTTCAGGCGAAGCCTGCCTGCATCAACTGTTCGAAGCACAGGTCAAAAAAACTCCTCACTTACCTGCACTTATTTTCGACGACAAAATTCTGACGTATCAGGAATTCAATCATCGTGCCAATCAAGTGGCACATTATTTAAAAAGAATCGGCGTGACACCGGAAACATTGGTCGGGATTTTTATGGAGCGTTCGCCTGAAATGGTGATTGCGATGTACGGCATTCTCAAAGCCGGAGGCGCGTATGTTCCACTTGATCCTGACTACCCGGCAGACCGCATCGCTTTTATGATGAGTGATGCCGGAGTCCCGGTTTTATTGACGCAAAATGACTTGCTGGCATCTTTACCAGCCAATAATTCCCAAGTCATTTGTCTGGACACGGCAGAAATTAATCAGGAAAGCGAAGCTAATTTTGAGAGTGGAGCGAAGCCTTCAAATCTGGCGTATGTGATTTATACATCGGGATCAACGGGCAATCCCAAAGGCGTCATGATTGAGCATCGCGGGATTTGTAATCAATTGCAATGGATGCAAAATCAATTTCCGCTGAGCACAGAAGACGCGGTCTTATTGAAGACTCCATTCAGCTTTGATCTGTCTTTGTATGAATTCTTTTCCCCCTTGATCGCTGGAGCCAGATTAGTGATTGCAGCGCCCGGTGGACAGAAGGATGGCGCTTATTTAATTGAATTGATCCAGCGCGAAAAAATCTCAACTTTATTCATGGTTCCTTCGCAATTGCAGATGCTGTTAGAAGACGAAAGTTTTCATAGAAGTGATTCCCTTCAGCATATTTTTTGCAGCGGAGAACCGTTACCGTTCACCCTTCAACAACGCTTTTTTGCGCGTATGCCGCGACACATCGGACTGCATAATTTATATGGTCCGACCGAAGCATCCGTTGAATGCACGTATTGGGATTGCGAACGCGAGACCAAGCGAAACTTTGTGCCGATTGGACGACCAATCACGAATTACCAGATTTTTATTGTGGATGAAAACTTCAATCCAATGCCAACCGGAACAGCAGGAGAGCTGTTAATTGGGGGGATTGGATTAGCGCGAGGATATTTAAATAGAGCAGAGCTAACATCTGAGAAGTTTCAAGAGTCAGCTAACTTAGCACTCATAACTCAGCACTCATTCCCCGGCACTCGCGTTTACCGCACCGGTGACCTTGCGCGTCTCCATCCTGATGGCGTGCTGGAGTGTTTAGGCCGAATGGATTTTCAAGTCAAAATTCGCGGTCATCGCATTGAACTCGGAGAAATCGAAACAGTTTTATCGCAGCATCATTTGATTCGTGAATGTGTAGTCGTGGCAGGCGAGGACGCCTCCGGTAACAAGCGTTTGGTGACCTATTATGTGGGAGGAATTGATGCGCCGAAGAATGAAGAGCTTCGTCATCATCTCAGTCAAAAATTGCCGGATTACATGGTTCCATCTTTATTCATCAGGCTGGATTCGCTTCCGCTTTCGCCAAATGGAAAAATTGATCGGAAGCAATTACCCGCGCCAGAAGCCGTCATCAATGACCGTGACAAAGATGACGTAGTGATTGCCGATAATAAGATTGAAGCCAGGCTGGTTGAAATTTGGGAAGCCGCTTTGCACCTTCATCCGATTAGTGTCACAGACAATTTTTTTGAGCTGGGAGGCCATTCGTTATTGGCGGTTCGCATCTTTGCTGAGCTTGAAATTAATTTTGGCAAACGGCTGCCGCTCGTGACCTTGTTTCAATCTCCAACGATTCGGCAATTGGCAATTTTTCTCCAAACGCAGGACGAACAATTGTTGTGGACTTCTTTGGTTCCATTACAACCAAAGGGAGATAAGACCCCATTCTTTTGTGTTCACGCTGTTGGCGGCAATGTGCTTGAGTATTACGAACTCGCGCAGCAGATGCCGTCCGATCAACCATTCTACGGTTTGCAATCGGTGGGATTAGACGGCAAGCGGCAACCGCTGACCAGTATCGAAGCGATGGCGTCGCAATACATTAAAGAGCTGCGGCAACTGCAACCGAATGGCCCTTATCAACTTGGTGGACGGTCGTTTGGAGGCGTCGTAGCTTATGAAATGGCGCAACAGCTCCGCGAACAAAATCAGGAGGTTGCGCTGGTGGCATTGCTTGATACCGACCCGATTGGTTGGCTGAAACGGTTTTCGCGCGGCATTACATTGAAATATCAAACGCGCTTTTTACTCATTCGAATTCAGCGGCATTTGGCGAATGTTCAGCAATTTAACTGGAAAGGGAAAATTTCTTATTTCCTGGAAAAGGCCAATTACAAGAAACGTAAAGTTGAAACATGGCAATGGCAGGTGAGCCGAAAATTCAATCAAAGTGAAGAAATGCCTTTATCAGATACATTGCGCAACATTGAGGAATTCAATTATTCGGCAGCCAAAAAATATATTCCTCGCGCTTATCCAGATCGAATTACATACTTTTCTGCGACCGAAGAGGTCAGTTCTCTGGAAAATCAGTTTGGTTGGCAATCTCTTGCAACAGGTGGAGTCGAAGTTGTCGAAGTTCCGGGCAATCATCAAAGCATGATTCAAAGCTCCAACGTGAAACTCTTAGCCGAACAACTCAATAAACGATTAAATCGAAAGGATATTCAATCAGGCCAAGCTGTTTGATGAAATAAATTCAGAATGACGCAGTTGACACAAAGAATTGAGGAGCTTTCCGCCGCTAAGCGCATTTTGCTTGAAAAGAAATTGCGTGAAAGAAATCGCGCGCCTCAACAAAATACCGCGATTCCACTTCGTGCTGATAGATTCATTGCGCCGCTTACTTTTAATCAACAAAGCCTCTTGTTTCTATCGCAATTAAATCCTTCCGCTTCGACCTACAATCTTACTGATGCGATGAGGCTTAGCGGAACGCTGAATCAAGAGGCTTTGCAAAAAGCACTGGAAAAAATCTTTGCGCGTCACGATGCATTGAGAACCACATTTATAGAGATTGATGGAGCGCCGAAACAGAAAATTTCAGATTCACAATCGCTACCATTGAGCTGGAAAGATTTCAGCGAATACCCGCCGGAGGTGCGTGAAGCGGAGACTTTAAAATTCTTGTCGGAAGAAGCCGCTCACCCAATTTCTCTGGAGAATTGTCTCTTAAATTTTGTCCTCGTCAAACTGGATGAACAGGAACATATTTTGTTTTTGACGGTTCACCACATCGTTAGCGATGGATCGTCACTCGGTATTTTCTGGAACGAATTTGCGCAGCTTTATTTTGATTACGCACAACAAAATAAGCCACAGTTGACGGAGCTTTCGATTCAATTTGGAGACTACGCTGCCTGGTCACTTCAGCAGGAACAAGATTCCAAACAGCAACTTCAGTATTGGAAAAAACAGCTGGCAGGTGCTCCAGCTTTGCTTGAATTTCCGACCGACCGACCGCGGCCAGCCGTGCAAAGTTTTCGAGGCGCGCAAATTTCCAGCGTGTTTTCCGCTGGCCTGCAAAATGAACTCAAAGCCTTGAACCGAAAAGAAGGCGTGACCATGTTCATGACTTTGCTGGGGGCATTTAATGTTTTGCTGGCGCGTTATACCGATCAGGATGATTTGGTCGTGGGCGCTCCGGTGGCAGGACGAACGCGGACTGAGACAGAATCTTTAATTGGTTTTTTTGTGAATACGTTGGTGCTTCGCGCTGACCTGTCAGGGAATCCAACCTTTTGTGAAGTACTGCGAAGAATCAAAGAAACGACCTTAGACGCTTTTTCCAATCAGGATTTTCCGTTTGAAAAATTAGTCGCTGAACTTCGCCCCGAACGAAGCCTCAGTCATAACCCGATTTTTCAAACGGCTTTTGCGTTACAGCCTGAGACAACCTCATCGGTGAAAATTCCGGGCTTGCAACTTCGCCCTTATAAAATTAGTGCGGTGACCTCAAAGTTCGATTTGTTTTTATCGGTCAGCGAAACCGCTGATGGATTGCAGACGACCATTGAATACAGCACCGATTTGTTTGATGAAGCAACGATGCAGCGATTGCTGCAGCACTATCAAAACCTGCTCGAAGGAATCGTCACCGATCCTCAACAACGTTTGTCCGAGCTGCCTTTTTTGAGTGCGGCAGAGCTTCAGCAAATTTTGGTTGAGTGGAATGACACCGCCACTGATTACCCAAAAGATTTGTGTCTGCATCAATTATTTGAAGCACAGGTGGATCGCACGCCTGATGCCGTTGCCATTGTTTCAGGTGAAGTAAATGTCAGCTACCGCGAACTGAATCGCCGCGCAAATCACGTAGCGCACGCTCTGCGCGAAACAGGAATAAAACCAGATACGTTAGTCGGACTTTTCACAGATCGCAGTGTAGAAATGGTGATTGGTGTGTTGGGAATTCTAAAAGCGGGTGGAGCCTATTTGCCGCTTGATCCGGCTTATCCGCAAGTGCGTTTAGAGTTCATGCTTAACGATGCAAACGCGCCGGTGATTTTGACACAGTTATCATTGCGGTCACGATTGCCTGAAACAACTGCTCAAATAATTTGTCTGGATGAAAAAGGTATATTCCCTGAGCAAAATGATAAAAATCTCACGAATCTGAATAAATCTGAAGATTTGGCGTACGTGATTTATACCTCGGGTTCAACGGGACAGCCGAAAGGCTCAGCGATTGTTCATCGTGGCGTCAGTCGTTTGGTTATCAATACAAATTACGTTCATCTGGACAGTTCAGATGCGATGGCGCAGGTCTCGAATATTTCATTTGATGCCGCAACTTTTGAACTGTGGGGCGCGCTATTGAACGGCGGCAGGCTGGTGCTTATCAACAAAGACATTGCGCTGTCACCACACGAATTTGCCGCGCAATTACGAGAACAAAAAATTACGGTCATGTTCCTGACAACGGCGCTTTTTAATCTGTTGTCGCGTGAAGTTCCCACCGCTTTTGCAACCCTGAAAACATTGATTATCGGTGGCGACGCCTGCGACCCAGGCTGTTGTCGCGAGGTGCTCAAAAATGGATCGCCGGAGCGTTTGGTAAATGGTTATGGCCCCACCGAAAGCACTACGTTTGCGACGTGGCATCTCATCGAAAATGTAGGTGAAGGATCAATTCCTCTCGGACGCCCGATCTCCAGAACTACGATTCATATTTTGGATCGTTATATGAATCCGGTTCCTATGGGAGTTCATGGCGAAATTTATATCGGCGGTGATGGTCTGGCGCGTGAATATCTGAATCAACCGGAATTAACAGGTGACAGGTTTCGGGTGTCAGGTGTTAGGTTTGCTGAAACCCGACACCTCACACCTGCCACGCGCTTTTATAAAACCGGAGATATTGCGCGCTATCTTCCTGACGGAACCATTGAATTCATTGGTCGAAAAGATCATCAGATTAAATTGCGCGGCTTTCGCATTGAGCTGGGAGAAATCGAAAATGCATTGCTTGCACATCCGTCTATTCAGGAAGTTGTCTTACAGGTAGACACGAATAAAAACGATAAAAAATTAATTGCTTACTATGTCGCCGTTGAGCCTTTGTTGGTGAGTGATCTGCGCGAATTTTTAAAGCAGCGATTGCCGGAATACATGGTTCCTTCCGCATGGGTTCACCTGGAGCAATTTCCACTGACGCCGAATGGAAAAGTTGATCGCAAAAAATTGCCCAAAGCGGATCAATTGTTGACTGAAACTAAACAGGAATTAGTCGCGGCAAAAGACGAACTGGAAGTGCGCCTCATCAATATCTGGCAAGAAGTTTTGGGAATTCATCCGATTGGCGTCCGCGATAATTTCTTTGAGCTGGGTGGGCATTCATTAATTGCGGTTCGACTTTTCAGTGCGATTCAACAGGCCTTTGGCAAGCAATTACCACTCGCTGTTTTATTTCAATCTCCAACGATTGAGCAGTTGGCTGAAATGTTACGTGAACAAGGCTGGGAGCCTTCGTGGAATTCGTTAGTACCGCTGCGTCCAAGCGGAACGGCGGCTCCATTTTTCTGTGTGCATGCAGTGGGCGGAAACGTGCTGGAATATAACAGCATCGTTCAGCACTTCGATTCCGAGCATCCATTTTATGGATTGCAGGCAGTAGGCCTCGACGGACAAACTGCGCCGCTGACCAATATCGCAGAAATGGCTGCGCATTACATTTCTGAAATACGTCAACTGCAACCGTACGGCCCTTATTATTTAGGTGGACGTTCGTTTGGCGGGTCAGTTGCTTTTGAGATGGCGCGACAACTTCACGATCAGGGAGAGCGAGTTGCATTGTTGGCGATGCTTGATACATATCCGCTGGGCTGGTTGAAATTATTTTCAGAAGCGGAAGCCAAAGAGTATCAAAAGAAATTTTTACGCCTTCGCATCAAACAGCATTGCCGTAATCTGGCATCGCTTAATCTGCACGGTAAAGCCCATTACATTTTGAGCAAAGCGCAATTTAAAACCCGAAAGCTGAAAAATATTTGGTGGCAGTTGACGGAAAAAATTACCCAAAATTCTAATCAGCCACTAGCTGAAATTTTACGGAAAATTGAAGAGATAAATTACCTCGCCGTTAAAAAATATGTCCCGCAAGTGTATGCCGGAAAAGTGACATTTTTCTGCGCGGAAGAAGAAGTCAGCGTCGCCGAAAATATTACGGGATGGCAGGCGCTCGCAGCGGGTGGCGTTGAAATTATCCGCCTGCCAGGCGATCACCAAACAATCATCAAAGAACCGCACGTGCAGGAATTGGCGCGACAACTAACCCTTGCTCTGGCCAAAGCAAAGCTTGAAAAAACAGGAGAAGAAAATTGTGAATAATGTACTCCTCACCACTCTGACATCTGCCAGCGATTACTTGTATGAACTTCTCAATAGTGTCGTCGGGCATTCCTGGGTGCTTGATACTTTATTGACGTTGCCGCTTGAAAATCAGTTGGTCAAGGCTGCCATCGTGGGTGGATGTTTTGTTGCTGTCTGGTTTGGGCGGGGTGAAGAAGCAGAAATTGTCCGCCAGCGAAAAATTCTTTTGTTGACCTTGCTCGCGGCGGTTTTTGTTATCGCTACGACGAAGACCATTTCCAAAACAGTTTTTCTGCCGCGTCCATTCATTCAATCGCAGAAGGCGTTTCATCTGGAAGGCGATCAGTTAGTCGAAAGCCAGAAATTAGCTTTTCGTGTGCCGTTGGACGATGAGAGTCAGAAAGGTTTTCAGGCGCTGCAAAAAGGTGAAGTTTTTCAGAATGATCTTGGATCATTTCCAAGCGATCACGCCGGCTTTTATTTAACGTTGGCGGTTGGAATCTGGCTGGCTTCACGACGAATTGGAAGCATCGCCATCGCGTGGACAGTCTTTGTGATTATGGGCAGCCGTGTCATCACCGGTCAGCATTCTCCGTTGGATGTCATAGTCGGCGGCGGCATCGGAATTATCATCCTGCTGCTGATTCAGTTGATCGTCGGAAAAGGATTTCGGAAGTTGCTTGATCCCATTACCAAATGGACTTTACAGCATCAGGGGTTATCCAGCGCGTTAATTTTTATCACTATTTTTGAAGTGGCGAACACACTGCAAAATCTTCGACCATTGCTCAAAGCAGGAATGGCGATCGGGAAGCACATTATCAAAGGCCAGTTATGACAATTCCTCACATTAATAAAATCTCAAAGCTGGCAGCAATTTTTCTTTGTGTCTTTTTGATGAATTCCTGCGGGCTTGATCAAAAGGGAATGGTGATGCTGACTGACCCTGATTATCGCGCGACGGTGATTGCAACGAATCACGACGGCTTTGAAGTCGCCGATGGAATTTTGTGGCGACAGGGGAAGCTAATCATGGCGGATGAGGCAGGCGGCGCATTACGAATCTGGCACGATGCGAAAGATGTCAAAACGTTATGCGATACGACACTCGGAATTCAATCTCCTGAAGATTTAGTGATGGACGCGGAAGGCAATATTTTTTTCACGGATGACGATGCGGGTGGTGTCTGGGAGGTGGATAAAAATGGGAAAGCTTTTCTGCTGGCGGGCAGGGAAAAAGGATTGGTTTCAACGGAAGGAATCGCGTTGTCTCCTTCAGGTGCGATCCTCGTTGGCGACGGCGTCCGGCATCAGGTTTTTAGCGTGAGCCGCACCGGAGAAGTAACCGTTTTTCTGGGACCGGGATATGGAATCACGAAGCCGGAAAGTATGGTCTTTGATGAAAAAGGCAATCTTTATATCGCCGACAACGAAGACCAGATTGTGTATGTCCTGACGCCTGAAATGAAGCTGCAACGGTTGATCGAAAACCGTGAGGGATTTTCCCCGGAAACGATTTGGTATGCCAATCATGTGCTGTACATCACTGATAGCAGCCACGGAAAACTGATGCGCTATACACCTGAAGAAGGCGTCAAAACGATAGCTGTGCTGGGCGGAAAATTAAGCAATATTTGCGGGATCACAATGGATGATCAGGACGGTATTTATGTTTCAATTCAAACAGATTTGAAACGTAAAACCGGTTATTTGCTCAGGCTTGATAAGGAACCGCAGGCGTAAGAATTGAATTGTATGAAACAAAAACTACGATGGAATTTTGCGTTCGTTTTGATCTGTGGTTTTACACTAAATATTTTTTCTGCGAAACCACCATTTCAAAGAACGGATGCGCTTTCATTCAGTGGGTCAGGGGATTACGTTACTTTCGGGACTCCAAGCCAGCTGGGATTTTCGTCCTTCACGGTAGAAACATGGTTTCGTCGCACTGGAATCGGTCAACCGACTTTTACTGGTAATGGTGGCTTGAGTGCGATTCCTCTGGTAACCAAAGGACGCGGCGAAGATGACGGCAGCACTGTGGATATGAATTATTTTTTGGGCATTGATAACTCTACTGGTGTGCTGGCTGCGGATTTTGAAGATAAACCATTGGGCGGAAATCATCCCCTGCGCGGAGTCACGCCGGTGCGTTATAACACGTGGTACCACGCCGCAGTTTCATACAACGGCCAAATCTTTCGGCTTTACCTCAATGGAAATTTGGAGGCTGAAATCAATGTTGGGCTATCGGCCAGGAACGATAGCATTCAGCACACCGCGTTGGCTTCGGCTCTGAATTCAACCGGAGTCGCTGAAGGATTTTTTGCCGGTACACTGGATGAAGTTCGTCTGTGGAATTATGCGCGTCCCGTCTCACAAATTATTGATGGAATGCGTCAACAACTTTCCGTCACGACTGGATTGATTGCGCGTTGGGCATTAAATGATGGAAGCGGAACGAGGATTGCGGATTCAAGCGGACGCAATCTTAACGGCACTTTGCGCGGTTCCAATTGGCTGTGGACAAGCGGAATAAATTTTGTGGGCAATCAAAATCCTGTGATCGCAACGCTCAATGCTCCGTCGAATAATTCAATTAATGTCCCAACGAATCCGAACTTAAGTGTATCAGTTTCTGATCCTGAAAATGACAACTTGATTGTGACGTATTACGGGAAAATTGCCGGAACGACAGGAGCGACTTTTTCGCTCATTGCGTTGCCGGATACACAATATTATTCCAGTAATTTATTTAGCGGAACGAGTGCGATGTTCACTGCGCAAACACAATGGATTGTGAATCAGCGAACGGCGCGCAACATCGGATATGTGGCTCATCTGGGCGATTGTGTTGAGCACGGAGACAGCGTCAGCGAATGGTTGAATGTGGATGGAGCAATGAAATTATTGGAAAATCCTGTCACGACCAGTTTGCTTGATGGCCTTCCTTTTGGCGTAGCTGTTGGAAATCATGATCAGTCGCCGGAAGGAAATCCAGTCGGAGCTTCGACCAAACTTTTCAATCAGTATTTCGGGACTTCGCGGTTTTACAAACGCAATTATTATGGCGGCCGTTATGGCGGCAATCTGGATAATCAGTACCAGTTATTTTCAGCGGGCGGAATGGATTTCATCACGATTTATCTGGAGTTTGACGAAACCCCGGATACCGCAATTTTAAGCTGGGCAAATAATTTGCTGAAGACCTACAGCACCCGCCACGCCATTATTGTCAGTCACAATTTACTCAATTTGAATGCTTCATTTTCGACGCAAGGGCGAGCGACGTATGACGCATTAAAATCAAATTCCAATTTGTTTTTAATGCTGACAGGACACGTTCCAGGCGAAGCTCGCAGGCAGGATGTTTTCAATGGAAATACCGTTTACACGCTACTTTCTGATTTCCAAAATTTACAAAATGGTGGTGACGGATGGCTTAGAATTATGGAGCTATCTCCAGCAAGTAATCAAATTCGCGTCCAAACATATTCTCCGACGCAAAACATTTTTGATCAGACGGCGATCAGCCAATTCACTTTAAATTCCAACCTGCAAGACAGTGGCTTTACAGTTATCAAATCGAATCCGAATGCCATTTCTGGAGCGACCGCGACGGTGAATTGGTCAGGCTTACGACCAAATACTGAATACGAATGGTATGTCACGGTGAGCGATGGCATCGGCACTTCGATTAGCCCGCATTGGAGGTTTAGAACAGGCACTAATTAGTTTTCGAGATTTTGTTCAGACAGGAGTTACCTAAATCAAATTTGAAATTTCCAGTTGATTAGTCATTTCTTATCTGAGCCGTGAGAAATATTTGAGCAGCAATGAATGGAACCCAAAGAAATAAACACAACGCATAAACTAGAGTCTTGCTGGTACGAACTCTTTGAGCAGAAAGTCGCCCTCCTGCCGCGACAGGTTGCCGTCGTGTGCAATCAGCAACAACTAACCTACAACGAACTAAATCAGCGA
The DNA here is from genome assembly GCA_043736395.1 of Blastocatellia bacterium. Lineage (GTDB taxonomy): Bacteria > Acidobacteriota > Blastocatellia > RBC074 > RBC074 > JAFDVL01. Next base: position 25,649 of record JAYTCQ010000174.1, on the reverse strand, counting down.
GCCAATCAATTGGCACATTATTTAGGATCACTTGGCGCAGGGCCGGAAGTGATGATTCCGATCTGTGTCGGGCGATCCGTAGACATGGCGGTTGGCATTCTTGGAATTCTTAAATCAGGATCGGCGTTTGTGCCGATTGATCCGGCGTACCCGACAGATCGCATCGCATTTATGCTGGCGGACACTGCGGCTCCAATCGTCGTCACTGAATCGCGCTTGCTGCCTCAGTTTTTAAATGCGGATTCTCAGTTTGTTTCGCTTGATACGGACTGGTCTGAAATTTCAAAACACAGCGCAGAAAATCTTCAGGCTCAACTCAATGCTGAAAATTTGTCTTATCTGATTTATACCTCTGGTTCGACAGGCAAGCCCAAAGGCACCATGTTGACGCAGCGCAATCTCACGCATTATGTGACAGCGCTGCAAAACGAATTACAGCTCACGCCGCAGGATTGTTATTTGCACCTGGCTTCAATTGGATTTTCGTCGTCGCGTCGTCATTTGCTTTTCCCGCTGGCGCACGGAGCCACTGTCGTTATTGCGGATGAAGAACAGCGGATGGATCCGCTTCCGCTTTTCGCCCTAATCAAAAAATATCACGTCACAGTTTTCGATGCGGTGCCTTCGTTCCAGCGGCATTGTACAAATGCTTTATTAGAGCTTGCCGAAACGCAACGAGAGGAATTATTAGCGAATGATCTGCGGTTAATTTTATCTGCCAGTGAACCTTTGCTGTCAGATATTCCAAGCACCTGGATCAATGAATTCAAGCATCCCGCGACGCACGTTCACATGATGGGGCAAACCGAAACCAGCGGGATTGTGGCGATGCATCGCATCAAATCTTCTGAGCTGAGTGGAGAAATAAAAGTCATACCCATCGGACGCCCCATCGCCAATACACAAATTTTTCTACTCGACGAAAATCAGCAACCTGTACCAAAAGGGGAAGCCGGAGAAATTTACGTTTGTGGCGCAGGCGTTGGGCGCGGCTATCTTCACGGAAAACAATTTCAAATTTCGAATTTTGAGTTTCGTGGTATTGATACTCATCACTCATCACTCATCACTCATTACTCGAGCGTCCCTACCGGCGATTACGCGCGTTGGTTGCCGAATGGTGAATTGGAGTGTTTAGGGCGACAGGATTTTCAAGTAAAAATTCGCGGCTTCCGCGTCGAGCTGGGAGAAATCGAAGCATTTCTCATGAGGCATCCGAGTGTTCGCGAATGCTCTGTCATTGCTTGTGAAGACGTTCCTGGACGCAAGCAGCTGGTCGCCTACATCGTCACCCGAAACCCAAAACCTGAAACCCAAAAGGCAGTGTTTCAAGAACTCCGCGAACTGATCGTACGCGAATTGCCGGATTACATGGTTCCCGCCGCTTTTGTGAAGATTGATGGTTTGCCTCTGACTCCGAACGGGAAAATTGATCGCAAAGCGCTGCCAGCACCAGATGCCAATTCTCTTCAAATTCAAGATAGTTATCTTGCTCCGAAGACGCCGATAGAAGAAATTATTGCAGCAATCTGGGCTAAAGTTTTAGGTCGCGAACGGGTGGGCAGACGAGATAATTTTTTTGCCATCGGAGGACATTCACTATTGGCAGGTCAGGTAATTTCAAGGTTGCGGACTGACTTTAAAATACAACTGCCGTTAAGTACGATTTTCAATTCTCCAACAGTTGCAGACTTGGCTGAAGCGATCACGCAATTTCAAAAAAGTAACTCTAAAGTTTTTGTCCCGGCCTTGTTGCGGACAAATAAGCAGGTCGGAATTCCGCTCTCATTTTCACAACAGCGCCTCTGGTTTCTGGATCAATTAGAGCCGGCCACGGCCACGTATAATTTAAGCAAAATCATTCGGCTCAAGGGAAAACTTGAAGTCTCTGCGTTGCAGCAAGCCTTGCAAGCCGTAGTTGATCGTCACGAAATCTTACGAACAAGTTTTGTTTCTGAAAATGGGCAAGCCAGTCAGCGCATTACCCCATTTTTACAGGCTGATTTGCCGTTAGCTGACCTTAGTAACTTTTCAGCGGATTATCGTCAAGCAGAAAAAATGCGTCTGATTTCACATGCGATTGAAACGCCTTTTGATTTGAGCCAGACTCCCTTGTGGCGCTTGCATTTGCTCCGGCTCAACGAATCAGAACATTTATTAATCATCGTATTTCACCACATTATCAGTGATGGTTGGTCCATAAGTATTTTTCTAAATGAATTAGGAACAGGTTATGACCATTCCTCGCAATTACCGGATTTGCCGATTCAATTCGCTGATTATGCGTGCTGGCAACAAGAGTATTTACAAAGTGAAATCTTAGCCGAACAGGTGAATTACTGGCGCGAACATTTACGTAGTGCACCCGCCTTTTTGGAACTGCCAACAGATAAGCCACGTCCGGCGGTACAGAAATATCGCGGTGCGCAAATTTCTAAATTTGTATCGGCGAAATTACTCAAAAAACTAAAATCTTTAAGCCAACGTGAAGGCGTAACTTTGTATATGACGTTACTGTCTGCGTTCCAGGTTTTACTGATGCGCTACAGCGGTCAGGAACAGGTCGTGGTAGGAACTCCGATTGCCGGACGTCCAAAAACTGAAACGGAAAGCCTGATTGGGTTTTTTGTGAATACCTTAGCGTTGTGCGGGAATTTAGAGGGTGATCCGAAATTTATTGAGTTGCTCCAGCGAACCCGTGAACGTGCGCTGGGAGCGTATGCGCATCAGGAAATGCCGTTTGAAAAATTAGTTGAAGCGCTTCAACCGGAACGAAGCTTGAGCTATTCGCCGATTTTCCAAGTGATGTTTGCAATGCAGAATGCGCCAGATATGTCAGCACATTGGAAAGATATTAGTTTGACTCCAGTGAAGTTTGCCAGCACCACTGCCAAGTTTGATTTGAGTTTGGATGTCTATGAAAAACCGGAAGGTCTGGAAGTCTGGCTGGAATATGACCGCGATTTATTTGCAGCAGAAACTGCTGAGCGAATGCTGACGCAATGGGAAATTTTGTTGGAGGGAATTGTCGAAAACCCTGTTCAGCAAATTTCACAATTGCCATTGTTGACCGCGCAAGAGACGCAGCAAATTTTATCCAACTGGAATGCGCCAACAGTTGAAGTGCCAAAGTTATCTTTGCATCAATTGATTGAGGAACAAGCGGCGCGTACGCCTGAAGCCATTGCCGTTGCGTTCGACGGAAAAAAAATCACGTATGCAGAATTGAATAAACGGGCAAATTTTTTAGCGCATCATTTACTGAAATTTGGTGTGTCTCCCGAAATGATTGTTGGTCTGTGCGTTGAGCGTTCGCTCGAAATGGTGGTTGGGGTATTGGCCATTCTCAAAGCTGGTGGCGCTTATTTACCGCTTGACCCGAACTATCCGGCGGAGCGGCTGGCGCACATGCTCAGTGATGCGAATGTTAAAGTTTTGTTGACGCAAAAGCACCTTCAGCAAAGATTACCGGAGCATTCGGCAGAAGTGATATATCTGGACGATCTGTATAAAAATTTTCAATCTGAAATTTTTGATGGGAAAAATCTAAAGACAGAAATGAGTGCTGAAAATCTGGCGTACGTGATTTATACCTCCGGTTCGACGGGCCAGGCGAAAGGTGTAATGGTGACGCACGGCAACGTCGTCAATGCATTCGCCGCGTGGGAGCAGGCTTACAAACTTTCATCGCTGAAGAGTCATTTACAAATGGCGAGTTTTTCCTTTGATGTCTTCACCGGTGATTTTGTACGGGCGCTTTGCAGTGGCGCAAAGCTGGTAATTTGTCCGACAGATTATTTACTCGAACCTGATCGCCTGTACGATTTGATGCGGACAGAAGAAATAGATTCGGCGGAATTTGTTCCGGCAGTGATGCGTCCATTACTTGAGCATCTGGAAGAAAGTAATTTGCGACTAGATTTTATGCGGCTGGTAGTTGTAGGCTCCGACACGTGGCAGCGCGAGGAATATAGAAAACTTCGAAGGCTTTGTGGCTCGCAAGCGCGAGTTGTGAATTCGTACGGTGTGACGGAAGCGACGATTGACAGCACCTATTTTGAAGCCAGCGATTTGCAAGGCGAAGGAATGGTTCCCATTGGAAAACCATTTGCCAATACAAAAATTTATTTTGTGGATCGCAATCAATGCATCGTCCCCATTGGCGTTGCGGGAGAGCTTTGCATCGGTGGCAACGGAGTCACACGTGGATATTTGAATCGTTCCGAATTAACGGCGGAGAGGTTTCAGGTGTTAGGTGTTAGGGGTCAGGTGTCGAGTAACTCATCACCCATCACCCATCACTCATCCTCAGAAAAATTTTATTTCTCCGGCGATCTCGGTCGTTATCTTTCTGACGGCACAATTGAATTATTGGGGCGTGCCGATGCGCAGGTGAAGTTGAGAGGCTTTCGGATTGAGCCAGGTGAAATTGAAGAAGCGCTCAAACGCTTGTCTGAAATTAGTGATGCCGCCGTTATCGTTCGTGAAGATCAACCGGGAGATCAGCGGCTGGTGGCCTACGTTGTCACGCCATCAAAAATTCAGCCCACTCAAATACGTGCTCAGCTTCAGGATCGGCTCCCTGTTCACATGATCCCATCAGCATTCGTATGTTTGGAGCGGTTGCCGTTAACTCCAAATGGAAAAATTGATCGAAAATCTTTGCCTCAACCTGAGGCTTCACGACGAGAAGAGAATGAGACTTACGTTGCTCCCAGAACTCCGACCGAAGAAATGTTAGCGAATACCTGGGGAGAATTATTGAAAGTGAAGCAAATCAGCATCAACGATAATTTCTTTTCATTGGGAGGACATTCATTATTAGCAACAAAGGTCGTAGCTCGATTGCAGAATGCATTCGGAGTAAAAATTCCATTGCGGAAAATATTTGAAGTGCCAACCGTCGAAGGCTTGGCGATGGTCGTTGATGAAATTTTATCTTCTTCAACCGAAGATGCAGAGCTGGCGGCATTATTGGCTGAGCTTGAAGAAATGTCAGATGAAGAAGCAGAACGGATGTTAGCTGAACGATGATTGCTGAACGAGGAATGATGAAGCCTGAGCTTAATAAATCGTCTAATATTATCTGGGCTGCTGCGCCGGAAAATTTTGAGTTAGCTCACGGCGAAGTGCACGTGTGGTGCGAAGATTTTGCTTTGCTTCAGGCAGCGGAAAATAATCAGAATCTGCAAATTTTAGCACCGGATGAAATCGAGAAATCGCAACGTTTTCGTTTTGAAAAAGACCGTCAGAATTACATCAATGCGCGAAGCTGGCTAAGAAAAATCATTGGAAAATATTTGCAGATTTCTCCAGACCTGCTCCGGTTTGGATACGGCGAATATGGCAAGCCGTGGCTACAGAATGAGGAAGGAAATCCTCATTCGTTACAATTTAATTTATCGCATTCGGAAGGAGTCGCGATTTGCGCACTGGCCTGGGAGAAGGCCTTGGGCATTGACCTTGAAGCCCTTCGATTTGAAAATTCTTATGACAATGTAGCAGAGAATTTCTTCTCGCAACGGGAGCGGCTGGCGTTACAATCTGTCGCGCCGGAATTCAAACAAATTGCATTTTTCAATTGCTGGACTTGCAAAGAAGCATATCTTAAAGCGCGTGGTGACGGGCTGATATTTCCTTTGGATGAATTTGATGTTTCTTTAAATTCCGAAGAGGCGAAATTATTAGGTGTCCATCATTTTCCCGAAGAAAATCAACGATGGACGCTTTATCATCTGAACCCAAAGCCGAAATTTATCGGAGCTTTGGCAGTCGAAGGGAAGCCAGAAAAATTACGATACTTCTCAATTATTCAGCCCGATAATTTGGCGCTTCTTTCGTAATAAAAACATCGTGGACGTGGGATTCTTTCAAGCTGGCCGCTGTAATTTTTATGAACTGCGCGTTAGTCTTCAGCTCTTCAATGGTTCGGCACCCGGTGTACCCCATTCCAGCTTTTAAGCCTCCAACCAATTGCCCGACCAATGCCGCCAGCGAACCTTTGTGCGTGACGCGACCTTCAATTCCTTCAGGAACCAGTTTGCTTTCGAGTTCCGTACCTTCCTGACCGTAGCGGTCTTTGCTGCCTTCTTTCATCGCTCCGATTGAACCCATCCCGCGATAGGATTTGAAATTGCGTCCCTGATACAAAATGATTTCACCCGGAGATTCATCGGTTCCCGCAAGTAATGATCCGATCATGACGGAATCAGCTCCAGCAGCAATGGCTTTCGTTAAGTCGCCAGAAAATTTTATTCCTCCATCAGCAATGATCGGAACTCCTGAGCCTGCGATAGCTTTAGCGCATTCGGCGACGGCTGTGATTTGCGGGACGCCAGCCCCGGAAACTACGCGAGTGGTACAAATACTGCCAGGCCCCATTCCGACTTTGACGGCGTCCACACCCGCGTCAACAAGGGCTTTCGCGCCTGCTCCGGTGGCGACGTTGCCAGCGATGAGTTGGACTTCAGGGAATTTTTTCTTGACTGCCTTGATGGCCTCGATGACGCGAATGGAATGACCGTGAGCGGTATCAATTGCCAGAACGTCTACACGTGCGTTGATGAGTTCGGTAGCGCGTTCAAGAAAATCCCCGGTCGCGCCAATCGCGGCGGCGCAGCGCAGACGACCGATTTCGTCTTTGGCAGCACTTGGGTAGCGAATGGCTTTCTGAATGTCCTTGACGGTGATGAGACCTTTCAAGTGATAATTTTCATCTACCACGAGCAGCTTTTCGACGCGATGTTTTTGGAGAATTCCTTCAGCTTCACGAAGTGTTGTACCAACTGAAACAGTAATGAGATTGTCTTTCGTCATCACTGCTGAAATCGGCAAGTCTAGGCGATTTTCAAAGCGCAAATCCCGATTCGTCAAAATTCCGACCAGCTTGCCACCGTCAACGATGACTGGTACGCCGGAGATTTTGTAGCGTTGCATTAATGCCAAAGCATCACGTAGCGGACGTTCGGGAGTGATAGTGACGGGATCAACAATCATGCCGGATTCTGATCGTTTGACCTTGTCAACTTCGTCGCGTTGCGCGTCAATCGAAAAGTTTTTATGAATGACTCCGATGCCGCCTTGTTGAGCAATTGCAATGGCCATTGGGCTTTCCGTGACCGTATCCATTGCCGAACTGAGTAGCGGAATGTTGAGACTGATATTGCGGGTTACACGCGTGACGGTTTCGGTTTCCGTCGGTAATAAATCGGAATAAGCCGGCAGTAATAAAACGTCATCAAAAGTTAGTGCTTCAGGTAGATTATCAGTTAGCATAAATTATAAACAATGCGTAAAAATTCTGGATAAACAAAAACCGCGCAGGCGTTGGTTGCCGCGCGGTTTGTGGCGTATGGATTAAATTATCGTTTGCCATCATCAGGCAAACTGGTCAAGTAGTAATCCCACAATGACCATTTTATAAATTCATGAATCAGCATAACTACTGCGGCGCTGCTGCCGGTGCAGTCGGTACAAATAATTGCTGGTTGTCTTTGGTAATCAGGACTCCTTCAGCAATAAATTTTCCTTTGTTTGCGTTGATTGTAATTGGCTTCCCGTTTAAATAAGCATTCAAAGTCAGAACATTTCCAACGTTGACGATGAAGCGCTCATTGGCCGAAACCTCGCGGTATTCACCCGGTTTCAGAATTGCCATTTCACTTTTTGGATTCGCATCCGATCTGACTTTAATCCAGCAGTCAGCATCTTTGGCTTGTAATTTTAATTGCATTGCGCCAGGCATCGGAGCGACTGACGGAGAAACAGCAGCACTCGGAGATGGTATTGCAGAAGGTGAAGTGCTAAGTGACGAACTGGCCGATGGCGAAGGTGCCGCAGCTTCAGCCGAGGCTGACGGAGAGGCGCTAACAGTAGCACTTGGTGCTGGATTGCTTACCAACAATGCTTCTCCACCTTTGAACCATTTCCAGGCCGTAAAAATACCAGCACTAAGTAAAAGTAAAGTGATAACAATTAACGCAATACTGCCCCAGGGAGAGCTGGCCTCTTCTTCAATACCATCCAGACTTGGAGCGGGATTTCTGGGGGCTTCCCCACCCTGTGCTTCAAGCTGCTGGTTGTAGAGAGTCATGGCCTGTTCTTCGTCCATGCTAATATATCGGGCATAACTTCGCACAAAGCCACGATTAAAAATACCACCGGGCAGGATTGAATAATTGTCAGATTCAATCGCTTGCAAAAAGCGAGTTCCGATGTGTGTTGCATCAGAAACTTCTCGCAAGTTCATGCCTTTTTCTTCTCGTATTCTCCGTAGTTCTTCACCTAGTGTGGGCATGTTTAGTAGTGCCTCTCCTCTCTTATTTTTGAGGCTGAATTAATTTGGTAATTAAGGAAACTGTTCAAAATAGTTCGCTATCTTACAAGTAAGATAACGAGACTGTCAATTTAACTACAACGATTTACGACCGCCGGGCTACAGCTAATCGGCCAGCTTGTTTACGGATCACGTCTGGTACGTTTCGATTAGTGACCATTGCTTTCAAATCCTTTGGAAATAATCGGTTAAGTAATGGCAGACTGGTGGCTACGGGAGTTCGCGCATTTCTTACTAAGTTATGAATGATGGGATAGTTTCTAATCCATTGTCTGTTCAATGAAATCAGTCTTAAAGCCTCTTCCGGGAGTGTCTTCATGGCAGAGATAGCTTCAACTTCAGATTCCGTGATACGGGAATTACCGAGAACTCCCATGATGACGGATTTATTTGGATCACGTCGCAAAATGTTACGCGCTTCACGATTGCCTTTGAGAGCTAATTTGACGCGAGCTTTAGCGGACATACGCGCGATCTTTTGGAGCACGGTCAAACGTTCGGGCGAAGCTACTTCTCCTTCGGCGGACATTTGACTGATGATCTGACTAACTAATTCGTCAGCTTCAGGATTATCATCCATCATCGTGAGATTTTCTTCTGAAACTACTTGTTCAGCAACTACTTCCTCCGCGTTGACGCGATTAAGTTCTTCACGAATTATTCGTTGGAATTCGGGGCCGATTTTAGGATCATCTTCACCCTCAAGGACATTTTCAAAATCTAATTCTTCAATTTTTATATCGTCATCAATAAGTTCGATGAGCGCTTCTTCGACATAGTTCAAGCCTAACGCCGCGGAAGCGGCTGCCGCGCGTGCGCGTCTTTCGTCTTCAACACGTTTGGCTCCCAGCTCCTTCTCGAAGAATTCTATCCGGCACTCAGTGGCGCGTCGCACGGCTTCCGGCGTACTGGCTTTGTTTGCAATGAGCGAGGTAATAATTTCAGGATGACGAATCATTCGTTCCTGGTTAATGGCGATTAGTTCTAAAAGTGAACCATCTTTATTCCATTTTGCCAGTTCAGACATGCCGTGATCGGGTGTCGAATCGTTCAACACCATGGCTTCGTAGAAATCTTTTTTTCCATTTCGCCAAGTACAGAGAAACAGCAAAACATCAATCGGTGTTGATGTTAATTTGACTACTTCCCGCATCCGGTCAGCATCAAATTCATTGAGTGATTTAATGGCTGTGGTTCGCAAATCAACATCTTGATCCTGGCAAAGGACAACCAGAATCTCAAGCAGGTCTTCGGGAGGTAACGGTAAGGCTGCCCGAGCGGCTGCCATTTTGGCGGGGGCAGGAGCTGAACCACTACGAATAGCTGCAATGATAGGATTGGCCATAATTAATCACATGAACTAAAAATCAGCAGGCGGTCTTGGTCATACTGATCATGCCCTTATCTGGTATCTGAAAAAAATAAATACTGACTAGGCTTTTCATCTGTGCCACGCTCAAATCCTGCACAAAATAAACCATTTTTCAGACAGTTCTGAAAACCTTCACGAACCTGTATTTGCCAGTTGCGCGCTGCTTGCAAATCTTGATTTTTGATTTCCTCCAGATCGTAAGGAATCGCCACTTTAGCGACAGGAGATAAAGTTTCTCCGTGACTGCTGAATTCCGCCATAGATTTAACGCGGGCGGAATCCAACCACCACTCAACTAAAAGCCGATCAGTATCTAATCCGCGGTGCAGTTGGCTGGTGCTATGGTTGCCATAATAATTATCCTGATATTTCCGAATGACTCCACCAAGTTTGTTGATATTGAGATGGGCGTTGCGTGATTGTAATGGATCAAAAGTCCAAACCATTAAGTCAATACCGTGTTGCAGGGCATAATCACGCTGAGCAAATTTGAGCTTTAAGCCAAGTCCGGAGTTTTGAAAAACTGGATCAACTGCCAGCATATGAGAATAATAATAGGGGCGATTCTTCTCATCGAAGGCAGCTAAAGCGTGAGCAAATCCCAGTAACTTTTCATCTGTTGAAGAAAAAGCCCCAAGTGTAAAACCACCGCTATTTTTGGTGATAACAAATGACCGCAAGGGCGTAATGTCAAGGTCTGCGAATTGCCAGACTTCACGCTGCATCTCAAGGCAAGCCGAAAATTCCGGGAGACTGGTGCAAAGTCGAATTGTATAAGATGGAAGTTCCATAGCAACAAATTATTAGGATCCGAAAAAATTAAAATATCGCGGCGTCTCCGATCTAAGTCAAGTTAAAAGACGAAGTTTATAGTTGTTTAAAGAATGGGTTGGGTGGTATATTGCAAGTTGAAAAGCCCCTCTCCTGATGCGAGCAAGAGACAAGATCAACCACGTCGGCTCTGCACCACTAATCACACTTTCTAAACTAAGCCCTTTCATGCTGTTTAACCAACCTATGATGAATAGATATTTTCGTACTGAAATTAATGGAAACGCTCAAGACTGTGATCAGTTAATTAAAGATTTGAGAAATAGCCAGTGGGATTTATACGTAGATTTTCAGGGTTATCTAATCGTTTCCGAGGCAGAATGGAACAAGTTGGAAAAATTAGCCAAAGACTATAACTGCGAACTGGATTGTCTTTCACAGGTTCAGCAAGCCGCTTAATGATTTCAAAAACTTAACTGGATTTCAGATTTTCGATCTCAGCTGGTAATTGGGCTAAGGCTGATTGTGCTGCATCCTGATGAGCGCTTTTAATTGTTGTGCCTTGACCTGTGGCCAGACGTTTTCCATTAACACGTAATTCAACTTGAAAGACGCGGCGATGATCAGGGCCTTGTTTTTCAATGATGGCGTATTTAGGAGTCGGTAAACCTGAGGCTTGAAGGCTTTCCTGAAGCGCCGTTTTATAATCGGTGGCAGTTAAATCGTCAGGATTCATTTGCAAAAAAGTTCCTGCAAATTCACGTCTGACAAAAACTTTGGCTGATTCAATTCCTCCGTCTAAATAAATAGCCGCGATGAGCGCTTCGTAGGCGTCCACCAGCAGATGAGATTTAGTACGCCCACCAGTTTTTTCTTCACCACGATTCAAGAATAAATAATCCCCTAAATTAATCTGTGATGCGCGTTTTTGCAGACTGGTAGCACTCACTGCAAAGGCACGGAGTTTCGAAAGAGTCCCTTCTTTTTGTAAGGGGAAAAGCTCAAGCAGCCAATCACTTACTAAAAATTCCAGAACTGCATCACCAAGAAATTCCAGGGCTTCGTTATGTTGAGGGCGAGGCTCAGGATGTTCGTTGGCAAAAGAACGGTGCGTGAGTGCCCGCAATAAAAGATTTTTATCTTTGAATTGATAGTGAACAACTCGTTGAAGTTTTTCTACTTCAGGCGTAATGATTTGAGGTGAAGCTACATCGGCAGCTGATACAGCATGAGCTTCAGTGAGATTATTTTTGTCCTGTATTTCTGGATTAACCGACATTCATTCCTTATGAGCACGAAAAGCCAGCGCTCGATAACGGGTGCTGGCTCTTCGATACTTTTCTGTTCGGCTTGTGGCCGAGATAATTATTTGCGCTTCTTTGGCGCAGCAGTTTTAGTAGTGGCAGCGGTTTTGCCTGTCGCTGGCTTCGTAGTAGCTGCGGCTGCATCTCCACCTGCGGTGGGAGCCGTAGTATTGCCACCCGCAGGCGCGGTGGCGGTAGCAGTGGTTTTCTTGCCTTTGTTGCCTACCGGAGATTTCGGAGCTGCTGATTCTTCGACCTTGATTTCAACATCGGGTGCTCCTACGTCAGCCTTAAATCGTTTATACAATTCCTCGATCCCAGCCGTTTTTCCGTTTTTGAGGAACTTGTAAAACTCTTCAGCTTGTACTTTCGAATCATCGTAAATCGCTTTGTATTCAGGCTTCCCTTCTGTGACCGCGACAACACGAGCATAATCATTGGCTAAGCTGGCAACGACGGGATAAATTTTCGCTAACGCCGCTTTGCCTTTTTCACCACGTTTTTCTTCATCTGTCAGAGCATTATATTCGTCGTTATATTTTGTGTATGAGACGGTGATTGCCTCAGCGCGTAAAAGATAGGTATTAGGGTCTTTGATTGCAGGGCCATCTTTAAGTGCTGCTGCATCAGTAAAGTCTTTAATTGCTCCTTCATAATCAGGAGTTGCCTGCCGCAATTTATAAAGACCTTTGTATTGAATTAATCGTGCAGTGTTATCTTTTCTAAAGTTTGCCCAATCCACATCTTTCCACTCGGGTGGTGTAGCAGCTTGTGAAAGACTTTGAAGAGCTTTTTCTGCATATGTATTTCCACGCACTGTGTCTTTATAAAATCCAGCTAATAGACCAAATCCGGTTCCGATTGCCAGTCTCGTGGGAAAATAAAAATCAGGAGTGGTGGTCTTACTAATCCACATATCGCAAGAACTCGTGAAATTATTTAAATTAGCTTCATTTGGGGTAGCGAAGAATAACTTATCAGCTTCAACACATTTTACGCGAATCTTATTTAGCTCATATTTGGCGATAAAACTTTTTGGTCCTTTGAGCCAATATTCATCAGCTTGGGGGCATTTTTCCAGGAAGGTTTTTGCCTTTGTATATTTTTTATCAAAGTCAGTTTTTTCCTCAAAATATTCTTTATAAAAAGGGAAACAGACTTCCGGCAATTCCGGTTGAGCTGGGGCCTGTTGAGTGGTGACGGTTGACGTTTTATCGTTTGCCTTATCGTTATTAGCAAAAGTTGGTGCAGACGATAATAAGGCACTCATTGAAAGTGCAAGGGCAAAAAATCCTAACTTTTTCATAATTGATTTAATCCTCCGAGTCGTTCGACTAATTAAGCTAGATGATTGATTTATCAGATGTCAGAATCCAGATAGTACGATTAGAAACTACAGATTCTCTTTGTGACACCGAGAAAATAATTGCAACAAGATTGATGATACGCTACGTATAAACTTACTCATCATCCCACGTCTAATATAGTAAAACTTCAAATGTTCACAAGCAAACCGTACAATTGATTCTTTGGGGCGTGGGAGCTAAAAAGGACTGACAATACATCTGATCGATAGGTCATATATTAACTTGTCAGATGCTTGCGTATTGTGCATGATTCAACTGCTTTGTCAATCGTTCTGCATATTGCCAATACTTAGTTGACACGAAAGCAAATATGGTTGCACTTCTTCATCACTTTGTCCATCGTCACGATGTAATTCTAGAACTTATCCGCGAGTTGGTAGAAAAGGAGTCTACTTCGCGTGCCGAGACTGAGATTACGCAACTGGCGAATCTCATTGCTGAAAAAATTCAGACCCTAACTTCTGAAGTACGGATGCACACACAATCTGGTTACGGAACAAATCTGTTAGCTCGTTTTAATTTTGGGCATTCGGAAAGTACGCCAAAGATTCTTATCATTGGACACCTTGATACTGTCTGGCCATTAGGAACTTTATCGCGCTTGCCATTCCACATTACTGAACGAGGGACGGCACACGGCCCGGGAATTTTTGATATGAAAGCCGGCATTGCCATTGCGATGCATGCATTGGAGGCAATCACTACACTTGGATTGAAAACCAGGCATCCGGTGAGCTTATTGTTGACTTGCGATGAAGAAATCGGTAGCAAAACTTCGCGAAGTTTGATTGAGGAAGAGGCGAAAAAATCTATTGCTGCCCTAATTTTAGAGCCTCCCATTTCCGGAGGCAAAGTGAAGACAGGACGCAAAGGTATCGGGGATTTCAAGCTGACAGTAAAGGGGCGCGCAGCGCATGCCGGACTTGATCCACAGAAGGGGATTAATGCTATTGTCGAGTTAGCGCACCAAACTTTGCGCCTGGCTGAACTCAATGATTATGAGCGCGGGATTACTGTCAATGTTGGTGTCACGAGTGGTGGAACGACTTCCAATGTTATTCCCGCAGAGGCCAGTGCGAAGATAGATTTTCGATTTTGGAAAACGAATGACGGCACAGAACTAGAGGCAGCTATTCGCAATTTAAAACCAGTTCTGGACGGTGCGCAGTTAGAATTCATGGGTGGAATCAATCGTCCTCCGATGGAACGTTCTGAAAAAAATCTGGCGCTTTATGAAATTGCCAAACGATGTGCGGCGGAGTTCGAGATAGACTTGCTGGAAGGCGTTGTTGGTGGTGGCTCTGATGGCAATTTTACTGCTGCTCTGGGAATTCCAACTCTGGATGGATTAGGCGTAGACGGCGCAGGCGCGCACGCTGAACACGAGCATATTATTGTGGCAGATATTCCGCGCAGAGCCGCTTTGTTGACACGTCTCATTACTGAGATTTAAGCAATCCTGAAAATTTCCCGACGCAAAAATTATGGAACGTATTTACCGTGATCCGGTTCACAACATTATTACTTTATCGGATCATCGCAAAGATGATGCTTTGCTGATTAAGCTAATTGACACCCGCGAATTTCAGCGATTGCGTTACATTCGTCAATTGGGGTTAGCGCATTACACATATCAAGGTGCAGAGCATTCTCGCTTTACGCATAGCCTGGGCGTGATGCACGTGATGACGCGGGTGATGAATCGCTTCCGCGAAAAATACGAAATCAGTGAAGAAGATCGGGTTGTCGCTCGCGCTTCTGCGATGTTGCATGATCTTGGGCATTGGCCTTTTTCGCATGTCATGGAAAAAGTTTTGCAGCAGCATCACGAAACCTGGACAGTGAAAATTATCGCCAATCCGGAAACGCAAGTTCACAAATTATTGAAAGAATACGATTCGTCTCTGCCTGATAAAGTCATCGCTACGCTCGAAAATAAATACAAATCAAAATTTGTGAGTCAGCTTGTTTCATCACAGCTTGATGTAGATCGCTTTGATTATCTGCTGCGCGATTCTTTGATGACTGGAGCGCAGTATGGCAACTACGATTTGGAATGGATCATTCAATCGTTAGAAGTTGATTTGGCGAATGATCGTGTGTATCTGGCTTCGAATGGTTTATATGCGGCAGAGGAATATTTGCGAGCGCGATACTATATGTTTCGGCAAGTGTATTTTCATCGCACGTTGCGTTCTGCCGAAGCCGTGCTGCAATGCATTATGCGGCGTGCGGTGGAATTAGCCGCCGAAGGAAAATTAGGATTTTTGCTTGCCGGTTCCGTTATGCAAAGAGTGCTGACCGAGCAGGAATTATCGGTCGAAGAATACCTGCGGTTTGACGATCACGATGTCATGTTTCATATCAAACAATGGACGCGTGAAACTGATCCGATTTTAAAAGATTTCGCTACCAGATTTATTGAACGCCGTCTTTTCAAAGTGCGTGATGTGGATTTGCCGGAAGCCGAACGCAAAGAGTTAGTGGCCAAAGCCCGCGAGAGAATTTCAGCCGCAGGTTTTGATCCGGCATATTATTTAATCGAAGATCGCGCATCGGATGTGCCGTATTACAATATCTACCGTCCCGAAGGCAAAGGTCGTTTGTACATTGAAAAAAAGGGTTCACGAGAGCTATGTGATATTGCCGATATTTCTGAAGTCGTACGCGGCATGGGGCGTTACGAAATTCATCGTTTTTGTTATCCAGCGGAAGCCAGCGCGGCGGTCGAAGGGCTATGGAAAACAAATTAATCGTAAACTGCTTGATGATAATTTTCTGTTTGTTTTCAGTTGCGACATTGGCACAGCCGCGCCTTGCAATTCTGGATTTCAATGGAGATGTGGAAGTTTCGCAGCAGTTACGAAAACTCGCCGAAAGTGATGCAGTTTCACTGGTTGATGAACAGCAATTAAATCTCGCCATCAAAGGAGCCGGATACAACGGAAGCCTGAATTTAAAAGTCGAAGAGGCACGTGCGCTAGGGCTGAGTATGGGTTGTGATTACTATTTGATCGGGACAGCTAAAGTGCAACGACGATTGCTTTCTGAACGAGAATTTTACTTTGACGTCTTGATTGCGGCTTTTGTCGTCGAAACCCGAACAGGACGGCTGATAAAATTTTTGTTTGAGCAGGCGCGAACTGAAAAAGAAAAGGCGGCGCGCGAAAGGCTGAAAGAATTAACCAAAACGATTTGGCGTCAATCGTCTGATGCCCTAAAATCCAGTGCGATCTCAAATGATATAGATAAAGTGATAGAGGTTTATGATCTGGATTCAGCCGAAGCGGTCAGGCTCCAGATTAAGCCGCCACAGTTTTTCAGGCGCTTGAAGCCCACTTACACTGCATCAGCCGATTTGATGGGGATTGCCGCAACGGTTGACTTGAAAGTAACGTTTCAATCGAATGGTGTAATCGGAGCGATAGAGATCATCCGTTGGGCAGGTTTTGGACTGGACGATTCAGCACTAGCTACCGTCAAACAGTTAAGGTTTGAGCCTGCGAAATTGCAAAATAAATCGGTTAGCATCAGCGCTGTAGTCCAATATAATTTTCGTCAGGAGGAGAAGGTTAAATGAAATTGCGTAATTTCTTTTACACATTTTTGATGGTTGTCTTGTTGAACGTAAGTGTAGTTGACGTCCACGCACAGTGGCAACGCGTGCGTCAGGAAGATACGAAATGCGATAATAAAGGTACTCGTTGTGAATTGAATACAGTTTATTTTGTCGACAAAGATAATGGCTGGGTGGTTGGCGAGCGCGGTATTATTCGTGCGACGAACAATAACGGAGAGCGTTGGTTCGCACAGGACGCAGGTGTCAAAACTGCGATTAATGATGTTCTGTTTCTCAATAAAAAAGATGGCTTTCTGTTAGCAAGCGGTGCGCGTATTTATCACACTACGGATGGCGGTGAAGTCTGGTCTCCTAAATTTCAAATCATTGCTCCAAAAACTTCGTCAAATCAGGAGCTTCCTGAATTTTACAGCCTGGCTTTTCCGAGTCGGAAAAAAGGCTGGGTAGTCGGAACGGAGGGCCGTGTCCTGCATACTGAAGATGGCGGACAGTCGTGGGCGCAACAGGAAAGCGGCACGAAAGAAGAATTGGTTCACGTCAAATTTGTGAATGACAAACGTGGTTGGGTAGTTGGTGGCAAAGGGACAATTCTTTATACCGAAGACGGCGGAAGAACCTGGGTCAAACAAACCAGCGGAGTCAAAGGGAATCTTTATCATATCGAAGCAACGGGCAAAAAAGAGGCTGTCGTTGTGGGAGATAAAGGAACAGTTCTGAGAACGGAAAACGGCGGAGCTTCGTGGGAACCTGTGAAAGTTGAAAGTAAACAAACGCTGCTCAGTGTAGTTTTCGTCAATGATGATCAAGGCTTTATCATTGGTTGGAAAGGAACTATTTTGCGCACCGGAGATGGCGGTAGAACCTGGTTCACGCAGGAAAGTGGAACAACGCAAAACTTGTATGGATTATTTGCGAAGAAAAAACAAATCTGGGCAGTCGGCGCTGATGGTTTGATGTTGCGCTATCAGGATTCCAAATAGAGATAAAATAATTTTGCAGAAGCCCGCACGCAGTAAGGGCGCCATTTCATTAGAAGTGAATTTAGCATCATTGTGAATTTTGAATAGTGTACTGGCGCCCTTACTGCGTGTGGGCTTCCGCATTTTTAGTCTCTAACAACCAGGCGCAAAAACCGGAATAGCAATTGTCATATTTCCCGCTGCTGTTTTATGCAAAGTTCGAATTCCACCCCAGCGATTTGTATCTGTTCGTGGTGTCATTATTAGCCCGACTCCCGCACCCACGCGAAAATTCAATAATCCCATCTTACCTTTTGGAATTAAACTGCCTAACCCGCGTGGGATGCGCGGGGAAGTGGTGGTGATCACCGCGCTTTTCAAACATCCACCACTCAGTAACGAAACAAAGCTGGCTGTTTTTTCTTCTTCATTAGAAGCCAGCCCAGGACCGATTTGCGCGGCTGCATTGGTAATTATAGGAAGGGCGCTGCCGAGGCTTGCCACTCCTCCGCTAAAATCTCCTGACAACGGCGCGACAATAATTTTTTGTCTAACTGCATCCAGCGGACTTTGAATTTCAACCATAAATTGAATGGGCGCGGCATCGTATTGTGTACCGTTCAGTCCTAAGACAGCAAAGTTTTCACTGACGTTGGTGAGTGCCGTGTCATAGCGCCAAAAGGCTTCGGCTCCATAGTTGCCCTGATACTCGCCATTATCCACAAAGGCGTTACCCATTAACGAATTCTGCGCGATTGGACGACCCTGATTATCTACCGCAACCGCTAACATGTAGCCGGTATTTTCGGGATCGTAATCTGAGGCTTTAAATGAGTAAATTGCTTTCGGGGTCAGGCATAAAAAGAAATCTGCCGGGAAGCAATTTGTCCCTTCGATCAAAAATAAATGGATGTATGCCAACTGTGAGCCGACATTGGTGATCGTGAGACGCGTGTCGTGGCGTTCAGTGGTTTTGGATGAATAATAAGGAAATACCAGCAGTGATCCCGGCTTTTGATCGGATACGCCAACATTGGAAATGGGTAACAATCCCTGCCCGGTACAATTCACCGTGAGACACGCTTGCGAATTGGTTCCGACACCACCAACCGTGCCGATTGAATTGACACAAAGCTGCGTGCCCTGTGAGACGGTGGCAGCGATTTGTACCTGATAACTAATTGTAAGGGTTTGCCCTGGATTGAGTGTTCCATTCCAAGTGACGCTGGAACCATTAGCCGCAATTGTACAACCACCATTGGTCGAGGTATTGCAGGTTCCCGCCAGCGCGGTGAGCTGCGCGGGAAGCATAGCAGTAAACGCCGCAAGCAGGGCTGTCTGATTGGGATTGCTGAGCGTAGCGGTCACAGATGCGAGGCCGTCCGAACCATTACACACCAATGGATCAGCAAGGCTCGCGGTTAGTTTTGGGACGCCCAAAACGCTAGTGGAAATGCTGTGAGAGTTGTCGCTGAGATTTACTTCAGTCGGTGTCGAGACCGTTGCTTTGTTCGTAATGCTATTCAATCCCGTCGGGGTACCTGATCCGACCTTCACCGTTAATGCCAGCGGTGGCAAACTTGATCCGGCATTTAATATTCCGCTGTGGGTACACGAAAGGCTGGTCGTGCCAGTGCAAATCCAACCAGAACCGCTATAACTGGTGAGAGTTAAATTGTTAGGTAAGCTATCAGTGACGATGATCGGGCCGATGGTTGGGCCAGCCGCTGCTGCGTTACTTACATTGATTGTATAGCTGCCATTTCCACCAGGCGTGAAAATCATTCCTCCGTCTGTTTTGGTGAGAGTCAGATCAGGTAATGGGATAAAGAAAATATAGGCAGCGCCGGAGTTCGGAGCATTGTTTGTAATCTGATTACCATTGACGCCCGTCGCGTCGCTGGCCTCACTTGGTGCCCCGACTAAAATAGTATCGCCGGAGATCGCCACTGCAACTCCGAAGGTATCGGCTCCATCAGGGTTGGATGCTTTGAGATAAGCCTGTTGGTTCCATACTCCTGAAAGACGAATAAATGCGTATGCCGCGCCGGAATAAATAGAGGTATTGTTGTATTGGTTTCCATTAACGCCAATTGCATTGCTGGATTCGCCTTGAGACCCGACTACTGCCCGCTCGCCGGCGACGGCTACTGACCAACCGAACAGATCTGCTATATCGGTGTTGGAAGCTTTTAGATATGCCTGCTGATTCCAAATTCCTGCGCTCCCGGTAAACACATAAGCCGCCCCAGCTACAGAAGCGCTATTGTCACTTTGATTACCGTTAACGCCTGTTGCATTACTAGATTCAAAGGGGGCGCCGACAATGATTGAGTTATCAGAAATTCCTACCGACCATCCGAAAGCATCGCCTGCTTCACTGTTGGATGCTTTGAGATAAGCTTGTTGATTCCAAATCCCTGCATTCCGTGCAAAGACATATGCCGCACCTGAACTACTGGCACTGTTGTTATTTTGATTACCAGGAATACCAGCTTCAAATGGTGCGCCGATAATAATCGTCTCGCCGGAGATCGCGACTGTCCAGCCAAAGGCATCCCCGGCTTCCTTGTTTGATGCTTTGAGGTATGCCTGCTGACTCCAATTGCCTGCGTTCCGTGCAAAGACATACGCCGCACCGGAAACCGCAGCGCTATTATCACTCTGGTTTCCGTTCGCACTGGCCTCAAGCCAGGCTCCGACCACTGCGGTGTCATTAGAAATCCCAACCGACCAACCGAATAAATCTGCAATGTCGGGGTTAGAGGATTTGAGGTACGCCTGTTGACTCCAGTTGCCAGCATTTCGCACAAAGACATACGCCGCGCCAGAGTCAGGAGTGCTGTTGTCACTTTGATTTCCATTAGCGCCAGTCGCGTTACTATCTTCCAATGGCGCTCCGACGATGATCGTGTCGCCAGAGATCGCAACGGTGTATCCAAATTCGTCACCAGCTTCCGTGTTGGAGGCCTTGAGATAAGCCTGTTGGCTCCAGCCGCCGGCACTGCGCACAAATACGTATGCGGCGCCCGCTTTCGGAGCGGAATTGTTACTTTGGATGCCATTGACGCCAGTGGCATTACTGGCTTCATTTCGTGCGCCAACTACGACTGTGTCGCCAGAGATTGCGACCGAAAAACCAAACGTGTCACCCGCCTCGGAATTAGAGGCCTTGAGGTAAGCCTGTTGGATAATTGGATCAATCGTGATTGGATATTGTGCCGCTTTTTCATCAACGATTAATCGAAGTTCATCGGATTCAGCTTCGATGTGGGCTGGTAAGATTTGCCCTTCAGCATCCACTGCGGTTAGCCCTGAATAAGTGAGCGCAATGCTCCCATTTGCATCAACAAAACTAACGTTGCGCCTATTAGAGTGTACCTGCGGATGTAGCCCGCCGCGCACACCCATTCGCAAAGTCAGAGACCCGTCTGTCCCATTAGGACGTTCATTGAAAGTAAAGCCATGTTCCAAGCCGCGCCTATCGTTGAGATACCATTCTTGAAGATTATTGTCCCAATTGTAACTTAGGCGATCTAATGTTGTGGTGATGATTGCTTTGTTGCTGACTTTTTGTTCGGAGCCAGGAAATCCATAGCTTTTCAATTCCAATCCCCACTGCCAAGGCGCGCCCTCCGGGCTGACATCAGCGCCTCGTCCATCGAATTTTACTAATAATTGCTGCTCTGGATTGCGTGACTGCCAATTCCCGCTTTCCTCTTTGGTGAGTTGAGAAATTGCGTGTCGATGCCGCTCGTATTCCTGCTTGATGCTCCTCCAATCGGAGGTTGTCATTCCTGTCGGGAATTGCTGTGCTTTGGTCTCTGTGACGTGGGTTGCTTTTGCTTTAAATATTGCTGTGGGAATGGCTATCCAAATGATTATGAGGCTGAAGATAAGACTCAAGAACCGCAATGAATACAGGTACTGTATGGGTTTTGGTGGTGGTTGGTGTGTAGTCATAGTCTGGCTTCTTGAACAGCTTCGAGTTACATCAGGTGAATCAATTTGAGGGCTTCAAAATGAAGTATGACTCAGAAAGAAATTCTTCAATCGCGAAATGTGTTACTTAATGGCAGCACATTGACGAGTGAAACGATGAGCATCAATTATTGATAGAGAGAATGACGTAGTACTTTCGGAAAATTAGAGACTGGTAGGAAAAATATTATTCGAAGGGAATAGAATTTGAGGAGCGAGAGGTTCTCAAATAAGTTAAAGGCAGAGACTACTGTAACAGTGCAATAGTATTTTTACATTAAACTTCGTGATTCTCATCAGTACGCTTATAAAAGCTAAGCTGATTTGAGTGAGAAATTTCTCGTTTTGATTCTAATTGGCTTAACTCTAACCAATCATTTCCAGTCTTGGAATTATTCATTAATTCGAGAATCAAATCATTTGAAATACTTTTAGAGAGAGCATCCTCAACGGTAAAAAGATCGGTGAACTTTTCATCGTAAGTTGCTGCCCAAAGAGGGATATTTTCACAGACGCTAATTAATTGAGCCGTCACGCGAATATATTCACCGGAACGTTGAAAATTGCACTCAACAATTAATGTTACTCCCAACTCATCACCTAACGTAGCATGATCAATTTCTAAATTAACATATTTTTGTACCATGCTAGTTGGTCGAACAGTTAACTGTCGGCAATTACTAAGTTGCGTAATCAAGGCATTGGCCAATCCCAAACTAATCCCTTCATCTGTTTCATTCACATTGAGCGATCTGAAGGGCAAAACGGCGATGACATCGGCAGTGGGTGTAGTGATTGGCCGGTCTGCAATACAGACCTCTCTTACTGGTGCAACGAAACGATACCCTTGTCGGGAAATGGTCACGATATAGGATTGATCATTGCGATTATCGCCTAAAACCTTGCGCAGGAGGTAAATAGTCGAGCTAATGTTCCCTTCTTCAACGTAATCATCATGCCAGACGGTCTGAATTAATAATGACCTTTCTACTAATTTGCCATGGTGCTGGAGCAACACCAGCAAGGTGTCAAAAATCTTAGGAGTGAGTGGAATAATTTCTTCATCACGCATCAGCATTCGCGCTGCAACGTCCAATCGAAAAGTCCCGAAATGATAATATATTCTAACTCCCTGACTCATAATGTTCCTTTTTATAAACACTTTGGAATTGAAGGGTATTCAAAATACGATGACAATAAGATCTCTTTAAAACTTCCAATCTTTATAACTAGATAACTACATTAGTAACTAATTTTGTTCTAGGAGATACTAGGTGTATACTTATTAAGCTATTCTCGGTGTCAAACTTAAGATATAAATATTAATGACACGTTATAAAATCCCGAAATCCTAGAAATTTAGTTATAAGATATTGAAATAAAAGCAAGTATAATATTTCTCTGATTTATCCATTTGAAACTATTGGCAAAAAAGCCTACAATCCATTACAAAGCCACACGCTTATAGACATTAGTAAAAACATAGCAACAAGATCATCATCATCATCATCAATAATTTTTATAGTCAGCGCATTAGCAGGAGGGATGCGTGGATTCGCTATGCTAGAAAATTCTTTCCAGCGAGTGCGCCTATCTTCGAGTCGTTATACAAGAGCAAGTGTTTTTAACTGTTTAGACAATCGGTCTTGAAACATTTTAATTGGTGGACAGACAGGAAATAGCTATTTTATAGATAGCCATACTTCAGTTATTAAAGTTCTCAGGGATGCCGGACAAAGAACATTAATACGGGTTGCTTTACTTTGAAGCACTTCATAATTTCTTTTAACTATGAACAAATAGATTATAGTTAAAAGAGTTTACAGTTATCAATCATAAAACCTAAAGTTTCCTCTAATTCAGCATAAAGTTAAGAAAAATATTAAGCTAAATTATTGAAAAGATAGCAGAATTAACGTGTACTTGATGCTAGCATAAAAATAATCATATCTTCAAAAGAATTATACGAACTGGTATGATCTAAGTGAATATACAATAAGACTAAATAATGTTTAATCATGTTAGTCTTAAGTTAAGTGTTTTTAACCTACTTTGGGGGATTTCAGCAATACTAATGGGGAGCTTTTCAACTATACTTCAATATGTAAGTAAATCAAATGAAAAACTAAATATTCCTAATATTATAGCAGATATTACCGTATAGGGGACTTAAAATTTATGATTTTATCAGAAATTTTGATAAAATTTTGAGATTTTACTAGAATTTTAACAGGACTTATTTTATAACAATTCTGCTATAGTGTAGGCTGAAATCTTAATGTTAGACAATTAGTGTAATGTAAGTCAGCTAAATCTTTTGGTCGAGTTTAGCTGTATTCTCAGTACTCCCTCCAGTGTGTTATTACCGGCATAATAATCACACGTAATAAGACAAATATATCTAAAGCTATTGAGCTATGTTGACAGCCCAAAATAAAAACAAATGGGGTTTGCAGCCTGACACTTTGTCCTTAGTGGTACCCAATCATACTGTTTTCAGACAGGTAAATGAATTCAATCCTAATAATCAGGAAATGGCTATGTTGGCACTAACACATACCCCTAATGAACATTGTATATATCAGACTTTATTAGTTGAAGTATTAGCAGTAAAGACCCGTGTTTGCACTTTTAGTTTGCGCCAGTTAATGACTCTCACACAATTACCAAATTATAACGCAGTACGACGTGCGATCCGGGGTCTGGTAGGGAAATTGAGCATTGAACAGCATAAAATTGCCGGGAGAGATATTAATCCCCAAACAGAAGTCTTTCTTATTTTTACTCCTGGCGAAATTTTTGCACGCCGGACGGCTATTCAATTTGCAGTATCCCCGTCATTAGCTCAGAACACGATTGAAAGTAAAAGTTTTGCACAAGCTATTGAACGTTTGGCGGATCGATATGATCTTAGTCGGCGTGAATCGCAAGTCGCTTTATGTTGTGTGCAGGGAATGACAAATGCACAGATTGGTGAGCAGCTTTACATCTGCGAGCAAACTGTAAAATTTCATCTTCGGCATGTTTTTGTTAAGTATGGAGTGAAGCGCCGTGCAGAGTTGATTTCACGGCTTCTGGCCTCAAAGGGGTAACTCTCAGAGTAGTGAATTCATAGATAGATTATTATCAAAATCCCCCTAATTAGGATCGCTGCCTTGCGTTAAAGGCTTCCCATTGTGGTTTTATCAGTCTGGTTCATTCCAGAACTGGTAGGAGGACGGGTCTGTCTGGGGAAGGAGTAACTTGCCATGAGCACAAAACAAAAGAAAAAAAAGAAAAAACATACGGCACTTATTGTTTGCCGAAATCAACAGCAATACTGGACTACGCAAACACAGTTTTGGCAATGGTTTCGTGAGGGAATTATCGTTAAGACTCAGGATCATCCGCTGACCGGTAATTTTGTTCGTGAACATGAAGAAGTTCTGGTTAGAGTGCAGAATACAATTCTTAATCTTGCCTGCCCAACTCATTTTCGTGAGGCGCTCTCATCAAGACGATTAGGGCTTGCAGCAAGATAGTTATTGGTTCTAAAGCTTCACCTAAAGCTTTAATTTAAAGCTATGAAATCATTATTTAATGCTTTTTTGATGTTCGGTATTTTTCTGATGATGTTTGCTTTCGGTGGATTGGAATACCGGGTAAATGCTCAACAAGAGCAGGAAAAAAAAGAGATTACGTTACCAGTGTCATCACCAATATCATCATCGGTAACATCGGGGCGTGAAATAGCTCAAGAAGATGAGCGGTACCGGATTGGGCCAGGCGATTTGCTTGACGTTCGCGTCTTCAATCGTCCGCAATTGTCGCGTGAATCTGTCCGCGTGGACGCCAGAGGAATTATTCGCATGCCATTGATTGAAATGGACATTCAAGCGGCCTGTTTGACAGAAAGCGAATTGGCAAAAGAGGTAATTGATCGATACCGCAAATATCAGCGCAATCCTCAGGTAGATGTCTTTGTCAAAGAATATAATTCC